>NZ_JAAARL010000029.1:0-78800 GCF_009908205.1 Pseudomonas sp. Fl5BN2 | reverse complement strand
GTGTATAAGAGACAGGTTGGGATCATGGGCGGGGGGTGGATGCGGGACGGCTGATTGGTACTTGGCAGGACAGCGACAACAAAGCACATACTCACGGGTTAACTGCAGGTGCTGGATGGAAAATTCTTTCTTCTGATATTACCTCCGGTGGGGGACTTACAGGAGGAGCGGGTTCCAGGGTCAGCTACTTAGGCGAAATTGCGAGTTCGGGTGGTTCGGAAGCTCGGCCGCGCAACCTGGCGGTCATGTGGTGCATCAAAGCCTGGAACGCCCCGGTCAATCAGGGAAACATCGACATCGCAGGCTTGGCTGCAAACGTTTCAGCGCTAGAAGTCAGACCACGGGGCCTAGGTGATGGTCAGGCCTGGCAGAACGTCACGGCTAGCCGCGTTTCTGGCACGGTCTACACAAACACGACGGGTCGTCCAATTCAGGTCCAGGTATCAATAAACTCCGGCGCAGTTACTGCTACTTGCGGGGGGGTGACTGTGACAAATATTGCGTATTACACAACGTTTGTTGTCCCTGCTGGTGCAACCTATTCAGTAACTCTTAATAATCCGGTTAGTCCCCTATGGTCGGAGCTGCGCACATGAAATATTTCCATAACTCCCAGACCGACAAGGTCCATGCTTACGATGACGATGCCCCAGCGCACTTTATCCCTAGCCATCTGATACCCATGTCCGAAGAGGAGGCGCAGGTTTACATCGACAGCACGACAGCGCCATTGCCTGCGACGCAGGACAGCGAGCGCAATTGGCGTGATACCGAGTTGGCTTCATTTATGTGGCTGCGTGAACGTCACCGCGATCAACTGGAAATCGAAGCTCCGACAAGTATTGATGGCGAGCAATTCAAGGCGCTGCTTGTGTATATGCAGGCGCTGCGCGACTGGCCACAGTCGTCTGACTTTCCTGATGCCCGGTACCGTCCTGCAGCGCCGCCCTGGGTTGCTGAGCAGAGCGAGTAAACGCCCCGCACTGATGGGGCGTTTTTTATCCAACCTCGAAAATCTGACCATGCTGATTACCGAACAACAACTGCAACAAATCATGCCTAACGCCCGCCGCCAAGCGGGCGTTTTTGTTTCTCCACTCAACACCGCCATGGCTCATCGGCAGATCGATACGCCGAAGCGCCAGGCGGCCTTTCTCGCCCAGATCGGTCACGAATCCGGGCAACTGCAATACGTGCGTGAACTGGGTAGCGATCAGTACCTGAGCAAGTACGACACCGGCACTCTGGCAGCGCGCCTGGGCAACACCCCGGAAGCCGACGGTGATGGCCAGCGCTATCGCGGGCGCGGGCTGATCCAGATCACCGGACGCAGCAACTATCGCCAGTGCAGCCTCGGGCTGTTTGGCGATGAGCGCCTGCTGGAGTTGCCGGAGCTGCTGGAGCAGCCGCAATGGGCCGCCGAGTCGGCGGCCTGGTTCTGGGAGCGCGGTGGGCTTAATGCCCTGGCCGATCGCGATGAGTTCAACAGCATTACCCGACGTATCAACGGCGGTCTGAACGGTCTGCAGGATCGTCTGCAACTCTGGGCCAGGGCACGAGCAGTGCTGTGTCTGCCCGCGATCTGAGGCCAGGATCGACCGACAGGCAGAAAGCGTTTCTGCGTTGCCACAGGCTCGGATTTTGTGCGGATGAAAAGGTCGGCACTCCAGCCTTATCAACTGCGGTGCCCCTTCGGGGGCGAACGCAGCGCTACCGGGTCTTGCCCTTCATCTCGCCAAAGGAGCATCGCGATGAACCTTCGCAGTTGGTTGGCCATCGCCGTCGCGGCCGGGTTGCTCTATGCCCTCGGCTACGTGAGCGGTGCCAGCACTGAACGGATTAAAAACCAGGGCCTCGATGAAACTCGTCTCAGGCAATCCTTCGAGCAAGGCCAGGCCCTGGGCACGGTCAAGGAAAAGGTGGTGGTCGAGTACGTTGACCGCATCGTCAAGGTCTACCAGGCGGGCGCCACCCTCACCAAGGAAGTCCCTATCTATGTCTCGAAAACAGCGGATGACGCTTGTGTCGTGCCTGATGGTTTTGTCCGGGTGCACGACGCCGGCGCCGTCAACCTGCCTGTGGCCGGAGGCCCCAGCGTCGCTGATGGCACCGCCTCGGGTCTTGCACTCTCTACCGTCGCCGCCAGCGTCGTCGACAACTACAGCGAATGCCACGCTAATGCCGAGCAATTGAAGGCGTTGCAGCAGTGGGTTCGTGAGTCTCAGGCAGTGCGACAGGGCACCGCGGCGGCGCAGCGGCAGCACTGAGAGCGGTACGGTGTCCCTTTATGCTTAAAAACTCGTTCAAGACCATTGTCCAGCAGCCTGAAAACGACAGGCTCATGCTTGTCGTCTAACTAGACGGACGACGGTAGTGGTAAGCCAGCAGTCTGCTGGCGAGATCCAGGGTCTGGAGCCCGCCTATCGATCCATTCTTTACTGAGAATGATGGCCTTTTCTTGTTCGCCAGATCGTGATAGCGCGCAGGCCAACCAACGCTCAATGGCTCCCACAAGCGGAGCATGGGCCGGCAGATAATCAAGCGGATGTGCCGATGCTAAAAGAATGCAGATGCGGTCATTGCAAACGACTTCTCGCCCGTACGGGTGAGTTCACAGAGCTCCAGATCAAATGTTCCCGATGCGGGACGTTGAATCATGTGAAGGCCACGAGCCTCGGGCAATCGCCTATGAGCGACATGAGAGCGGAATTTTCCGCGGCCAATCATTCGACTCAATAGGTAACAACATGGCTTGGATTCGATACGACTTTACCGATAACGGTTCTTCTGTACTGCCAGCTCGCTACTACATGGCGCCGAACCAGTTTCTGCAGTCTCCTAACAAGCGCTTCAAGCTGCTCTTTCAGCCGGATGGCAACCTCGCGCTCTATGACGGTGCTCAGTTGGCATGGGTCGCTGACCAGAACACCCCCTTCACGAATGTGAGCAAGGGCAACAAAAAGGACCCGATGATGGTCTTCATGAATTACGGCTTCGTCCTGGATGACCCTCTGCGTGGCCGTATCTGGTCGACTACTCCGAGCGACCCAACCATGGGCTCTCGTGAAGATGCATCACTGCGCGCGTTCACCCAGGTTCAGGATGACGGGAACATCGTAACCGTCGACACCCTCCCTCACTGGTATGCACCTAACGGTCGCGTGTTCACCCCGGCGGTCGGGGCTGCCATGATTATCGGTGGTACTACTGAGCTGGTACCGGGTCATTTTTACGGCGCTGGCGACCACTCTCTGGTCTTCCAGGGGGATGGCAACCTGGTGGTCTACGGTCCGAACGCCAGCGTTGTCTGGGCGACTTACACCCAGAACAAAGGCGGCGTGCGATGTGTAATGCAAGAAGACGGTAACCTGGTGATCTACGCTGCGAACAATGCCGTAGTGTGGCAAAGCGGCACTGGCGGCCACCCTGGCGCAAGTATCCGTCTGCAGGCAAACGGCAGCTTCACGATCGTAACCGAGCGGCCGATCTGGGCTCGTTTCGGGTACACCCCAAGCATCAAGCCGCCGCGTGTCTTCTACCCGGACCACAAGTGGAAAACCGGTAGCTACACCTGGAACAACGTGTTCTAAAAACTGCAAGGAGCTCCGCGATCATGCGGAGCTCTTTGCACATGGTCTCATCTTCTGCGGCAACAACTCAGGGAGAGCGGGCGAGCAAGCACAGTGTTCTGGCCATACCCTTTATTCATTCCGGCGGGTCTAGGCATCTTGGCAAGCAGCGGAAGCTTTCTTGCTGGGGCCGCACCTACTGACGGGCTGGGACTGCCCAGGGACTTCCTCGCCTGATGCAGTGGCCCAGAGTCGTTCGGTTTCCTGACAGCTTGTCACTTGCAAGCCACCTCGCCTGGTGTACGGTAGGTACACGCCAGCCCCATCAGGAGAGAGACGTGAAAGAAATTACCCAGCTTGCCGCTGAACTCGGCCGGCGTCTGCAGGTTCTGAATGCCCACGTCACCACGGCGGAATCCTGTACGGGCGGTGGGATCGCGGAGGCGATCACCCGGATTCCGGGGAGCTCGGCCTGGTTCGAGGCCGGTTATGTGACCTACTCCAACCGCCAAAAGACCCAGCAGCTGAATGTGCCGGTGGAGCTGTTCGGCACTGTTGGTGCGGTCAGCCGTGAAGTGGTCGAGGCCATGGTCCGCGGCGCCCAGGCCAAGAGTCATGCGCATTTTGCCGTGGCGGTCAGCGGTATTGCCGGGCCGGATGGCGGTTCCGCACAGAAGCCTGTGGGCACCGTCTGGCTGGCCTGGGGCGCGGGAGAGACGCTGAGCAGCGAGTGCCGGCACTTCCCGGGGAACCGCGATGAGGTCCGCCGACAAACGGTGAAAGCCGCGCTAGAGGGGTTGCTGCAACATGCCGCGGCAGAAATCGCAAATCAGGGGTAGGCGATCCTCGAACGCTGTGGAATAATACTGGCTACTTATACAGGTGTTGGCCGTCAGGCCTTATTGATTACGTGAGGACTTTAATGGACGACAACAAGAAGAAAGCCTTGGCTGCGGCCCTGGGTCAGATCGAACGTCAATTCGGCAAGGGTGCCGTAATGCGTATGGGCGATCACGACCGTCAGGCGATCCCGGCTATTTCCACTGGCTCTCTGGGTCTGGACATTGCTCTGGGCATTGGCGGTCTGCCAAAAGGCCGTATCGTTGAAATCTACGGTCCTGAGTCGTCCGGTAAAACCACCTTGACCCTGTCGGTCATCGCCCAGGCACAGAAAGCTGGCGCTACCTGTGCGTTCGTCGACGCCGAGCACGCGCTGGACCCGGAATACGCTGGCAAGCTGGGGGTCAATGTTGACGACCTGCTGGTTTCCCAACCTGACACTGGCGAACAGGCACTGGAAATCACCGACATGCTGGTGCGTTCCAACGCGGTAGACGTGATCGTCATCGACTCCGTGGCGGCCCTGGTACCCAAGGCTGAAATCGAAGGCGAAATGGGTGACATGCACGTGGGCCTGCAAGCCCGTCTGATGTCCCAGGCGCTGCGTAAAATCACCGGGAACATCAAGAACGCCAACTGCCTGGTGATCTTCATCAACCAGATTCGTATGAAGATCGGCGTGATGTTCGGCAGCCCGGAAACCACCACCGGTGGTAACGCGCTGAAGTTCTATGCTTCGGTCCGTCTGGACATCCGTCGTACTGGCGCGGTGAAGGAAGGCGACGAAGTGGTTGGCAGCGAAACCCGGGTCAAGATCGTCAAGAACAAGGTGGCTCCGCCGTTCCGTCAGGCTGAGTTCCAGATTCTTTACGGCAAGGGCATCTACCTCAACGGCGAGATCATCGATCTGGGCGTTCTTCACGGGTTCCTGGAAAAATCCGGTGCCTGGTACAGCTACCAGGGCAACAAGATCGGTCAGGGCAAGGCCAACTCGGCGAAGTTCCTGCAGGACAACCCGGAAATTGGTAATGCGCTGGAGAAGCAGATTCGCGACAAGCTGCTGACAGCTTCGACAGACGCCAAAGCCGAGTCGGTCAAAGAGACCGAGGCCGATATGGCTGACGCCGATATCTGATCGATCCAATGACTGCCGTACTTGATACCCTCGTCGCGGTGCGGCGAACTGCAATGGACCTGCTCGCGCGACGCGAGCATGGTCGAGTCGAGCTGACGCGTAAACTGCGTCAGCGCGGCGCCCCTCCTGAAATGATCGAAGCCGCCCTTGACCGTTTGACGGACGACGGGTTGCTCTCCGAATCCCGTTACCTTGAAAGCTTCGTTTCCTATCGTGCCCGTTCAGGTTATGGGCCGATGCGCATACGTGAAGAACTCAGCCAGCGCGGTTTGCAACGCAGCGATATCGATCTCGCCTTGCGTGAGTGCGCCATCGACTGGCAAGAGCAATTGCGCGATGTTTGGCAGCGCAAGTTTGCCGGCCAGCTTCCTGTGGATGCCCGGGAGCGCGCCAAGCAAGGGCGTTTTCTGAGTTACCGCGGATACTCCATGGACATGATTGGCCGTTTGTTGAGTGGCCGAGACCTGGATGACTGATGCCGTACCCGCTGCATGATGCAGCGGGCGATGGCTTTGATCAGCTGACTTTGCTGGTTTCTCTCTCGCGCTGTGTTGCCTTGGGTTGCGGCCTGGACCAGTTTTTCGGTTGGTTGATGAAGTCGATCAACTCGCGCAAGCGACCATTGTCCCTAGCGTTGAAGATGAACGACAGCCGCGCCAGATGGCTGAACTGCACTTCGTCATGCTCCTCACCACTGTAGGCATGTTGCTGGAACTGACCGCTCAGGCACAGGTCGGCGAATGCTGTTTGCATCTGTTCCAGCGCCTGTTCATTGAGGTTGTAGTTCATGCGGATAACGAACTGCTGTTTCAGCCAGCGGCTGGAATGGAAGTTGGCATAGAACTGCTGGATTTCCTCCACCGCTTCTTCGGTACTGTGCACCAGGCGAACGAGTTTCATATCGCTGGGCAGGATGTAGCGATTGGCTTCCAACTGGTTGTGGATGAAGTCCAGGGCACCTTGCCAGAACTGCCCGCCCGGTGCGTCCAATAGCACCACTGGTACTAGCGGGCTTTTGCCGGTCTGAATCAACGTTAGTACTTCCAGAGCTTCATCCAGGGTGCCGAAACCTCCTGGGCAGAGCACCAGGGCATCGGCTTCCTTGACGAAGAACAGCTTGCGGGTGAAGAAGAAGTGGAACGACAGGAGATTCTCTGTGCCGCCGACTGTGGGGTTGGCATGTTGTTCAAAAGGCAGGGTGATGTTGAAGCCCAGGCTGTGTTCCAGGCCTGCACCATCGTGGGCGGCAGCCATGATGCCACCGCCGGCGCCAGTGATGACCATCAGGTCCGAGCGGGCCAGGGCTGCCCCCAGCTCTTTGGCCATGGCATACAGCGGATGTTCGCTTGGGGTTCGCGCCGAGCCGAAAACCGTCACCTTGCGCCGGCCCTTGAACTGTTCCAATACCCGGAAGGCGTGTTCCAGTTCGCGGAGTGCCTGCAGGGTAATCTTGGCGTTCCAGCGGTTGAGGTCATCCTCAGCCATCCGTAGGACAGTGAGGACCATGTCGCGGTAAAGAGCAATATTCGGGCTGTTGGGGGCAATCTGGTTGAGTTGTTCTTCGACCTGGTTCGTGAGGTCGACACCGTTGCTTTGAAAATGACGGGTTAAAAGGTCATTCGATTGGTAAGGCATTCAGCTTCTCCTTCTGCACAGAACCTTGGACACGCCCGAGATATTCGAACGTGCCACGACACTGCCTGTGTCGCTGTTTGCTCAGCCCAACGCGTGAGCAACTTTGCTGACCCAATCACCGCCGGCAGTCGCTAAGCAGTGCCTGAGACATTCACAGAGGTTCTGCTTTCCTTTATTGAGAAAACAATCGCACTACAAGACGCGGGTGGACGGCCTCCTGAACCGCCCGTGGGCAATCAGTGGGAACCTTCGGACATGACTTGATCATGTGCCCATAAAGTCTTGGCTGGCAACCGCTGGTTGATGATTTTGCTGGGTTCGACACCGCTGGTCAGAAGGCGCAGCGACGGTCTTTGACTCTGATTTACTAAGTTACAGCGCTTGGTTCAGGAGCAAGGTCCGGGACGGGGCAAGAGTGCTTTCGTCGGCGCTAGCCGAGGGCATGGAGGCGATGGATGACCACTGTCATGTTGGAAATTGACCCGCAGCTTTATCAGCTGTTGCAAGCTGCTGCGGTGTCCAATCATTTGACTCTGGAGGAAGAGTGCCGGCGCCGATTGGCGGGTGAGGAGCGGCCTTCGCGTTATCTACAGGCCCTGGTGGCGGAGTTGCGCGCCGATGATCAGCAGCGGCGCGCAGCCCGTTCGTGATCACTTCTTCTTTTGCGGGCTCTGTGCAGGGCAATCCGATTCCTTAAAGCGCGCTGAGGCTACCGGGCGATTAGTGCGGTTCTCAGTGAACTCGTACCGCATGACTGCACCTTTGGCCATCAGTTTGCGGTAGTTGGGATTACGGCAGACGCTGGCGCCCAGTTGCAGATAGACCGCCTTGGGGTTGGCACGCATCTGTTCGGCGTGGCCAGCCTGGACGCTGAGGTGGTTAATCAGCTCTTTGCCTTCAACGGTATAACCCTGGTCGAGAATGTTCTCGTTGACTTCCCGAGGAGTGCCGACGTTGCTTTCCGTAGCGACCTTCTCCAGCATTTTGCTCAGCTCGAACTCTTGCAAAGACGCAGCCTGGGCGCCCAGGGGCAAGGCCAGTAGAAGGGCGATGGTAGGGATGGTAAAGCGCAACATGAAACTCTCCTGGTGCATTGACTGATGCTTCGACCAGCCACTCGACTGTGCGTTCAGTGGCGACGAATTATAGGGGGAGAGATAAGAAGACGGTACAGGTTTGAACAGATAGCTCTGATAAACTTGTCCAACTTTTTACCCTTCCGAGTTTTTTTCGTGTCGATTCCTGCCTTTTTCCGGCGTAGTCCGCAATGAGTCATGCGGTTTCCCGTTTACGTGATCTGCGTATGGAGCGTGTGGCCAGACCGTTTTTCGCGCGTGGTTCACGGGCTGAGCGTTGCCCGCGTTGCCGTGTCATTCCCAGTCATTGCCTGTGTAGCTGGCGGCCGCATGTCACTGCCAATTCGGCTATGTGCCTGGTGATGCATGATGTTGAGCCGCTCAAGCCAAGCAACACCGGTTGGTTGATTGCCGATGTGATTGCCGATACTTCAGCGTTTAGCTGGTCGCGTACCGAGGTTGACCCGCAATTGCTGGCGTTGCTTGCCGATCCGCAGTGGCAGCCTTACATCGTCTTTCCGGGGGAGTTCGTGGCCCCCGAGCGAGTGGTCAGTGAGGTCAGGCAGGAAGAGGGCAAGCGTCCACTGTTCATTCTGCTGGACGCCACTTGGAGCGAAGCCCGCAAGATGTTTCGCAAGAGTCCCTACCTTGAGCACTTGCCGGTCCTGAGCCTGTCGCCTGAGAAACTCTCGCGCTACAAGTTGCGCCGCTCCAAGCGTGATGACCACTTCTGCACGGCTGAAGTGGCGGCTTTATGCCTGGAGCTGGCGGGAGATGAGCACGTCAGCCAGGTGCTGGATGCCTACCTTGATGTGTTCAGCACCCATTATTTATCGGCAAAGTTTCAGAAGGCCATCGATCCGGATGATGAAGTTCACTCCCGGCTCAAGCCCTTTGTGTAGCGCTGGCCAGCGCCTGAGGTTTCTGCGGCCATAGCTGGGCCACCAGCATCCCGCAGAGCATCAGTGCGCAACCGAAGTAGCCGCGCATCTGCAGCGACTCATCCAGTAGCCAGGCTCCGGCAATGGCGGCAAACACAGCTTCCAGGGACAGAATGATCGCTGCGTGGGAAGCAATCGCATCCTTCTGGGCAACCACCTGCAGGGTGTAGCCAATGCCGACGGCAACCACGCCACCGTAGAGAATGGCCGGGCCGGCGGCGACAATCGCGTTCCAGTGAATTGGTTCCAAGCATAGCGCGAGGATCAGGCTCACCACTGAGCAGGTGGCGAATTGCAGGAAGGCCAGGCGAATCGGGTCATGGCGATTGGCGAAAACACCCACCAGAATCACGTGCCCGCCCCAGACAAAGGCGCCAATCAACTGCAGCCAGTCTCCCGAGGCAACATGAAAGTTGTCGCTGACGCTCAGCAGGAACATGCCCACCACCGCCAATATCGCGCCGAGCCAGGTGCCCAGCCCGGTTTTATGACCAATCAGCAGCCCCAGAAGCGGCACTACAATAACGTAGAGACCGGTGATGAAACCGGCATTGGTCACAGTGGTAAACATCAAGCCGACTTGCTGCAGGTTGATCCCCAGGGCCAAGGCCAGCCCCATAAACACACCACCCAACAGCAGGCCGCGATTGAGGCGGGAGATGGGTTGGCGTTCAGCAGGTGTTTTGCGCAGCACCAAGGGCAAGAGGCAAAGTGAGCCCAGGGCGAAGCGCAGGCCAGAATAGAGGAAGGGACCTATATGATCCATTCCAGAGGTCTGTGCGACAAACGCTGAACCCCAGATAACGGCGGTAATCAGCATCAGGACATCGGCACGCAAGGCTTGGCTTCGCATGATGGCTCTCTTATTAGTTAGCCAGCTAAGATGCCGCAAAGCTTGAAGCTTGACCACCCCGGCTTCGCTGGGCATGCTTGGCGCCGATTAGGGCGCCCGCGTGCTTTGCAACAGCGTTTTTCGCGGTGTTTGTGCTCTTTGGGTGTCGCATTCTGGCGAGCACCTGTGTTGCTTTGGTGAGGATTGAATGCGTCAGTCCTGCCATGAAAAACAGGATCATTGAAAAAATGGCCACATACGAAATCCTGATTGCCGATGACCACCCGCTTTTTCGCAGCGCGCTGCATCAAGCTGTCACTCTGGGCCTAGGGGCCGATGTGCGTTTGGTGGAAGTAGCGAGCATCGCCGAACTGGAAACCCGCCTCACTGAAAAAGCCGACTGGGACTTGGTGCTACTGGACCTGAACATGCCCGGTGCCTACGGTTTTTCTGGTCTGGTGCTGTTACGTGGGCAATACCCGCAAATTCCGGTGGTGATGGTGTCGGCGCAGGAAGAAGCTTCCGTCATGGTGCGCTCCCGAGAGTTCGGGGCCAGCGGTTTCATTCCAAAATCCAGTTCCCTGGAAGTCATTCAGCAGGCCGTGCGCAGTGTGCTCGACGGTGATGTCTGGTGGCCACCGCAAGCGTTCGAAGAGGTCAGTGTCTCGGCGGAAGCCAAGGCCGCCAGCGCCGGCCTGGCAAGCCTGACTCCCCAGCAGTTCCGGGTGTTGACCATGGTGTGCGAGGGTTTGCTGAACAAGCAGATCGCTTATGAACTGAGTGTTTCGGAGGCCACGATCAAGGCTCACGTCACGGCGATTTTCCGCAAGCTCGGGGTTCGCACACGTACCCAGGCGGCGCTGCTCCTGCAACAACTTGAGTCAATTTCCAGCCATTAAACGGCTGTTTGTTCACGTTTTTTTGACTTTTGTTGAACTAGCTTCCTCACTTCTTTTTATTCAGTTGCTCAGCTTATGTCGCCATTCAAAGGTCAAACCGGTCTTAAACGTATCCTTAATGCCGCCGGCTATTCGTTCGATGGCTTGCGCGTAGCTTTCACTGGCGAGGCGGCATTTCGTCAACTGGTGCTGCTCAATGTGATCCTGATTCCCCTGAGCTTCCTGCTCCACGTCAGTCGAGTCGAGCGCGCGCTGTTGATTGCCGTGTGCTTGCTGGCGCTGATCGTCGAGTTGCTCAACTCGGCGGTGGAGGCCGCCATCGACCGTATTTCCCTGGATCGCCACCCGTTGTCGAAAAATGCCAAGGACATGGGCAGCGCGGCGCAGTTTGTCGCCCTGAGCATGATCACCATTGTCTGGGCGGTGATCCTGTTCTGATCTAGGGAATGCTCGGCAGGACGATTTCGTCGCTGCGTTGCACCCCGGCAGTAAAGGAACGACACAGTTCGAGAAACTCGCGCATGGCGGAAGTTTGATACTTCTGCTTGTGCCAGATGAAATAGAACTGCCGGGCCAGATCCAGGCCCGGTGTTTCCACGGGTACCAGGCTGCCGCGACGAAACGCATCGCGCAGGGCCAGTCTTGAAATGCAACCAATCCCCAGACCCGATTCCACTGCGCGCTTGATGGCTTCGGTGTGCTCCAGCTCCAGACGAATATTCAGTGCGCTGCGATGATGACGCATGGCCTGGTCGAAGGTCAGGCGTGTTCCGGAACCCTGTTCGCGGAGAATCCAGGCTTCGTGGGTCAACTCCTCCATGGTGGCGTGGCCGCGTTTGGCCAATGGGTGCTGCGGTGCGCAGAACACCACCAGTTCATCCTCGACCCAGGACTGGACTTCGATATCCGGATGGCTGCAGTCACCCTCGATTAGACCCAGATCAATTTCGTAGTGGGCCACCTGTTGCACGATATGCGCAGTGTTCTGCACATGGAGCTTCACCTGGCTCTCCGGGTGCTGCTGCATGAAGCTGCCGATCAGCAGGGTTGCCAGGTAATTGCCGATGGTCAGGGTGGCGCCTACCGAGAGCGAGCCGAAGCCGGACTTGCCGTTGAGCAGGTCCTCGATTTCCTTGGTTTGGTCCAGCAGTGCTACTGCCTGTGGCAGAAGCTGTTTACCCAGGGCGTTGAGGCTCAGGCGCTTGCCGGCCCGGTCGAACAGCTGGCAGCTGGATTGGCGTTCGAGTTCGGTGATCGAAGTACTCGCCGCCGATTGAGAGAGTGCCAAGAGCCCGGCAGCACGAGAAACACTCTCTTGCTGAGCGACGGCGACGAAGACTTGCAGTTGACGGAGAGTAAATCGCATATCGATATAACCGATAACCCTTATCTTAATAATCCAGTTAACAGATATTGTCGCCGCCATTAGAATGCTGTGCAATTGCGCTCATGGTTAGCGCAGGCAATTTCTAGGAGCCCCCGTACATGAGCAACATGAACCACGAGCGTGTCCTCAGTGTTCATCACTGGAATGACACTCTGTTCAGCTTCAAGTGCACCCGCGATCCGGGTCTGCGCTTCGAGAACGGTCAGTTCGTGATGATCGGCCTGCAACAGCCCAATGGCCGTCCGCTTATGCGTGCTTACTCCATTGCCAGTCCGAACTGGGAAGAGCATCTCGAGTTCTTCAGCATCAAGGTTCCAGACGGTCCATTGACTTCCCAACTGCAGCATTTGAAGGAAGGCGACGAGATCATCATCAGCAAGAAGCCAACCGGTACCCTGGTACTGGATGACTTGAAGCCGGGTAAGCATCTGTACCTGCTCAGCACCGGTACCGGTCTGGCGCCGTTCATGAGCGTGATCCAGGATCCGGAAACCTATGAGCGTTTCGAAAAAGTGATCCTGTGCCACGGCGTACGTTACGTCAACGAAGTCGCCTACCGCGAGTTCATCACCGAGCACCTGCCGCAGAACGAGTTCTTCGGTGAAGCGCTGCGTGAGAAGTTGATCTACTACCCCACCGTGACCCGTGAGCCGTTCGAGAACGAAGGCCGCCTGACCGACCTGATGCGCAGTGGCAAACTGTTCAGCGACATCGGCCTGCCGCCGATCAACCCGCAGGACGACCGCGCCATGCTGTGCGGCAGCCCGAGCATGCTGGATGAAACCAGCGAAGTGCTCAACAGTTTCGGCCTGACTGTTTCGCCGCGCATGCGCGAGCCGGGCGACTATCTGATCGAGCGCGCATTCGTCGAGAAGTAAGCGTCCCGCCATATTGAAAAGCCCGCGTTGCCTGTGAAGGCAGCGCGGGCTTTTTTGTTTTCGCGGCTCAGCTTGCCGGCACGACTTCCAGTACTCGGATCAACCCGGGTTGGGGATAGTGCCAGCGCACGTCCAGATCCCAGAACTGGGCGCCGTACTCTCGCTGCGCAGTCGGCGTTTGATAGGCGGGGCGGGGGTCCTGAGCCAGGCACTGCTCGATCAGCTCTACCAAGGGTTCCTGCAGGCGCTGAGCGTGAATCTGAGCCTGTTGCAAGGCGCTGTCCTGCCACTGCACGGGAATGATCTGTGGCGCGGCGCTGGCGATGTCATTGCTCGCTGTGGGAATGATGTCGGCGTAGGGCACGTAGGGCTTGATGTCGAGGATCGGCGTGCCGTCCAGCAGGTCGATGCCGGAAATCCACAGGCGGCCAGCCTCGACCTTGTCCAGTTTGACCACCGACTGACCAATGCCGTTGGGCCTGTGGGTGGCTCGGGTGGCGAAGACCCCCATGGACTTGTTACCTCCCAGGCGCGGCGGACGTACCTTGAGCCGCGGCTTGTCTTCCAGGGCTTGGTGAAACAGGAACAGCAGCCAGACATGGCTGACCTGCTCCAGCCCTTGCACGGCGTCGCCCTGATCGAAGGGCGCCAGCAGTTCCAGCACCCCGCGCGCAGCCGGGGCCAGCTGTGGTTGGCGCGGGATGGCGAACTTTTCCTTGAAGCAGGAACGCACGAAGCCGATGGGGGAAACGCTGTAGGTCATGTTCTGGGGTCGAGGGCGATGGGGGAGGGGCATGATAACCCGTTCGCTGGCAAGCCAGCTCCTACAACGCCCCGTGCAATCTGTAGGAGCCGGCTCGCCGGCGAAGCGCACGACACCGATCAGAGACTGAATCCACCATCCAGAGGAATGATATTCCCAGTCATGTAAGCCCCCGCCGTGCTCGCCAGGCTGATGGCCAGGGCCGCCATTTCTTCTTCCCTGCCCCAGCGTTTCATCGGGATCAGCGCCACGTCTTCGGCCAGGGCCTGTTCATCGTTGCCGATGTGCTGGGTCATCTTGCTGGGAAAGCGCCCCGGGGCAATCACATTGACGTTGATGTGCTGGTCCACCAGTTCCCGGGCGAGAATCCGCGACATCTGGTGCAGCGCCGCCTTGCTCGGGCCATAGGCGTAGGCCTGTTCGCCAAAGGAGCAGATCGCGGCCACCGAGCCAATGTTGATGATGCGTGCCGGGTTGTCCGCCGAGCCAGCCTTGCGCAGCAGCGGTAACAGTTGCTGGATGCAGCTGAACACCGAAGTCACGTTCAATTGCATGACCTTTTCCCAGCCCTTGGCCGGGTAGCTTTCCAGTGGTGCGCCCCAGGTGGTGCCGGCGTTGTTTACCAGGATGTCCAGGGACTCAAGCTGGCAGCCCAAGGTGGTGGCGAGTTGTTGCACGCCATCTTCGCTGGCCAGGTTGGCGACTAGCCCTCGGCAATCGCCAAACGCTGTCAGTTCCTCAGCGATCTGTTGGCAGGCTTCTGGATCACGGGCGCAGATATAGACTCGGGCACCTGCTTCGACAAAGGCCTTGGCGATCATCTTGCCGATGCCACGGGTGCCGCCGGTCACCAGAGCGGTGCGGCCTTGCAGGGAGAAGTAGGGATGCATGACGAATCCTGAGCAGATGAGGGTGTGCCTACCCTAGTCTTCAGGCGTTCGCTGGGGAGCCACTATTGCGTTGCGCAATAGCAGCTCATCAGGGGCGCTGACGGTATTCGTCGGCGCCAGGGCTCAACCGCGTACGCGCAGGGTCAAACCCTTGAGGAAGTTGCGCAGCAGTTGGTCACCGCAAGGGCGGTAGTTGGTGTGGCCGAATTTGCGGAACAGCGCGCTCAGCTCTGGCTTGGACACTGGGAACTCGGCGGCCTTGAGCACTGCGTGCATGTCGTCTTCCTTCAGCTCAAAGGCCACTCGCAGCTTCTTCAGGATGATGTTGTTGGTCACTGGCAGTTCGATTGGCAGCGCTGGACGGCTTTCATCCTTGCCGCGCTTGAAGATCACCAGGCCATCGAGAAAATGTGCCATGACCTCGTCCGGGCAATGCACAAAGCCTTCTTCCTCATCCTTCTTCAGGTAGCTGGCGAGGTCGTCCGGGCTGACTTTGAAGCCGGTGAGCTTGATGATCTCGATGACCTTCTTGTCGCTGATATCGAGCATGTAGCGCACGCTGCGCAGTACGTCGTTATGAATCATGGTTACAGTCCTGATCAATGCGTGTTGAGCGCCGTGCAAGGGCACGGCGTCTGAATCGAGTGGCTTAGAATTTCTCTTTGGCCGACAGGTAGCGCCATTGGCCCAGCGGCACTTTGCCGATGGAGACACCGCCGACACGGATGCGGCGGATGGCGACGACCTTGAGGCCGACAGCTTGGCAGAACAGGGCGATCACGCCCGGTTGCGGGTTCTTCATGGCGAACCGCAGGCGATTTTCGTTCTGCCAGCTGGCTTTCACGGGTGGCAGTTCACGGCCTTTATAGGTCAGGCCGTGATTCAGGCGGTTGAGGCCGTGGTCGATCATCTCGCCGGAGACTTCGACGACATACTCCTGCTCGATCTTGGCGGCGTCGGCAGTCAGCTTGCGCAGCACTTTCCAGTCCTGGGTGAACACCAACAGGCCGCTGGCATTGGGCTGCAGGTCGTCGCTGGCAGTCAGGCGCAGGAAGTGCCCGTTCAGTGGCCGTTTGCCATAGCGGTGTTCTTCCGACAGGCTGGCGGCGTTGATGGACTGCATGGCGCTGTCCAGGTCCTGACCGGCGGGCACGTTGAGCAGGATAGTGACCGGCTCCGGAGCAGTGGCCTTGGCCTCCGGGTCGAGGGCGACTGTTTGCGCACCGACCTTGAACTGCGGTTCGTCGATGACTTCGCCGTCTACGGTGACCCAGCCGCCCTCGATGAACAGCTCAGCCTCCCGGCGGGAGCAGCCGACCAGTTCGATGAGGCGTTTGGAGAGACGAATCGGGTCAGTCATGACAGGGGCCGTAACAAAAGGGGGCAGCCATTGTACCTGCCTGGCGCCGGTTAATCGCGGGTCCATTTGCCGGCTGTGGCTTTTAGCCGCGTCGGGCCAGCAGTTGTGGCTGTTTCAGGCGCATGTGCAGCAGTGGGTAAGGCTGGCCCATGCCGTCCTGCTCCGAGCGGCCAATGATTTCGAAGCCCAGCCTGAAGTAGAAGCCCAAGGCTTGGGGGTTCTGTTCGTTGACGTCCAGCACCTGGGCATTCAGGTGATCCACGGCGTACTGCAGCAACTGCCGGCCCAGGCCCTGGCCGCGATGGGTGGGATCGATGAAGAGCATTTCGATCTTGCCTGCCGCGACCCCGGCGAAACCGGTGATGCGCAGCCGCTGATCCCGGGTGCAGATCAGCATCACCGCATCCAGGTAGCGGGTTAGCATCAGGTGCTTCAGCTGCTCTATATAGCTGTCCGGGAGAAAGTCATGGGTGGCGCGTACCGACGCTTCCCAGACCTGGGTCAGCTCCTGGTAGTCACTGAGTTTCGGTGTATGGATAACCGAGTGTTGGCGCATGCCGCCTGCCCCTGAGGTGATCGGCCGCACTGATTGCGAACCTGGCAAGAGCACACGATAGACCGAAAAAAGCCCCGCATCTCGTTGCGAGAGCGGGGCTTGGCAGTTTTTTTACGCCTTACAGGGTTTCGGCCCAGAGGTCGTATTCGTCGGCGTCGGTGACTCGGCACCAGACCTTGTCACCCGGTTTCAGATCGCCGGCGCCATCGATGAAGACGTTGCCATCGATTTCCGGGGCATCGAAGAAGCAGCGGCCGACCGCACCGTTTTCGTCGACTTCGTCGATCAATACTTCAATTTCCTTGCCGACGCGCTGTTGCAGGCGCGCCGAACTGATTTCCTGCTGGTGCGCCATGAAGCGTTCCCAACGGTCTTGCTTGACCTCGTCCGGCACCACTTCCAGGTCCAGATCGTTGGCCGGAGCGCCTTCTACCGGCGAGTACTGGAAGCAGCCGACGCGGTCCAGCTGGGCTTCGGTCAGCCAGTTCAGCAGGTACTGGAAGTCTTCCTCGGTTTCGCCGGGGAAGCCGACGATGAAGGTCGAGCGGATGATCAGCTCGGGGCAGATTTCGCGCCAGTTCTTGATCCGCGCCAGGGTCTTGTCTTCAAAGGCCGGGCGTTTCATCGACTTGAGGACTTTCGGGCTGGCGTGCTGGAACGGGATGTCCAGGTACGGCAGGATCTTGCCGGCGGCCATCAGCGGGATCAGTTCGTCCACGTGCGGGTACGGGTACACGTAGTGCAGACGGACCCAGACCCCCAGGGTGCTCAGGGCTTCGCAGAGCTCGGTCATGCGGGTCTTCACCGGCGCGCCGTTCCAGAACCCGGTGCGGTACTTGACGTCGACGCCGTAGGCGCTGGTGTCCTGGGAGATCACCAGCAGTTCCTTGACCCCGGACTTGACCAGGCGCTGGGCCTCGTCGAGCACATCGCCCACCGGGCGGCTGACCAGCTTGCCGCGCATCGACGGGATGATGCAGAAACTGCAACTGTGGTTGCAGCCTTCGGAAATCTTCAGGTAGGCGTAGTGCCGCGGGGTCAGCTTGATGCCTTGCGGCGGCACCAGGTCGATCAGCGGGTTGTGGTCCAGCTTGGGCGGCACCACTTCGTGCACTGCGTTGACCACTTGCTCATACTGCTGCGGGCCGGTGACCGCCAGCACGCTAGGGTGCACGTTACGGATATTGCTTTCTTCCACGCCCATGCAGCCGGTGACGATAACTTTGCCGTTTTCCTTGATGGCTTCGCCGATCACTTCCAGGGATTCGGCCTTGGCCGAGTCGATGAAGCCGCACGTGTTGACCACCACGACATCGGCGTCCTGGTAGGTAGACACTACGTCATAGCCTTCCATGCGCAGTTGAGTAAGGATGCGCTCGGAGTCGACCAGAGCTTTTGGGCAACCCAGGGATACGAAACCGACTTTCGGATTGGCCGGCGCGGAAGGGGTGGACATGTCTAACCTCGGTATTGGGTGTCGAGCCACTTGGGGGGCAAGTGCGACGGTTGGGCGCTGACTGCGCCTCTGATCAAAAAGTGCGCAATTCTAGCGATGGTCGAGGCGCTTGACCAGCTTTATGCAGGGGAAATACGACGAGCGCTGGGCTATGCTTGATCCCGTTATGCCCGGTTGTTTTCATCCGGCGTTAGTTGAGGTCGTAGTGGTAATAAAAACCCCTGGGTTACATGGCAAACTGCACAACTTCAGACAATAGCGCTTGTATAACCTTGCGCTTTCTATATAAGAAGCCCCGGTCTTGGTAGTAGGAGTCATTGATGGGTCAGGCAAGTAGTCAGGCAGCGGGTGGCGAGCACTCCGGGGCCAAGCCTCTGGGGATGTTGGTGGCGGCGGTCGGGGTGGTGTACGGCGATATCGGTACCAGTCCGCTCTATACCCTCAAAGAGGTGTTTTCCGGCAGTTATGGGGTCCAGGTCAATCACGATGGCGTGTTCGGCATCCTGGCTCTGATCTTCTGGTCATTGGTCTGGGTCGTTTCGATCAAGTACGTGCTGTTTATCCTGCGCGCGGATAACCAGGGTGAGGGCGGAATCATGGCCTTGACCGCGCTGGCTCGGCGTGCGGCGGGCTCCTATCCACGCTTGCGTTCGGTGTTGGTGATTCTCGGCCTGATCGGTGCCGCGTTGTTCTATGGCGACAGCATGATCACCCCGGCGATTTCGGTGTTGTCGGCGGTGGAAGGGCTTGAGCTGGCGTTCAGTGGCCTGGAGCACTGGGTCGTGCCGCTGGCACTGGTGGTGCTGGTGGCGTTGTTCCTGATCCAGAAGCACGGTACCGATCGTATCGGCAAGCTGTTCGGTCCAGTCATGGTGCTGTGGTTCGTGATCCTGGGCGTACTGGGCGCACGCGGCATTCTCCAGCACCCGGAAGTGCTGCAGGCACTGAACCCGGTATGGGGCGTGCGTTTCTTCATCGTGCATCCGGGCATGGGCGTGGCGATCCTCGGCGCGGTGGTCCTGGCGTTGACCGGTGCCGAGGCTCTGTACGCCGACATGGGGCACTTTGGGCGCAAGCCCATCGCTCGTGCCTGGTTCGCCCTGGTGCTGCCGGCGCTGGTGCTTAACTACTTCGGCCAGGGTGCGCTGCTCCTTGAAAACCCAGATGCGGCGCGTAACCCGTTCTACCTGCTGGCGCCGGGCTGGGCCCTGATTCCACTGGTGGTTCTGTCGACCCTGGCTACGGTGATCGCCTCCCAGGCGGTGATTTCCGGGGCCTTCTCCCTGACCCGGCAGGCTATTCAGCTGGGCTACATTCCGCGTATGTACATTCAGCACACCTCCAGTGCCGAGCAGGGGCAGATTTATATCGGTGCAGTGAACTGGGCGCTGATGGTTGGGGTGATTCTGCTGGTGCTGGGCTTCGAGTCCTCCGGTGCCCTGGCTTCGGCCTACGGTGTGGCAGTGACCGGAACCATGCTGATCACCAGTATCCTGGTGGCCGCCGTGATGCTGCTGCTTTGGAAGTGGCCGCCGGTGCTGGCGGTGCCGGTGGTGGTGGGCTTCTTGTTGGTGGATGGGCTGTTTTTCGCCGCCAACGTACCGAAGATCCTCCAGGGCGGTGCTTTCCCGGTACTGGCGGGGATAGTGCTGTTCATCCTCATGACCACCTGGAAGCGCGGTAAGGAGCTGCTGGTAGATCGCCTGGACGAAGGTGGCCTGCCCCTGCCGATCTTCATTGGCAGCATCCGTGTCCAGCCTCCGCATCGGGTCCAGGGCACCGCTGTATTCCTCACTGCGCGCCCGGATGCCGTGCCTCACGCCTTGTTGCACAACCTGCTGCATAACCAGGTACTGCATGAACAAGTGGTGCTGCTGACGGTGGTCTATGAGGACATTCCACGAGTGCCCGCGCAGCGGCGTTTTGAGGTGGATTCCTATGGTGAAGGCTTCTTCCGGGTGATCCTGCACTTCGGCTTTACCGATGAGCCGGATGTGCCGCAAGCCCTGAAGCTGTGCCACCTGGATGAACTGGACTTCAGCCCGATGCGCACCACCTATTTCCTCAGCCGCGAGACGGTGATCGCCTCCAAGCTCGAAGGCATGGCCCGTTGGCGAGAAGCGCTGTTCGCCTTCATGTTGAAGAACGCCAACGGCAACCTGCGCTTCTTCAAGCTACCGGTTAACCGGGTGATCGAGTTGGGAACCCAGGTCGAGATTTAAGCGAGTAAACCCAAAGCCCCCGCATTGCGGGGGCTTTTTTGTGCCTGGAGTATTCGTCGCTAGGTTTGCTGCAGGTGAAAAAAAGCCCTCGCAGGGAGGGCTTCAATCTTGCAGCAGTATCCGGTTTGCCGGAGTTCAAGGCCGCCTGAGCTTGGCTCCAGGCTGTGATCAGTTACTGGCGCTGTCTTTGGCCTGACGTTTCTCGATGGCATCCACCAGGCGCTTGGCCAGTGCCGGGTAGTTCTCATCAAAGTGATGGCCGCCAGGCAGCTTCATGGCTTCGCCGACTGCAGTCTTGTCGGTGCAACCGCTCTCGTCGACTTCTTCCACGCCATAGATGCACACCACTTTTGCAGGCGGCAGCTTGGCCATTTCCGGGCCGGTAGCGGCTTCTTTGCCAGCATTGCCCAGCCAGCCTTCGACTTCGATTTCGAAGCTGCCAGTGCGGGCGAAGGCCAGCAGGATAATGGCGTCGATGCGTTGCTGTTCGGCTTCCGGCAGGCGGTTGTAGATGGCCGGAAGGACGTCGGCGCCGAAGGAGTATCCGGTCAGCACGAAGCGCTTGGTACCCCATTTCTGCCGGTAGTGCTGCATCAGCTCGGTGAGGTCGATGGCGCTTTGTTCCGGGCTTTTGTGCTGCCAGTAGTAGCGCAGTGTGTCGATGCCCACCACCGGATAGCCGATCTTGGCCATTTCACCGGCTACGTCGCGGTCCAGGTCACGCCAGCCGCCATCGCCCGAGAGGAACAGGGTCACGGTGTCCTTGGTCTGGCCGGCCGGGACTTCCACCACGGGAATGCTCAGGCCGCCGTTTTCCGAGCCTACCAGCAGCTTGCGCAGCTCGTTGTTCAGTACTTGAGGCAGGTGGATGTCGTAGTCGCTGATGCTGGTGGTGGCATTGGGGGTGTCACGCACGAAACCAGCGCTTTCATCATCTGGGTTGTCATTCCAGGCCACCAGCCAATGGCCGTGGGCCAGGGTCTTGGGCAATGGGTCGGTGCATCCAGGTACTGGGTTGATGGTGAAACCCACCGATATGGCTTGGGCCTGATCGTCGTTCTGGCTGGCGATCCAGCGCCAGGCCAGTGCCGCGCCTGGGCCAATGCCGCTGACCAGGGTCGCTGGACCCGCTAACTGGGGCAGGGCACTTTGCAGGGCTTGCTCCTGCAGTTTGCAATCATCCTTGGGCAGGATCACCTGAACGATCTGTGCCGCGCCGCTGCGGCTCAGGGTCAGCAGCTGTTTGTCGGTCAGGGTCGAGTCAGGCAGCACCGCCACCACTACCCGGGCCTTGGCCTTGGTGCCTGGGGTCACGCGAGTCAGGGTCGAGCCGTCGGCCTGGGGCAATTGTTCCAGAGTCGGTTCGGGTGCGGGGCGATTCCACCACCAGTAACCACCACCCGCAATCAGAGCCAGCACCACCACTGTGGCCAGCAGATACCGCCAAGAGCGTTGAATCATCAGCGTTTCACCAATCCAGTCAAGCCACCCGCAATCAGGGCGGCAGTGTCGGCCAGCGCTACCAGCGGGTCCAGCCCGGCCGGTACGGCCATGTAACGGGGTTCCCAGTCAGGCTGGAACTTGTCTTTGAAGCGGCGCAAGCCTTGGAAGTTATACAGTTGCTCGCCGCGGCGGAAAACCATCGAGCCGAGGCGTTGGGTCAGTGGTGCTCCACGGCGTGGTTGCAGCCCGGAAAGCGGCACCATACCCAGGCTGAAGCGGGCATATCCATGATTTTTATAATGCTGGATCAGGCCGACCATCATGAACTCCATGGTCAGCTTTGGGGCGTCCGGGTGCGCGCGCATCAAGTCGAGGCTGGCCAGTTCATGGCTGTAGGTCTCGAGCAGGTTGGCGAAGGCCACTGGGCGTCCTTCAAAATGAATGATCGCGATGCGGAAGTGCTTGAGGTAATTGTCGCTGAAACGTCCCAGGGAGAAGCCTTTCTCCCGGACATTCTTACCGGTCAGCCAGGCATCGGAAATCACCCGCAACTCGTCCATCGGCGCCTGACCGGGCTCGTGGATCTCCAGCGACAGCCCATCGCGGCTCCCACGGTTCCAGGTGTAGCGCAGGTCCTTCATCTCTTTGCCCTTGGCTTCGAGATCAAAGCGCTTGAGGTCGACTCGGGCTTCTTCCCCGAGCTTGATTGCGGTCAGGCCGATGTCCATGTAGTAGGGCAGGTTCTCTGCCCGTACCTGATAGAACACCGGGCGAGCATGGTGCACATCACACAGGTCGCGGAACTGCCAGATCATTTCGGCGCGCTGCTGAGTCGGGCCGATCGGGTCATACAACGCTACCAGGCTGCGCCCGCGGCGGGCATACATGAGGAATGCGTCGTCGTTGGGGTGGAACAGCAGGGCCTTGTCGCCAGTCAGTGCGAGGCCGCCGTCGGGCTGGGACGAGGCCATGAGAATCTGCGCGGCCTTGTCCAGTTCTTCGCTGGTAGGCAGATGGATCACCGGGCGTGCGGTACGCAACAGCCAGGTCAGGGATACCACTACCAGCAGTACCGCTGCTCCTAGCAACGAGCGCAGGCCGCGTGGTGCGTCGGCATCCAGGGTGAACTGCCACCACAACTGGTGACTGTAGGGAACGTCCTGATAGGCGAACAACAGCAGCCAGATGGAGGCGCCGAGCACGCAAACACTGGCCACCAGGTACAGCGGCGAGAAGGGCAACTCGGTCAGGCGGCTAGGGCGATAGAACGAGCGCCGGAAGACCGCCAGCAGGCTGGCAGTCAGGGTCATCAGGCAGGCCTCTTCCCAGTCGAACCCTTTGAGCAGGGAGAGCAGGGCGCCCACCAGCAACAGAATGGTGGTGAGCATCCAGGCGGCCGACAAGCGCCGGCGCAGGCCTTGGGCCAGCAGCAGGCAGAGCACGCCGATCAGGCTGGCGCCAAAGTGCGAGGCGTCTACCAGCCGATGGGGGATCAGGAAGCCGATGTGCTGTAGACGAGTATCGATTTCCGGAGTGGCGCCGGAGAACAGCAGAACCACGCCAGAGAGGAATACCAATACTGCGAGGATCGGTGCGGCCAGGCCGGAAGCCACCCTTAGAGACTGGCGGGTCTGGAACAGGCGCTGGGCTTCATTGATCAGCAGCAAGACGCAGGCCACCAGCATTGGCAGCACCACGTAGATCAGGCGATACAGCAGCAGGGCCGCGGCCAGTGGCGCGGCGCCAAGCTTGTCGGCGAACGCTGCCAGCAGGATGGCTTCGAACACCCCGACACCACCGGGTACGTGACTGAGTACTCCGGCAGCCAGGGCCAGCAGGTATACCAGCATGAAGGCGCCGAAAGGCGGTGCTTCGGGCAGCAGCAGGTAGAGCACAGTGGCGGCTGCGGCGACGTCCAGGGCGGTGATGATCAGTTGCAGGAAGGTCAGGCGTCGCCCTGGCAGGCGCAGGGTACGGCGTCCGACCCGGACCAGCAGGTTGTCACGCAGTGGCTGCTCCGGCAGGCGTCGGCGATAGATGCCAATAGCCAGTACCGCGCCCAGCAGCAACACGGCGATCGCAATGCCCGCCAACAGGCTTTCGGGCAGGCGCAGCGCCGTCGAGGCTGCGGGTAGATTACTCAAGGTCGCCAAGGCGGCCAGAGGCGGTAGTGCGCACCCCAAGGAGAGGCTGGCAAATAGGCTCATGTGGGCGACATCAGAGGCCCCCAACCCGTGGCGTGCATAAAGACGATAGCGCACCGAACCGCCGGATAGCAGCGATAGGCCGATGGCGTTGCCGATGGCGAAGGCAGTGAAGCCACCCAGCGCCAGGGTGCGGCCGGGCAGGTTGACCCCGGCATAGCGGCTGGCGGACCACTCGTAACCCAGCAGAATGATAAAGCCGACGATGGTCGCACCTAGGGCACCAAGCAGCGCAGGCTTGGGCACCTCAAGGATCGAATCGTGCAGGGCGTAGAAATCCAACTCGCTGAGCAGGTGTCGGCAAGCGATCAGGGCAATGGCAAACAGCAGCAGCGTTACAGCCAGGCCGATGGGTTGGCGGTATTTGCTCAACAGGTCCAGCCAGCGCAAGCGAGTGACTGTAATAGGTTGAGTTACTGTAGCGGTGTCGGTGTCTTGTGAATCAGACGTGTTGGCGCGCATCAATCACCTCGTGGATTGTGCGCGACAGGATGGAGGTATCCAGCCAAGTTACCAATCCCTGTAGAAAAAATAATTTCAAATATTAACGCGTCTCACCGTGGCCCGGCGACCCTGCACGATCGACACGGGGTGGTTGCTCGAGACAGAGCATAGCTCGCATCTTGAAGGTGACGAAGTGTTACTAAAGGTTCGCAACACTTTGGCAGATCATTGTTGCGAAAGGACTTTTTCAGCGGATACAAAAAAGGCCACTCTTTCGAGTAGCCTTTTTTGATGTTTGGTTGCGGGAGCCGGATTTGAACCGACGACCTTCGGGTTATGAGCCCGACGAGCTACCAGACTGCTCCATCCCGCGTCTGTGTGGCGGCATTCTACAGCGTTGCGGGACCCTGTCAATCACTAAATTTTAAAAAATGCTTCCGGTTCAATCGCTTAGCGTCTGAAAATGTCCAGTTGATCAGGTGTTGCCCTAGGTAGAACGTGGCTTTCAGCGCTATTGGAGGTTTTTTGAGTAGTGGGCAAATAAATTCGGCTGAACCCCATGGCTACTGATACAGGGATGCAAGGTACTGGTGCTATATACAGGTGTCGGTGGATACTTGCCTTCTGTCTTCATTTTGACTTCTGCCTTTCATGATCTCCTCCTTTATATGATGCAGCGCAAAATCATCCACATTGACTGTGATTGTTTCTACGCGGCCATCGAAATGCGTGATGACCCACAGCTGGCCAGTAAACCGCTGGCGGTGGGTGGGGCCGCGGATCGACGGGGGGTGATTGCTACCTGCAATTATGAGGCACGGGCTTATGGCGTCCGCTCGGCGATGTCGTCACGGCACGCACTGGGCCTTTGTCCGGACCTGGTGATCGTCAAGCCACGAATGGATGCTTATCGCGAGGCGTCGAAAGAGATTCACACGATTTTTCGTGATTACACCGATCTGATCGAGCCGTTGTCCCTGGACGAAGCCTACCTGGATGTCTCCGAAAGCCCGAGTTTTGCTGGCAGCGCCACGCGTATTGCTCAGGACATCCGTCGTCGAGTCTCCAATCAGCTGCATATCACTGTGTCAGCGGGTGTGGCGCCGAACAAGTTCCTGGCCAAGATTGCCAGTGACTGGAAAAAGCCCAACGGGCTGTTCGTGATCACTCCGGACCAGGTGGAGGATTTTGTCTCGGAGCTGCCGGTGAGCAAGTTGCATGGTGTGGGCAAGGTCACGGCGGACAAGCTGGGGCGTCTGGGTATTGTCAGCTGTCTGCAACTACGGGACTGGAACAAGCTGGCTTTGGTGCGCGAGTTCGGTAGTTTTGGCGAGCGCCTGTGGGGGCTGGCCCGGGGTATTGATGATCGGCCGGTGCAGAATGACAGCCGGCGGCAATCCATCAGTGTGGAGAATACCTACGACGTGGACCTTCCGGACCTGGACAGCTGTCTGCAAAAGTTGCCGGAGCTGATGGAAACGCTGGCGGGCCGCATTGCCCGAATCGACAGCAGTTACCGGCCGGGCAAGCCGTTTGTCAAAGTGAAGTTCCACGACTTCACCCAGACCACTTTGGAGCAGGCCGGCGCGGGGCGAGATTTGGAGAGTTATCGGCAGTTGCTGACCCAGGCCTTCAAGCGCGGTGGCAAGCCGGTGCGGCTTCTGGGAATTGGTGTGCGTCTGCAGGATCTGCGCGGTGGGCACGAACAGCTGGAGCTGTTCCAGGGAGTGTAGGGGGCGTTTGTCAGCGAGCCAGGCGCCGCGGTTTGCCCGGGGCGCCACAATCGCTGGTTAAGGAGGATCAGTTCCTGCCTGGATCCGCCACCAGTCGGCCGGCGTTCTTGGTCAGAGACTTGAGAAACTCGTTTTGCAGTTCCGGATCATTGCGCGTCAGCTCGATCAGGCTCTGCTCCAGCTCGCTGGCTTCTTCTTCAAGGCCCAGTTCCGATAGACGTTTGACCCGGTGTACCCATTGGCTCACTTCGTCATCTTCAAGGTCGTCGTAGATCAGTGCGTGAGCTTCCAGCAGTTTGCTCCGCAAGCTGCTGCTGATGCTCAGGGATGAGTCCGAGTGCACCTCGTCCTGAGCGTCCTCGACACTGATCTGCAACTTGCCGATGTGGTTCAGATCCTGTTCGGAGAACGGGTTGTCCAGCAGGTTCAAGCGCAGCACGCCATTGCGATCGGTGCTCAGCTCGTAGGTTTCCTTGCCGGCCTTGACCTGCACCGGACGCTCGCTCCACGGCAGGCTCGAATATTCCAAGCGCTTGTCGCGCTGGACTTCATCAATCGCTGCCAGGTTCTGCTGGGCGCGGCCGTGGGACGGCATGTTCATGAATGGGTTGAGTCCGGAGACGCCGTAGCTGATCCAGTCCTTGGTGACACTGTCCGGCAGGTTGCCCAGGGCGAACACATTGACCACGTTGGCGCCGATGCCGGCCACCAGTGCCACCGCTCCCAGCGGGATCTCGTAGATCTCCCGCCAGGGTTGGTAGGGTGTATAGCGATCGTAGCGGCGGGTGACTTCGAATTCGGTGACTTCGAAGGTCTTCTGCTCGTGGATGCGTACCTGGCGTTGCGGCAGCTCAAGCACCTTAGGCTCACCGACATCGATCTGCAGGCTGTGGTCGAGCAGTTTGCGCTCGACCCGTTCCTCGTGCTCGCTGCGTTGTGACATCTGGTTGGCACAGCCGCTGACCAGCAGGGCGCCGCACAAGGCGGCGCCACCGAGGCTTAAGGTGTTTCGCTTGAACATGTCTTCTCTATCTGGTTTCAGCGACGGATACGAGCTTGGATGAAGGACAGTACGTCGGCCACCGGCAGCGCTTGCGCCTCGGCTTCGGTACGGCTCTTGTATTCCAGGTTGCCTTCGGCGAGGCCGCGGTCGCTGACCACGATCCGGTGGGGAATGCCGATCAGCTCCATGTCCGCGAACTTGATACCCGGGCTGGTCTTCTTGTCGCGATCGTCCAGCAGCACTTCGAAACCGGCGGCGGTGAGTTCCGCGTAGAGTTTGTCGGTGGCTTCGCGAACCTGTTCGGTTTCGTAGCGCAGCGGCACCAGGGCGATTTGGAATGGCGCCAGGGTGTCGCTCCAAATGATCCCGTTCTGGTCGTTGTTCTGCTCGATGGCAGCAGCCACCACGCGGGACACGCCAATGCCGTAGCAACCCATTTCCAGGGTTACCGGCTTGCCGTTCTCGCCCAGCACTTCGCACTTCATCGCCTTGCTGTACTTGTTGCCCAGCTGGAAAATGTGTCCGACTTCGATGCCGCGCTTGATTTCCAGGGTGCCTTTGCCGTCCGGGCTCGGGTCGCCGGCTACCACGTTGCGCAGGTCAGCGACGGTCGGGACGGGCAGGTCACGCTCCCAGTTCACGCCGAAGTAGTGCTTGTCGTCGATATTGGCGCCGACGCCGAAGTCGCTCATCAGCTCCACTGAACGGTCGATGATGATCGGCAGCGGCAGGTTCACCGGGCCCAGGGAACCGGCACCAGCGCCGATGGCGTCACGCAGTTCGGCTTCGGAGGCCATGACCAGCGGGCTGGCTACGCCTGGCTGGTTGGCTGCCTTGATTTCGTTCAGCTCGTGGTCGCCGCGAATGATCAGGGCGAT
Source organism: Pseudomonas sp. Fl5BN2 (assembly GCF_009908205.1). NCBI lineage: Bacteria > Pseudomonadati > Pseudomonadota > Gammaproteobacteria > Pseudomonadales > Pseudomonadaceae > Pseudomonas > Pseudomonas sp. Fl5BN2. Next base: position 50,656 of record NZ_JAAARL010000029.1, on the reverse strand, counting down.
CAGCTTGCCGGCTTCTTCGGCATGCACCACCAGGGTCTTGACGGTCTTTTCGATCGGCAGGTTGTAGCCTTCAACCAACTGAGCAATGGTTTTCGCGTCAGGGGTGTCCACCAGGCGCATTGCTTCGCTCGCAGCCGGGCGCGAGGTCTCACGAGGTACGGCTTCGGCTTTCTCGATGTTGGCTGCGTAGTCGGAGCCGTTGCTGAAGACGATGTCGTCCTCGCCGGAGTCGGCCAGTACGTGGAATTCGTGGGAGCCGGCGCCGCCGATCGAGCCGTTGTCAGCCTCTACCGGCCGGAACTTCAGGCCCAGGCGGCTGAATACGTTGCAGTAGGCCTGGTGCATACGGTCGTAGGTGACTTGCAGCGAAGCCTGGTCGGTATGGAAGGAGTAGGCGTCCTTCATGATGAATTCGCGGCCGCGCATCAAGCCGAAGCGTGGGCGGATTTCATCGCGGAATTTGGTCTGGATCTGGTACAGGTTGATCGGCAGTTGCTTATAACTGCTCAACTCGTTGCGCATCAGATCGGTGATCACCTCTTCATGGGTCGGGCCGGCGCAGAAGTCGCGACCATGACGATCCTTGAAGCGCAGCAACTCGGGGCCGTACTCTTCCCAGCGCCCAGACTCTTGCCACAACTCAGCCGGCTGAGTGCTCGGCATCAACACTTCAAGCGAGCCGGCAGCGTTCATTTCTTCACGAACGATGGCTTCGACCTTGCGCATTACCCGCAGGCCCATCGGGAGCCAGGTGTACAGGCCCGAGGCCAGTTTGCGGATCATGCCGGCGCGCAGCATCAGTTGATGGCTGATCACGACCGCATCGGAAGGCGTTTCTTTCTGTGTGGCGAGCAAAAATTGACTGGTGCGCATGGGAGGCCGTTGTCGGTTGCTGAAGACTAGAAATGACGGAGCATTGTACGGGCGACTTCCGCTGGCGTACAGGATTGCGGCCGGGGGAAGCGGGGGAGGCCGATAAAACGCCGCAACCCCCGGGAATTTCTAGGGTTCTTCGCTGACAGCGGTGCTGTTGGCGGTCGGCTCCGGCTCAGGTTTCGGCCTGGCGCGACGACTTTCCTGGTACCAGTGCAAGGCGATCAGGATCAGGGTTGGAATCCCGAGTATGGCGGTGATGAGGAAGAAGTCGTGATAGCCGAACTTCTCTACCATAACCCCGGAATAACCGCCGATCAGCCGTGGCAGCAGCAGCATGATGGAGCTGAGCAGCGCATATTGGGTGGCCGAGAACTTGAGGTTGGTCAGGCTCGACAGGTAGGCGACGAAGGCCGAGGTGGCCATGCCTGAGCTGAAGTTGTCCAGGGAAATGGTGACAATCAGCATTTCCAGATTGGGCCCCATGTCGGCAAGCATGAGGAACAGCAGGTTGGTGGCTGCGGAAGCTGCGCCACCGATGAAGAGGATTGGCAGGATGCCGAAACGCACAATCAGCAGGCCGCCCATGCCTGCCCCAAGCAAGGTCATGATCAGGCCGAAAATCTTGCTGACACCGGCGATCTGATCCTTGGTGAAACCCTGGTCGATATAGAACACGTTGGCCATTACCCCCATGACCGTGTCCGACATGCGATAGGTGGCAATCAGCCCCAACAGCAGGAAGGCTTGCCAGCGATACCGCAGGATGAAATCGTTGACCGGGGTCAGCACTGGCGCCAGCCCCCTGCGGCCCATGGCGGACAGGCACAAGGCGCTGAGGGTGATATAGAGAATCGCCCGCAGGAATGCCCGGTCCTCCAATAGCAAGTCCAGCAGGCTCATGCCGTTGAAGATCACGCTGGCGAAGTCAGTGTTGTACAACTGGGTGAAGGTAGCGGGCACCGACACCAACAGCACGATCAGCACGAATACTGAGATCAGTTGGTGGGCAAAGCTGTAGCGCCCTGCGGACAGCTGGGTGCGCAGCGGTACCGAGGGTTCACGCATCAGCAGGGTGGTGATCAGGGCCGGGATCATCAGTACCCCGAACAGCACGTAGGTGCCGGTCCAGGCCGAGTGCTTGTAGCTGAAACCGGTTGAGCCGAAGCCTTCGGCAAAGAACAGTGCCCCAGCAGTGGCCAGAAGTACCGCGACCCTATAGCCGGACATGTAACTGGCGGCCAGGGCGGCCTGGCGGCTGTCGTCGGCGATTTCCAGGCGATAGGCGTCGATAGCGATGTCTTGAGTGGCCGAGGCAAAGGCCACGATCACCGCAATAGCGATCAGCCAGGAGAGGTGCTTTTGCGGGTCGCAGAAACCCATGCCGATCAGGCCGAAAATCACCAGGGTCTGTGCCAGTACCAGCCAGGAGCGTCGTCGACCGAGCTTGCCCAGCAGCGGCAGGCGCCATTGATCGAGCAGGGGCGACCATACCCATTTGAAGGCATACGCCAAGCCGATCAGGCTGGCATAGCCGATGGTTTCGCGCGCTACACCGGCCTCGCGCAACCACACCGAAAGAGTCGAGAACACCAGCATGTAAGGCATGCCGGCGGCGAAACCAAGCAGCAACAGCACGAGCGTCGAGGGGCTGGCATAGGCGGCAAGTGCGGCGCGCCAGGTTTTACGGGGCATGGGCTGGAGTCTGCCTCAGGTTGCGGAAACAAAGCGCGCACTCTAACCGCTGTGCTCTACCGGGCGCCAGCCATGGCGCTGAATATCCACGCGATTGTTCAGGATAGAGACACCTTCGTCACGCAGTCTGGCGCGCTGTTCATCGCCTGACGGGCTGCCAGCGGGCAGGCTGATGCGACCGCCGGCGCCCAGTACCCGGTGCCAAGGCAGAACGGTCTCCGCCGGCAGTTGGCTGAGGGTGCGTCCGACCCAGCGGGCGGCTCTTCCGAGACCGGCCATCTGCGCCAGTTGGCCGTAGCTTACGACCTTGCCTGGAGGAACTAGGGCCAGGGTCAGGTAGAGCGCCGTGCGTCGGATTTGCGCGGGGCTTTGTGGGTCTTCGCCGTGTTCGGTCACATTCGCGGTTCCAGATAGTAGAAGGGACGCTGGTCAGTTGTGATGGTGAAGTCTGGATGAGTATTGAACTCACTCTCAATACCCAGGTCAGTCCTGACTAAGGCATGTTCAGCAGGAATAATGCCGTTTTTTTCGCAAGATCGAGTCCGTATTTGCCTATGTTGTCCAGAATTCTGTTGTGTTTCGCAGCGCTCAGCGCTTCCCTGCCGTCACTGGCCGATACCGTCTGGTTAAAGAATGGCGATCGCCTGAGTGGCAAGATCAAAGTCTTCGATGGCGGCAAGTTGTTGCTCCAGACCGACTACGGTGGTGCCATTTCGATCGATTGGAAGCAGGTCAAGACCCTGGAGAGCGACCAGGAACTGTTGGTCAAGCAGGACGCCTATGTGGGAGAAAAGGCCAAGTCGCTGCGGCCGGCGGAGGATGGCAAGGTCGTGTTGGCTAATGGCGAGGCGCCCAAGGCAGTCGAACTGGCGAGTATTCAGCAGATCATGAAGCCCAGGCCGTTGGTGGAGGACATGATCTGGAAGGGTAATGTCGACGTGGCCATGGACTATAAGCGCGCGGAAAAGGATACCGATGACTATGACATCGACTTCAGGACTTCTGCTCGGCATGGTGCCTGGCGTCACCATGCCCTGGGTGAGTACAACCGCGAGTTTCAGGATCATGTGGTGACCACTGACAACTGGCGCGCCGAATACGCCTTGGACCGCTTCATTACTGAGCAGTGGTTCTGGGAGGGTCGTCTGACCTACAAGCGCGACAAGGTTGAGGATCTGGCGCGGCAACGGGTGGTGGGTACGGGTCCTGGTTACCAGTTCTGGGACGATGAGTTGGGTGCGTTCTCCCTGGGCTCACTGTTCAACCGCACAGATTACGAGTACGCCGATGGCGGCGAGGACAACTTCTATTCCCTGGCCATGAAGTGGGACTACAACCGCTATCTGATAGGTAAGCGGGTGGAGTTCTTCACCAATGGCGAGGTGGGTCGGCCGCTGTCTGGAGTGGCTGATTACGCCCTGGATGCAGAAATGGGCCTGCGCTACAAGGTTACCGACTGGGCATCGTTGAATCTCAAGGCGGAGAAAGACCTGATTCGCGGTACCGAAGACAGTGATCTGGACAGGACTCGCTATACGCTGGGTTTTGGCGTGACCTGGTAGGCCGGGGCGGCCCTGGCGCATTCGAGAGGGTGTTCCATCGCGTCAGGGTGAAAACAAAATCTGCGGGCACAAAAAAACCCCGCTGTTGAGGGCGGGGTTTTTTTACTGGATCAGTACAAGTTAGATAACTTGAACTTCTTCAGCTTGCATGCCTTTCTGACCGCGGGTAGCGATGAAAGAAACCTGTTGGCCTTCTTTCAGGCTTTTGAAGCCGTCGGATTGGATAGCTTTGAAGTGTACGAACAGGTCGTCACCGGATTGTGGAGTGATGAAGCCGAAGCCTTTTTCATCGTTGAACCACTTAACGGTACCGGTTTGGCGATTAGACATGGTGTATCTCCTTGGACAAAGTTAACTGCGACTCAGGAAAAGCCCTGGCCGAGACTGAGTGCAAAGAGCAGGAAAAATTCTTGGAGATGGTTGGATCGAAATTCAACATCGTGTAGAGATTCTCAGTGACACAAGCAGCACAGTGGCGCCACCTTAACCCTTTTTCCTGAACGTGCCAATGGTCAGTGCGAAGGTTTCTCGGTTTTCGTGACTGACGGCGAGGCGTCAGTCGGCCAGCCCTTGAAAAATAAGGGGGCAGGCGAGAAAAACGCCCGAGACTTTGAACCCGGCCACGCGCCCCGGTAAGATGCCGGACAGAATTTTTTCACCTCGTTATTTCAGGACACCCGCCATGAGCATCAAATCGGACAAGTGGATTCGCCGCATGGCGCAAGAGCAGGGCATGATTGAGCCCTTCGTAGAGCGCCAGATGCGTGGCGAAGGCCAGGATCGGCTGATCTCCTTCGGGGTGTCGAGCTACGGCTACGACGTGCGTTGCGCTGATGAATTCAAGGTGTTCACCAACATCAACTCGGCCACCGTCGATCCGAAGAACTTTGATGAAAAGAGCTTCGTCGACGTCAAGAGCGACGTCTGCATCATCCCGCCGAACTCCTTCGCCCTGGCCCGCACCGTTGAGTACTTTCGCATTCCGCGCAACGTACTGACCATTTGCCTGGGCAAGAGCACCTATGCCCGTTGCGGCATCATCGTCAACGTGACCCCGCTGGAACCCGAGTGGGAAGGTCATGTGACCCTGGAGTTCTCCAACACCACGACCTTGCCGGCGAAGATCTACGCCAATGAAGGTGTGGCGCAGATGCTGTTCCTGGAGTCGGATGAAGAATGTGAAGTGTCCTACAAGGATCGCGGCGGCAAATACCAGGGGCAGCGTGGCGTGACCTTGCCGCGTACCTGAGTCCGTTTGTCTGACGAATAGCGGGAATTCCTGAGCGGGTAGACACTCTATTGAGTGTCCTTCCGGTACGCGCAAGGCGTATCGGGAACAGCTCAGGAGTGCCCCATGAAGATAGATCCGCGAATCAGCGCCACCTTGGCAAGGCTGGAACCCAATCAGGTTGGCTTGTTGGCCTGGAGCCTGTTGGCGTATCCCTCCGTCAGCATGGCAGGCGGTATTCCCGGTCAGCCTGACCCGGACACTCCTCAGCCGCTTGAACCTACAGAACCTGGCGAGCCGACGTTGCCGGACGAACCGCCTTCCGCGCCTGCCGTCTGAGCTTGGCGAGTACGTTCAAGTGCCCCGTCCGCCCAGTCCCTGTAAGGCCTAACGCACGGGGCAGGCAGCCCTTACTTCAGATTGCCGCTGAGAAACTGCTGCAGGCGTTCGCTTTTCGGGTTACCCAGTACGGCTTCGGGCGCACCTTCCTCCTCCACCAGGCCTTTGTGCAGAAACATCACCTGGCTCGAGACCTTGCGTGCAAAACTCATTTCGTGGGTGACCATGATCATCGTCCGGCCTTCCTCCGCCAGGCCCTGGATCACCTTGAGCACCTCACCCACCAGCTCCGGGTCCAGGGCTGAGGTGGGTTCGTCGAACAGCATGACTTCCGGCTCCATGGCCAGGGCCCGGGCGATGGCAACCCGCTGCTGCTGGCCGCCGGACAGGAACGCCGGGTATTGAGTGGCGACCCGGGCTGGCAGGCCGACCTTGTCGAGGTAGCGCCGGGCACGTTCCTCGGCCTCCTTGGGGCTGACCCCCAGCACCCGGCGCGGGGCCATGGTGATGTTTTCCAGCACGGTCATGTGACTCCACAGATTGAAATGCTGGAATACCATTGCCAGCCGGGTACGAATCCGCTGCAGCTCGGCCGGGTCGGCCACGTGCATGCCGTGGCGATCGCTGACCATGCGGATCTGCTGGCCATCCAGACTCATGGCACCGTCGTCCGGAGTTTCGAGAAAGTTGATGCAACGCAGGAAGGTGCTTTTGCCCGAGCCGCTGGCGCCGATCAGGCTGATCACGTCGCCAGTCTTGGCCTTGAGGGAAACACCCTTGAGCACTTCATTGTCGCCATAGCATTTATGCAGGCCTTCAACGGTCAATTTGTACATGGTGGCTTGCATCCTCAAGGCGAAAGTAGGTAACCGCTGCGATAGGCTTCGTGGCCGGCGACATGGGCGATCACCATGCCGGCGGTGGCCATGCGCCGCAGCGAGCGGGCATACATGAGCCCGGCATTGTTGCAGTGGATAGGGGTGACCCGGTCGTTGATCGGGTCGATGATTTCGGCCACCAACTGACCGGCCTCCAGGTATTCCCCCGGCAGGGCGCTGAACACCAACAGCCCGCCCACCACTGTGGTCACCGGCTCGACCCCGGCCAGAGGCGTGGCTGGGAAGGGCAGGTCGGGCAGTGGCGGCGCCTCGCCGTCGATGGCGCCAAAGCGGGTCAGGTAGTCGATCAGGGCTTGGCAGTCGAGGCTGGCCAAACCGTGATTGACGTCGCCCTGGCCGCGCAGCTCGACGGTCACCGCAAAGCTGCCTGGCGGAATGGCAAAGTGCTCGCCGAAGCGCTGTCGCAGTTGCCACCACAGCAGGCTGAAGCACTCGTCGAACGACCAGGCCGCGGAGTCAGTGGCCAGCAGGCAGGCTTCGGCGCCGATATAGCGGGCCAATGGCTCCACCTGGGGCCAGGCTTCGGGGGTGGTGTACAGGTGCGCCACGGCTTCGAAGTCGCAATGCAGGTCCAGCACCATGTCGGCATCGCAGGCCAGCTGTTGCAGGGTCAGTTGCAGAGACTGCAATTGGGTCTGCGCTCGTTGTCGGGCCAGGGCGTCGACCAGCTGGCGGCGGATCAATTCGAGATTGTGCTGCGGATCGTCATTGAGCAGCCCTTCAATGGCGTCGCCGACCTGCTCGCCGAGGTCGACGAACCCGCGGTTGAAGTTCTGCCCGCTTTCCAGCTGGTAGCGGCCCAGGGGCACGTCCATCAGCACCTGTTCCAGGCCCACCGGGTTGGCCACCGGCACCAGGACGATTTGCTGGCGCAGGCGCCCAGCGGCTTCTAGTTCGGTCAGGCGTTGCTTGAGGTGCCAGGCCACCAGCATGCCGGGCATCTCGTCGGCATGCAGGGAGGATTGGATGTAGATCTTGCCGGTGGCCTGGGGCGGGCCGAAGTGAAAGCTGTGGACCTGGCGCGCGGTGCCCGGCAGCGGGGCGAGCAGGTCGTGGATCTCGTGGCGCATTGACGGTTTTTCCTGCAGCAAGTCCTAGTGGGTCGGCCCGAGGAAGGCCAGCCAGCGGCGTTCAGCGAGGCGGAACAGGCCCACCAGGGTGAAAGTCACGCACAGGTAGATGATGGCGGCGATACCGAACGACTGAAACGTCAGGAAGGTCGCCGAGTTGGCGTCGCGGGCGATTTTCAGGATGTCGGGGATGGTCGCGGTGAACGCCACGGTAGTGGAGTGCAGCATCAGGATCACTTCGTTGCTGTAGTAGGGCAGCGAGCGGCGCAGGGCCGAGGGCATGATCACATAGGCATACAGTTTCCATCCGCTGAGGCCATAGGCCTTGGCCGCCTCGACTTCGCCGTGGGCCATGCTGCGGATTGCCCCGGCGAAAATCTCCGTGGTATAGGCGCAAGTGTTCAGGGCGAAGGCGAGGATGGTGCAGTTCATTGCATCGCGGAAGAACGAGTCCAGCAGCGGTTGCGCACGGACTGCGGCAATGCTGTAGATCCCGGTGTAGCAGATCAGCAACTGGATATAGAGCGGTGTGCCGCGGAATAGGTAGGTATAGAAGCGCACCGGCCAGCGGATGTAGCGCTTGGGCGAAACCCAGGCAATCGACAGCGGGATCGACACCAGAAAACCAATGCAGATCGAGGCGCTGAGCAGCCACATGGTCATGGCCAGCCCGGTCATGTGGTAACCGTCGCTGTAAAGGAAGGGGCGCCAGTATTCCTGCAGGAGTTCGATCATCGCACCGCCTCCCGTGCGCCTGCAGCGTAGCGTCGTTCAAGCCTGCGCAGGATGAAGTTGGAGGCGCTGGTGATCAGCAGATAGATCAACGCGGCGATAACCAGGAAGTAGAACAACTGGTAGGTGCTTTTGCCGGCATCCTGGGCGGCCTTGACCAGGTCGGCCAGGCCAATGATCGACACCAGGGCGGTGGCCTTGAGCATCACCATCCAGTTGTTACCAATGCCCGGCAGGGCGAAGCGCATCATCTGTGGGAAGACCACGAAGCGAAAGCGCTGTCCGCGTTTCAGACCGTAGGCGGTGGCGGCTTCGACCTGGCCTCGCGGTACGGCAAGGATTGCTCCGCGAAAGGTTTCGGTGAAGTAGGCGCCATAGATGAACCCCAGGGTGATCACCCCGGCGCTGAAGGGATTGATCTCGATGTAGTCCCACTCCATGAAATCGGTGAAGGACGTCAGCCAGGTCTGCAGGCTGTAGAAAATCAGCAGCATCAGCACCAGGTCCGGTACTCCGCGGATCAGCGTGGTGTAGAGCTGGGCTGGAATTCGCAGCAGTTTGAGGCTGGAGAGTTTGGCGCTGGCGCCGAGCAGGCCGAGCAAGACGCTGACCAGGAGCGACAACACCGACAGCTTGATGGTCATCCAGGTACCTTCCAGCAGCAGGGGGCCGAAACCCTTCAGGCTGAAGGCGGAAAGCCCTAGGTTGTTTAGAAGTTCTTCGAACATTGATCGGTGACCTGTGGCAGTAAAAAAGGCGCCCATCGAAGATGGGCGCCGGCAGGTTATTTACCGCTGTAGAGGTTCAGGTCACCGAAGTGCTTTTTCTGGATGGTGGCGTAGGTGCCATCATCGTGTAACGCTTTGATACCTTTATCCAAGAGCGCTTTCAGCTCTTTGTTACCTTTTGAGATACCGACCGCAGTCTTGGCTGGCAACAGTGGATCGTCCACTGGCTTGCTGACTTCGTAGTCAGCGCCCTGCGGCGATTTGAGGAAGCCCAGTTCGGCTTGCAACATGTCCTGGATCGAGGCGTCGAGGCGTCCGGAGGTCAGGTCGGCGTACACCTGGTCCTGGTTCTGATAGGCCTGGGTTTTCACCCCGGCCTTGTCCAGCACGGCCTTGGCATAGGCTTCCTGGATGGTGCCCTGCTCGTAGCCGACGGTCTTGCCCTTGAGCGAGGTGATGTCTGTGCTCAGGCCGGAGCCTTTCTTGAACACCAGCGAGGTAGGGCCGGAGAACAGTTCGCTGGAGAAGTCGATGACTTTTTCACGGGCTGGGGTGACGGTCATGGAGGAGATCACACCGTCGAATTTATTGGCCTTGAGGCCTGGGATCATGCCGTCGAAGTCGCTTTCGACCCACTTGCATTTGACCTTCAACTCGGCGCAGATGGCATTGCCCAGATCGATGTCGAAGCCTACCAGGCTGCCATCGGCGGCTTTGGATTCAAAAGGGGCGTAGGACGGATCGACGCCGAAGCGCAGTTCCTTGTACTCCTTGGCCAACGCGGAGCCGGCGGCCATGCACAGAGCCAGTGCAGAAAGGGTCAGCAATGCTTTTTTCATTATTCAATCCCTAAGAACCAATATGAGCGCTTGTGGCGCATGAGTACTGTTACTGGAAGGCATGTGACTTAATGAAAGTAGCAATTTCCGAACCAGAGTCCCGAACAAGTGTTTTAAAAGCGCTCCGAAGCAACGATGCGACGACCGTCGCGCGCTGAAACAGGGCGTGCTTCTCGCGTTGCACGATTAAGGTGCATGCGAGCTGGAAATGGCTTTTGGGGGCAGTGCTGGCGGGGGCGGGGGATGCTGCCAAGAGTGGATCACTCTGGCGCAGGCCCGCTTGCGCAGGGCGTGCAAGCGGGATCTGGGGATGGCCTTACTTGCTGGGAACCAGGGTCAGGCGGGTCTTGCCGTAGCTGCGTTCGAAGTTCTGTGGTTGCATCGGGAAGCTCAAGTACTGGGCCTTGAGCCAGCCGTCGATGCCGTTGGCATAGTTCGGGCTTGCCGGGTTACTGGATTGGCCACTGCTGTTGAGTCCCATTAGTGGCTCGCTCAGCGCGAAGTCGACAACGAAGCGCAGGGCTGGGGTCGTGGTGATGGCAAAGTCCTGTCCCCAGCGATATCCGGCGCTGTTGATGGTGCTCTGGTCGCCACCGGCCTGCAATGGGCCGCGAATCACCTGGCCGCTGCTGTTGATCCAGCGATAGCTGTGCAACTTGCCCCACTGCCAGGTCTTGCGGTCCGTGCCCATCAGTTGCTCACCCGCACTGACGGCGGCCGCCAGGCTACGGGCGAGAATCGCTGGCTTGTCCTCTTTTTGCTCGGTGCGCGAGTCGCCCCAGAACGGACTGTCTTCCCGGCCCAGAAGATGGTCGGCCTGGGCTGAATAGGAAAGGCCCGCATTGGCGACAAAGGCTTGCCAGGCAATGCCGGGCTCTGGGCCGAGCCGTTTGAGGAAGGTCTGCCTGGCGCTTTCCTGGAGGAACAATTCGTAGAGCGCGGCGTCGGCGGAGCCGGCACTGAGTTTGCCGTCGAACGCCATCAGCCGGCTGTAGGCCTCGCGGGCTTTGGCGCGGTCAGCGTCGGGCAGGGCTTGGATGGCGTTTTTCAGCGGCAGGGCCATGCCTGGCGCCTCGAACATCTTTTTCAACTTGGCGGCGAACAGGGTGGTCTGGTCGTATTGCAGGGCAATCAGGCTGCGGCTGTCCTGCTTGCCGCCAGACAGCAACTGCCCGATACGCTCGGCCCTCTCCGGAGCATCCCAGGAGTTGGACAGCTGCATACCGTAACCGCGGGAGATCACCCGCTGATTGGCGGTGGCGATCCAGCCTTGCGCCGGGTCCTGGTCATAAGGATGGAGCATCGGGTCGGCGTAGCCGTCCCAGTCATAGCGTCCGTCCCAGCCGGGAGATGGCAGCAGGCCTTGGCCCTCGCGACGGTTGGGGAAGCGCCCGGTGACCTGCCAACCGATGTTGCTGGCGTCGGCGTAGACCATATTCAGGGCAATGGCACGGATCTCGCGGCTGGCGTCGGAGGCCTTTTCCACAGCCTGTGCCCGTGACAGGTCGAAGAAAGCATCCAGGCTCTTATCATCCTTGAACTCTGGCACTTGCAGCGCCAGACCGTAGCCACTGGCCAGGTCATTGCTGGCGTTGATCCCCAGGGAGCTGTTGAGCAGTGGGCCGTGGCGGGTTTCGTACACGGCTTCGCGAATCGGCCGTTGGCCTTTGACGAAGTAGGTTTCGTTGCGAACGATGGCCGGCTGCCATTTTCCGTTGTTCTGGTAGTACAGCGCGTTGCCCTGGCGCTTGAGCTTCTCCAGGAACAGGTCCTGGTTGTCGCCCATCGCGGAGCTCATGCTCCAGGCCAGCTTGCCGTTGAACCCTTGCAGAATGGCCGGCAAACCGGCAATCGAGGCACCGGCGGCCTGATACTTCGGGGCGCGGATCTGCACGTAGTACCACGCGCTGATCTGGCTGTCGCTGGCCAGCAGGCTGCGACCGCTGCGGGCGTGCTGCGGGGCGACGGCCAGGTTGCTGCCGCCGGTGACACCCAGTGTATTGAGGGCCGACATCTGCTTGGCGGCAAGACTGAGCTCGCTCATGCCTGGCACATTCAATGCCAGCCCCTTGAGTTTGTCGGCCTCGGTCATGGGCAGCGGCTCATCGGGGTAGCTTGGCGTCAGCCAGGGCAGTCTGTCGTTGCTGACCTTTTGCGCCAGTACCAGAGCGTTGATCTCTTCCTGCAGATTGGCGGACTGGCCGAAACTCAGCAGGCAGAAAATCAGTGCCGAATCCTCGGCTTTCCAGTATTCCGGGGTGTAGCCCTTCGACGCCAGATCCGGCGGCAGCTTGTCGCGATAGCGGAACAGGTAAGCGTTGACGCCCCGCGCATAGACTTCGAAGAAGCGCTTGATTCGTGGCGACGAGGCCTTGTACAGCTCGCCGGCGCTTTTCTTCAGGTTCACTGCGCGCATCAGGCGGTCGACATCCAGCACCTCGGCGCCGGACATTTCGGCCAGTCGGCCCTGGGCCAGCAGGCGCAGGGTCACCATCTCACCGATGCGGTCGCTGGCGTGCACATAACCCAAGGTGAACAGCGCGTCGTGGAAGCTGTTGCTTTCGATCAGCGGTACACCGACGGCGCTACGCCGCACCGAAACGTTCTGTGCCAGCCCCTTGAGAGGTTGTACGCCAGAGGTGGGTGGCAGGCTGTTCTGAGTGTTCCAGGACTGGCAACCAGCCAGGCTGAGAGCACCGGCCACTGCCGCGGCAACGCCGAACCGGGGAAGAAAATGTGAGAGGGCTGGCGAGGCCATGGCAAAGCTCCTGCGGGGGGTAGCGTCGATAAAGGCGCTACGTTAGTGAGCAGGCGAGTGCCGCGCAAGCGGGGGCTGGGAGTATTTGTGTGTTGCTGCGCAATTAGCCTTCGCCGGCAAGCCGGCGAAGCTGTTTTGGACGATCGAATCAGGCTGGATTGACTCGCTCCACTAGGGCATAGGCCCGTTCCGTGGCGGGGCGGTTGTGGATGCTGATGAACCAGCGGTGCAGATGAGGGAAGTCCTCGAGTTTCTGGCTCTGTTTCTTGTACGAGGCGATCCATGGATAGATCGCCATGTCAGCAATGCTGTATTGATTGCCGGCGACAAAGGCCCGGTCCGCCAGGCGCCGGTCCAGCACCCCATACAGGCGCGCAGTCTCATCCACGTAACGCTTGATGGCGTAGGGGATCTTTTGCGCAGCGAACTGGCTGAAGTGGTGGTTTTGCCCAGCCATCGGCCCCAGCCCGCCCATCTGCCAAAACAGCCATTGCAGGGTTTCCTGGCGATCCCGCAGCTCCTGAGGCAGGAACTGGCCAGTCTTTTCTGCAAGGTATAGAAGGATCGCCCCGGACTCGAACAGCGACAACGGCGCACCGCCATCCGCCGGTTCATGATCGACGATGGCTGGGATACGGTTGTTGGGGGCAATCTTCAGGAGCTCGGGCTTGAACTGTTCGCCCCGGCCAATGTTGACCGGATACAAGGTGTAGGGCAGGCCGGCTTCTTCCAGGAACAGGGAGATCTTGTGGCCGTTGGGGGTGGTCCAGTAATACAGGTCGATCATGGAGTGCTCCAAGTGGGACGGGTCTTGGTTAAACGACAGCAAACTCCGGCATTAGGTCGTCCTGTCTGCATTCGATGGCTTGCCTGAGACAGTAGGTGATGTTGAAGTCAGTAAAAATCAATGACGGTTCAACCGAGAATCCTCCATGTCCATTTCAGCCAACACGGCGTTGATGCTTATTGATCAGCAGCAAGGCATCCTCCATCCCCGGCTTGGGCCGCGTAACAACCCCCAGGCGGAGGAGTGCATGCTTGAGTTGCTGGCTCACTGGCGTACCCGAGGTTGGCCGGTGATCCACGTGCAGCACCTGTCGCGTTCGACGGAGTCGGTGTTCTGGCCCGGGCAGTCCGGGGTGGAGTTTCAGCCGCGCTTTCGCCCTCGGCCCGGGGAGTGGCTGATTCAGAAACAGGTGCCGGACGCTTTTTGCGCCAATCCGCTGGAGGCGAACTTGCGTGAGGCGGGGATCGGACAGTTGGTGATCGTCGGGGTCGCTACCCACAACTCGGTGGAGTCGACCGCGCGCACCGCTGGCAACCTGGGATTTGCCGTGTGGGTGGTGGCCGACGCTTGCTACACCTTCGACAAACCCGACTTTGCCGGTCGGGCTCGCAGCGCCGAGGAGGTGCATGCCATGTCGCTGGCTAACCTGCACGGCGAGTACGCTACGGTGCTGACCCTGGCGCAGCTCCTGTAGGAGCGGCCAGACGAGGTTGTGCTTGCCGGCGAATGCGCTGGCAAGCTCCTCGTTACTTCAGGCGCCGTGGCACTTCTTGAACTTCTTGCTGCTGCCGCACGGGCATGGATCGTTGCGGCCGACATCTTTCAGCGCGTTGCGCACCGGCTCCTGATGAGCGTGGTTGCAGTGCGGGCCGTGAACATGGCCATGGTCGTGATCGTGCTCATGATGATCATGATGATCATGATGATCATGATGATCATGATCGTGGTTGCAGTCGGGGCCATGGACATGAGGTTGTTGGGTCATTGCGGGTTACTCCGGAATAAAATCGCCGGGAATTATCACGCCATTGCGCTTCAGGTGCACGTCCTTGCCGATGAATAATCCGATTTCCAGTTCACCTTCCAGGCGATAGGGAATGGGCTGTTGAGGCTTGCGCAGCAGTTTCACCACATCACGGATCTGCGGCCAGAGGTTGGTGCGCACCGGCACCTTGAAGAAGCGGCTGCTGTGGGGCGTGACCGTGAACCAGTGCTCATGCTCGCCTTCGCTGAGCAGAAACCGCTGCAGATAGACTCGGTAGGTCAGGCGGCGCACCGTCAGGTCACTGTCATTCGGGTTGTCGACACGCAAGTGCAGGGTGAAGCGTTGTTCCAGCAGGTTGGCCTTGACCACCTCGACCTTGACCAGATGCACCGCGGGGTCGCGCTCCTCATCAGTGAACCAGGACGCGCAGCCCGACAGGCTCAGCACCCCAAGCAGGCAGATTGTCCGTAACGCATTTAGCTCACCGAGCATTGCAACACTCCCTTTGATTCCCCGGTGCCCATCCTGGGCCTGGGGTGACCGCCGCCAGTCACGGCTCAGCGGGTTAAATAGCTGGCGCAGCACTTCTTGAATTTGTGCCCGCTGCTGCAGACGCAGGAGTCATTGCGTCCGGCCTTGACCGCAACCGTGGGGTCGATGAAGTACCAGCGTCCCTGGTTCTGCACGAAGGAGGAGCGTTCGCGGTGGCTGTGTTCGCCCTGGCTGTCGTGCCAGCGGGCGGTGAACGTGACGAAGGCGTGCTCGGGTTGGCCGCCGAAGACCTCGGAGCTTTCCACTTGCAGTCCCAGCCAGGTGCTTTGTGCACTCCAGTCGCTGATGGACTGGCGATCCAGCCCGGCTTGTTGCGCCGGCAATGTGGTTGCCAAAAGGTAATCCACTTGCCCCAGCACATAGGCGCTGTAGCGCGAACGCATCAAGGCTTCGGCGCAGGGGGCGGGGTGGCCGGCATGGTAATGGCCGCAGCAGGCGTCCAGCAGGTTGCCGCTGCCGCAGGGACAGATCGAGGCGCTCATTGTGTTACCACCAATACTTTCCGAAGTTTTCCGGGTTTGCCCAGAAGCGTGAGTTGAGCCAGTCGGGCACTTGTTTGTATTCAAGCAGATCGTAGGTAAACAGAGTCAGCACCTGTTTATCCCGTTGAAAGCGTTCGCTGGCCTGCAAGGCCAGGGAGAAAAAGTCGGTTTCCTGCCATCCGCAGGCATCCATGTCGGCCAGTACCGCAATCCGGCTGGCGTTGAGGTTGCGAATGCCTCCCAGCAGGTTCAGGCCCGCGCGCTTGGGCAGGTGCTCCAGGCAATCCACCGCCACCGCCAGGTCAAAACGCCGGGCAGCCAGCTCCGCGGGCAAGGGCCCCGGCGCTGCTTGAGCCACCTGGGTCGTGGGGTGAGCCTGTTTGAATGCCGCCAGGGCGGGGAAGTCACTGGCACCGATCAGCAACAGCTGTTGCGGTGCATAGCGATCCAGCAGGGCCGCCAGGGCCTGTTGCGGGGTGCGGGTAGAAATGCCGGCGCTCATCTTAGCTCCTCGATCAGAACGCTAAAGACTAGCGTGCCGGCACCTGCGGGCCTAGAGCGGTTCTCCACTAAATCAGCGAAGCGCCCGTGTTTGTTGGCTTTAAGCGCAGCTGGCCCTTTGCTGGCGGAGTTGAAAGGCGCGGTCTTTACTCCGTTAATCGGCTTCGAGCCGATCTTTCAGGAGAAATCAGATGAGCATCATTCGGACGGCAGTACCTTTGGTTCTGTTAACCAGTGTGTTGACTGGTTGTGCAGGTTTGCAGAAAACCGACTGGCCGATCTGCGCCGCGGTCGGTGGCGTCACGGGCGCGGCGCTGGGCGCCACCGAAAGTTCCTCGTGGGCAGGTGGTGGCGCGCTGTTGGTCGGTGGCCTGGCAGGCGCCTACTGCTGGGTGCATGGTGCCAGTCCCAAGTGCCCGGATACTCCGCAAGGCGTACCGGTCGATGCTGATGGCTGCCCATTGCCTCCTCCAGTGGTGGAAGAGGTGGTGGTGGTCAAGGAAGAAACCATCGTCATTCGCGATGTGCACTTCCATTTCGACTCGGCCAAGCTGACCGAAGCCGACAAGACCAAGCTCAACACCATTGTGACCCGCTTGAAGCAGGAAGCCCCGACGGCGCAACTGCGCGTGACCGGTTACACCGACAGTGTCGGTCGCGATGCCTACAACCAGAAACTCTCGGATAAACGTGCTCACTCGGTGGTCGAATACCTGATCAACCACGGTATCCCCCGCAGCAGTTTCGTGTCGGTGGCCGGTGCTGGTGAAAGCAAACCGGTGGCGGACAACAAGACCGCTGAAGGGCGGGCGATGAACCGTCGCACCGAGATTCAGATCAACCGCTGAAGGCCTGGAGCCTGCGCGGCCTTATAGCCGCGCAGGGTAGACTTCGCGTCTGGATACCCTCAAAGCAGTCCTCACTCGAACCTTGGTCATCGGCGCGGTTACGGGCCTGTATCTTGCGATCCTCGTCGATCCGGTCGCTAAACAGGTGCCCTTGGAAGAATTTTCATCCCCCGCTGGCATATCCCCGGGATAAGTCGTTACTGTGCGCGCAAAGAATAATCCACGAGGGGAGCATATGAAGGTCTTATGGGGGCTGGGGAAGTTTCTGATCTTGGTATTTTGGCTGGTGGTGCTGATCAACCTGGCCCGGCCATTGGTCAATCCGTTGCATCTGCTGGTCAATTTGGCGGGCTGTCTATTGTTGGTGACACATTTATTGGAACTGGTGTTGTTCAATGGCAGCCTCAGAGGCCGTGTGCATCCCTGGCGTGACCGTCTGCAAATCCTGCTGGTGGGGATCTTCCATCTGCAAACCCTTCCTGCTCCTGAGATCGTCGAGGTCGACCATGCGTAAGCTCTGCCTGTTGGCCCTGTTCTGCAGTCCCCTCGCCGTGGCCCAGGAGGTCAAGGTCGAAACCAACTCCCTGATGCGTCTGCCCAATACCACCAGCACCTTGCAGTTGGAGCGCCTGGACGTCGCTGACTACGGCACCTTGCTGGTTCCGGCGAATGTCACCGAACTCAAGATTGATAACCTGCATCTGGGGCGTGAGGCGCGGATTGCCATTGTGCCTACCGAGCAAAGCCTGCAACTGATTGTCCGCCGTGCGCAGTTGGACGCCGGCAGCCAGATCACTTCCCGTGGCGCACCCGGCAACTATCAGAAAGCTGCCCGACCCGGACGCAATCTGAACCTGCGTATCGAAGCGCTGACGGCTCAGGAACTCTCCGTGGATGCCCGTGGCGGCGCTGGTGCGCCTGGCTATGTCGGCCTTGATGGTGGCAATGGCCAGGAACCTGGTTGCACTTGGGGCCAGGCTGGTCGCGGTGCCGACGGAGACGGCGGTGGCGATGGTCGCCCAGGCGCGGCGGGGGCCCAGGTGCGATTGGAATTGCCCCGTGATTTTCCGGGCGAGCAGATCAAGGTCTGGGTCGATGGCGGTGCCGGCGGCCTGGCCGGTGCAGGCGGCAAGCCCGGGGCTGGGGGCAAGTCCAAGGGTTGCCTGGTCTACCAGACCGACGGTGGCAAGAACGGACGTCCTGGCGCTCAAGGGCAGCCGGGATCGGCAGGGCAGACGGGATCGTTGACGGTGCAGCGCTTGTAACCCCTTGCAGCGTATCTTGCAGCCACCGGCTCTATAGAGCCGGTGGCTGGTTTCATCAGAAGGTTGGTCGGGCCGCGGCCAGGGCCACCAATAGCAAGCCGATGATCAGGTTGATACCCACCAGCCGGCGGATCTTCCCCAGCGCCGCCGCACCGGCCGGCCAGTCTTGCGCCGCCACCGCCTTGTGCAACTCCGGCAGTTGCAGGGACTGGATGCGAATGAACAGCGCGGTCATCACCAGATACAGCCCCATCATTATCTGGACATAGCGCGGTGCGCTTTCAAAACCGTTGAAGCGCAGGTGCAGCAGGCCAATGCCACTGATCGGCAAGATCACCACGGCAGCCCAGACCCAGACAAAAAAGCGCGGAAACACTTGTGCCCAGAGCTTCAACCGCGCCGGTCCCTCAAGGGCGACCATGGCCGCTGGACGCAGGACCATCCAGGCGAAAAACATGCCACCGACCCAGACCAGGGCGGCCAGCACATGCAGGCTATAAGCGAGGGCGAAAGCGGTCATTCGGGTACTCCGTTCTGCGCGGGATGAATTAGCGGGGTATGATAGCGGCCGATTCGAACCACTGAAAATTTATCCAGCGTTTTGTGCGCCCGAAAACCATGATCAGCAACGAACTCAAAACCACGATCCAGGGCGCCTACTCGCGTTTTCTCGAAGCCAAGAGCCTCAAGCCGCGTTACGGCCAGCGTCTGATGATCGCCGAAGTGGCCAAGGTCCTGGGGGACATCGACACCGACGACGAGGGCCGGCGCAGTGGCGACCCGGCAGTGGTCGCGGTGGAGGCCGGCACTGGTACCGGCAAGACTGTTGCCTACAGCCTGGCGGCGATTCCCACCGCCAAGGCCGCGGGCAAGCGCCTGGTGATTGCCACAGCTACCGTCGCCCTGCAGGAACAGATCGTCTACAAGGACCTTCCGGATCTGATGCGCAACAGCGGGCTGAGTTTCACCTTCTCCTTGGCCAAGGGGCGGGGGCGCTACATGTGCTTGTCCAAGCTCGACATGCTGCTCCAGGAAGGTCATGCGCAGACCGCCACGGCCCAGCTGTTCGAGGAGGAAGGCTTCAAGATCGAAGTGGATGAAGCCAGCCAGAAGCTGTTCACCAGCATGATCGAAAAACTCGCCGGGAATAAATGGGACGGCGACCGTGACAGCTGGCCCACGGCCCTGGAAGACGCCGACTGGGCGCGCCTGACCACCGACCACAGCCAGTGCACCAATCGCCATTGCCCGAACTTCGGCCAGTGCGCCTTCTACAAGGCTCGGGAAGGCATGGGCAAGGTCGACGTGATCGTCACCAACCACGACATGGTCCTGGCCGACCTGGCCCTGGGCGGCGGCGCTGTGCTGCCGGACCCACGCGACACGCTCTACGTGTTTGACGAAGGCCATCACCTGCCGGACAAGGCCATCGGCCATTTTGCCCACTACACCCGGCTGCGTTCTACTGCCGATTGGCTGGAACAGACGGCTAAGAACCTCACCAAGCTGCTGGCCCAGAACCCGTTGCCAGGTGACCTGGGACGGTTGATCGAGCAGGTGCCGGAGCTGGCAAGAGAGATCAAGACCCAGCAGCAGTTCATGTTCACTGCCTGCGAGCAGCTCGCTGATTTCAAGACCGGCGAAGACATGGAAGGCCGCGAGCGGCCACGCCATCGTTTCGTCGGTGGGCTGATTCCCGAGCATATGCGGGAGATGGGCATCGAGCTGAAAAAAGGCTTCTCCCGTCTCACCGACCTGTTTACCCGCCTCACCGAATTGCTCAAGGAAGGCATGGATGGCGAGGTCAACATCGGCATCGCCAGCAACCAGGCCGAAGAGTGGTACCCGTTGTTCGGCAGCCTGCAGGCGCGCGCCTCGGGCAACTGGGAGCTATGGACCGCATTCACCATCGAGGACCCGGAAGACAACCCGCCCATGGCCCGTTGGCTGACCCTGGCCGAGAGTGGTTCGCTGTTCGACATCGAGGTCAACGCGAGCCCGATCCTGGCTGCGGAAATGCTCCGGCGCAATCTGTGGAACGTGGCCTACGGGGCCCTGGTGACTTCGGCGACCCTGACCGCCCTGGGGACTTTCGACCGATTCCGCATGCGCGCCGGCCTGCCGAAAAAGGCCGTGACTGCCGTGGTGCCCAGCCCTTTCCATCACGCCGATGCCGGCGTGCTGCGGGTCCCCGACTTGCGCGCCGATCCCCGTGATGCACCGGCGCACACGGCGGCGATCATTCGCGACCTGCCGGAACTGGTAGAGGGTTCCCGAGGCACCCTGGTGCTGTTCTCCTCGCGCAAGCAGATGCAGGACGTGTTCGACGGCCTGGACCGCGACTGGCGCAAGCAGGTGTTTATCCAGGGCAACCTGTCCAAGCAGGAGACCCTCAACAAGCACAAGGCCCGAGTCGACGGCGGTGATTCCAGTGTGCTGTTTGGCCTGGCGAGTTTTGCCGAAGGGGTGGACTTGCCCGGGGCCTATTGCGAGCACGTGGTGATCGCCAAGATCCCGTTCTCGGTGCCCGATGATCCGGTGGAAGCTGCGCTGGCAGAGTGGATCGAGGCTCGGGGCGGCAATCCGTTCATGGAGATCTCGGTGCCGGATGCTTCCCTCAAGCTGGTCCAGGCCTGTGGTCGCTTGCTGCGCACCGAACAGGACCGCGGAACCATCACCCTGCTGGACCGCCGTCTGGTCACTCAGCGCTATGGCAAGGCGATTCTCAATGCCTTGCCGCCATTTCGCCGCGAAATATCTTAAGCACGGTCCGCATATTTGCGCGCGGTGCTGTCTATTTCATGTCACCGCTTCAGCACCGGCCGCTTGGCGGCCTTTAGGGAGAGCCAGGTTCATATGATTCGCCGTTCGTTGCCCGCTGTATTTGCCCTGTTGTTTGCCGCGCCCGTCCTGGCGGCCCCTGCCGGACAACAGACGCTGTTCAACTTTGTCCGGCCTGCCGCTGTGGTCCAGGTGGTGACACAAGATGCCAGCCTGCCGCAGTCCAATGCAGAGCAAACGGCCGAAGGTGAAGTGCTGCGGCGGATCACCTTCAGCCCCACTGCCAAGCCCAGCCTGAGCCTGACGCCACAGAGCGGGGCCTGGGACTGGTCACAGTCGGGAATGATGACCCTGCGCATCCAGAGTGCGATGAACTGGGCTTTGACCCTCTATGTGACTATCCAGAGCAACGACGGCAAGACCCTGGTCAGTCGCGTCGATCTGCCGGCCGGTCCGGCGCAGACCCTGTTGGTGCCGCTGGTAGCCAGCAGTCCGCTGAGCCAGGGCATGAAAGCCGCACCGCCGATGCCGACGACCGTGGACGGCCAGCGCATTTTGCTGGCCAGCAGCGAAGGGCAACTGGACCGCAGCCAGGTGGTGTCGGTGACCTTGTCCTTGGATAACCCCAAAGCCGCGCAAAGTATCCTCCTCGAACGTTTCGGCGTGCAGGACGGCGAGGGCGTGGTCAAGGCGGTCTATGGCTCGCTGGTGGATGGCTACGGCCAGTCGACCCGAGCCCGCTGGCCGGAAAAAGTCAGCAGCGACGATCAACTCAAGGCGGCCGATGCCAAGGAGCAGCAACAACTCAAGGGCTGGCTGGGCGAGCGCGAGAAGGCCTCCCTGGACAAGTTCGGTGGTTGGGACAAGGGCCCGAGCTTCAAGGCCAGTGGTTTCTTTCGCACGGAAAAACGCGATGGTCGCTGGTTCCTGGTGACCCCTGAAGGGCATCCGTTCTATTCCCTGGGGGTCAACACCGTGGCGCCTGACAACAGTCAGACCTATGTCGCGGATCGTGAGTGGATGTTCGCTGACTTGCCCAAGGACGGCGACCCCCTGACGGCTTATTACGGTGCAGGCGACAACCGTGGCGGCAACGGCGCTGACCAGGGCCGAGGCTATAACGTTGGTCGTTGGTACGACTTCTATCGGGCCAACCTGCAACGGACTTATGGCAAGTCATGCGCGGCGAGCAGTGAGGCTGTGGTCGAGGCCTCGACAACCGAGGCCAAGGCGGCGGAGACGGCCACTGCCCCCTGCGCGGCCCCGGTATTTGATGATAAACGCTGGCTCAGCCATACCCTGGACCGCTTGCAGGCCTGGGGTTTCAACACCCTCGGCAACTGGAGTGCGCCAGCGCTGGGTCTCGCTAACCGGGTGCCCTATACCTTGCCGTTATCGATCGTCGGTGATTACGCCAGCATCAGCACCGGCAGCGATTGGTGGGGCGGCATGCCCGACCCTTTCGATCCGCGTTTTGCCATGGCCACTGAACGCGCTGTAGCCATCGCCGCTCGCGATCATCGCGATGACCCTTGGCTGATTGGCTATTTTGCCGACAACGAGCTGGCCTGGGCCGGTCCCGGGAACGATCCGAAAGCCCGTTATGCCCTGGCCTACGGCACCCTGCGCCTGACCACCGATGTTCCAGCCAAGCGCGCTTTTCTCAAGCAACTGCGGGACAAGTACCGCAACCAGGCGGGCCTGTCGAAAGCCTGGGGAATCGATCTGCCGGCCTGGGAGTTGATGGAGGATCCGGGTTTCGTGCCGCCACTGCCGAACCCTGAGCATCCGGAAATCGAAGCCGACTTCAAGTATTTCCAGAAGGTCTTCGCCGACACCTATTTCAAGACCATCGCCGACTCGTTGAAGTGGCATGCTCCCAACCACTTGCTGTTGGGCGGGCGGTTTGCCGTCAGCAACCCTGAGGCGGTGGCCGCCTGCGCCCAGTATTGCGACGTTTTGAGTTTCAACATGTACACCCTCAAGCCTCAGGATGGTCAGGACTTTGCGTACTTGCGCAGCCTCGACAAGCCGGTACTGGTGACTGAGTTCAACTTCGGCTCCCGGGATCGCGGCCCGTTCTGGGGTGGCGTAACCGAGCTGGCCCGTGAGGAAGACCGTGGCCCGGCCTATGCCAACTTCCTCAAGCAGGCGCTGAGTGAACCATCGATTGTCGGCGTGCACTGGTTCCAGTACCTCGACCAGCCGGTGACCGGGCGCTTGCTGGACGGTGAGAACGGTCACTTCGGTCTGGTGGGCATCACTGATGTGCCGTTCCAGGGCTTTGTCGACAGTGTGCGCAAGAGCAACCTGCAGGCGGTGGACCAGCTGGGTAAGGAAGCGCAAAAGGCCCAGGTCCAGGCCGAACAGGCGGCCGCGACCGAGCATGGCGCTGACGGCGGTGACAAAGGTCACGCCAGCAAGGGCCCAGGCGGTCATTCCGGTGGCCATTCCGGCAACGGTCATTAATCGCCAGATGGCTCTTTCAGTGCTTATTGACCGTTCGGCTGGTCACCGCGCAATGACCAGCCAGAAACTGATCCAGGTCTATGGCTGGCATCGCTGGGGCTAAAATAATTCTCCCTTCACAGGTGTTTCATTGTTGAAGGGAGTCGACACATGGACATTCACGGGTATTGCGTAAAGGAATTCGAGCCGGTCTATCAGGCGTTCGCCGAATTGTTTGACGACCCGCGCGAGCGTGGCGCGGCGGTGTGTATCCAAGTGGCTGGGCAGACCCTGGTGGATCTCTGGGCGGGGACTCGTGATTCGCAGCGGAGCCTGCCTTGGGACAGGGATACGCTGGTCAGTCTGTATTCCTGCGGCAAGCCGTTCGCGGCTGTGGCGGTGTTGCAGTTGGTGGAACGCGGCCTCCTGCATCTGGATCAGCCGATCGCCCGCTACTGGCCGGAATTCGCCGCCTCGGGCAAACAGCAGGTGACCCTGCGTCAGGTGCTATGCCATGTTTCCGGCTTACCAGCGCTGCGCGAGGTATTGCCGGCTGCCACGCTCTACGACTGGGACTTCATGATCGAGTGCATTGCCGCGCATCCACTCTGGTGGGCGCCAGGCAGCACTCTGGGTTATGCACCGATGATCTACGGTTGGGTGCTGGGCGAAACAATCCGACGTGTAGATGGACGTGAGCCCGGTAACTATATCGCTGAGGAGATCTGCACGCCTCTGGGGCTGGATTTTCATGTCGGAGTGGCCGATCAGGACTTTCAACGCATCGCCTACCTGTCACGGGGGGAAGGCTGGGTCGGTGACGCTGCGGCGCAGGATCTGTGGTGGGTGATGGGCAATGAACCGCGCAACGTGGCCACTCTGGCTTTTTCCAATCCCTCGGTGTCGCCAAGCCAGACCTTTCAACCCCGCTGGTGGCGCCTGCAGAATCCGGGGCTTAGCGGGCACGGCAATGCCCATGGCCTGGCGGGTTTCTACAGTGCATTGCTGGGTGATGAACTGCTGGGCGCGCCACTGCGTGAGGAGTTTACCCGACCCCACAGTGGTGGTTGGGACCAGTCATTACGCACTCCGACGCGTTTTGGCCTGGGCTGCATGCTCGATCAGCCAGATCAGGCCAATGCGACCTTCGGCCTGGGGCCAAGGGCTTTTGGACACTTGGGGTTGGGCGGCTCGGTGGGATTTGCCGATCCACAACGTGATCTGGCTTTCGGCTTCGTCACCAATACCATGGGCGGTTTCAGCCTGATGGACCCGCGGGCCCAGCGCTTGTCGCGACTCGCCGGGCAGAGCCTGGCAGCCTGCTGATCCGAGGGTTTGCGAATGGCTGTCGGTTGTTCCCAAATCCCTTCGGGGCTGGAACAATGCGCGCCACGTTGTCGAGCATTGTTGTGGGGGAGTCAGGGTGCAGATTCAGGGTCATTACGAGCTTAAGTTCGAGGCGGTACGCGAGGCCTTTGCGACGCTGTTCGACGATTCCCAGGAGCGCGGCGCGGCGCTGTGCATCCAGATCGGTGGGGAAACCGTCGTCGACCTCTGGTCCGGGACTGCCGACAAGGACGGTGCTGAGGCTTGGCACAGCGACACCATTGCCAACCTGTTCTCTTGCACCAAGACCTTTACCGCAGTCACCGCGTTGCAGTTGGTCGCCGAAGGCAAGCTCAAGCTGGATGCTCCGGTGGCTGATTATTGGCCGGAGTTCGCCGCGGCAGGCAAATCTGCCATTACCTTGCGCCAGTTGCTCTGTCACCAGGCCGGCTTGCCGGCATTGCGCGAGCTGCTGCCGCCGGAGGCCCTGTACAACTGGCAAACCATGGTCGATGCCCTGGCTGCCGAGCAGCCCTGGTGGACACCGGGTGAGGGGCATGGTTACGCCGCCATTACCTATGGCTGGCTGGTGGGTGAGCTGATTCGGCGAGCCGACGGACGCGGTCCGGGGGAGTCCATCGTGGCTCGGGTGGCCAAGCCCTTGGGGCTGGACTTCCATGTCGGCCTGGCGGACGCAGAGTTTTACCGGGTGGCGCATATCGCCCGTGGCAAGGGCAATGTCGGTGATGCAGCAGCCCAGCGCCTGCTGCAAGTGACCATGCGCGAACCCGCGGCCATGACTACCCGGGCTTTTACCAATCCACCGTCTATCATGACCAGCACCAATAAACCCGAATGGCGACGCATGCAGCAGCCAGCGGCCAATGGCCATGGCAACGCCCGTAGCCTTGCAGGGTTCTACAGCGGCTTGCTCGATGGCAGCCTGCTGGAGGCCGACATGCTTGAAGAACTGACCCGCGAGCACAGCCTCGGGATGGACAAGACCCTGTTGACCCAGACGCGTTTCGGCCTGGGCTGCATGCTCGATCAACCCCAGGTGGCCAATGCCACCTTCGGTCTGGGGAGCCGGGCATTCGGGCATCCCGGAGCAGGGGGCTCCATCGGTTTTGCTGACCCTGAGCATGATGTGGCGTTCGGTTTTGTGACAAATACCTTGGGGCCTTATGTATTGATGGACCCTCGGGCGCAGAAGCTGGTGCGGGTTTTGTCGGATTGTCTGTAAAAAGGTTGCTGTTAAGAACTTTTTTGCTTAAACATGCTCGGAAAGCTGCAGGAAGGAACCCTGTGGCTTTTATAATTTCCAAGCGTCTGTTTGTAGCGGTTATTTAGACCGAATTTTTTATCTCATTTTGTGGATATCCCATGTCGTCGAACAAGTCTCTAGCCTTGGCCATTTGCCTGACCGTCACCGGTTGTGCACAAACCCCACAAAATGAAGCGGATGGCGGCCATTGGTGGTCGTTCGGGTCCGATAAGGCCAGTAGCAAGGAAGCCCCGCAAGCGCCTGAGAAACCGGCTACAGCCGAAGCGGCACCGGCCGCACCTGCGAGCAAAGTCGCGGTAGCGGGCAAGTCCGCTGCTCCCGCAGCCGCTGCGGGTAAAACCACAGCCTCTGCCAAGTCGGCCACGCCTGCTGTCAAAGGCGCCGCCAAACCGGCTGCAGTCGCTGCCGCCGAACCTGCCCCAGCTCCTGTAGCTGCTGCTCCTGTTGCTCCTGCTGCCAAGGCCGAGAGCAGCAACTGGTGGTGGCCGTTCTCCTCCAAGGATTCCGCTGACAAGCCTGTAGCCGAAGCCAAGAAGGTTGAGCCTGCTCCGGCACCGGCTCCCGCAGTAGCCAACACCGCGAATGCTGAAACCCACTGGTGGTGGCCGTTTTCCCAGAGCCAGCCAAAGGCATTGAGCAAGGTCAATGTGGCGGACATCCCGATGCCTGATCCGAAGATTACCCAGGCCTGGCTGGACGATTACGAGCCACGCCTGCGTGAAGCCGTGAAGGACAGCAAGCTGCAAGTAGAACGCCGTGAAAACGTGCTGGTGGTCATTGCCCTGGTAGACGGTTCCTTCAACCCGGACCGTCCAGCCATGCTGCTGCCGGTGACCCTGGGCCCGTTCACCCGCGTAGCCAAGGCGGTTGAAGGCGATTCGAAGACCGCCGTGCTGATTCTCGGGCATGCCGACGCCACTGGCCCGACCCTGGCCAACCAGAAGCTGAGCCGTGATCGTGCCCAGTCGATTGCCGCGATCTTCAGCCTCAGCGGCTTGAAGCAGGATCGCCTGATGCTGCGTGGCATGGGCTCGGTGATGCCTCGTGCGGCCAACGACAGCCCTCAAGGTCGTTCGCTGAACCGTCGTGTGGAAATCATGCTGACTCAGCGCAGCACCATGTTGGGCCTGCTGAGCAAGTACAACCAGCCGACGCCGTCCGAGACTGAAATGGTTGCTGTGCAAGACGCCAAGCCGCCGGTTTCTGCCGTCGCCAGCAAAAAGGCTGCGACCCCCGCGAAAAAATCCACCGTAGCCAAGAAACCGGCAGCCAAGAAGGCTCCAGCGAAGAAGGTCGCGGCTCCGGCGAAGAACGCTACAGCCACCGCTCAGGCTAAAAACTGATTCTCAAGGAAAAGGAAGCAGGCATGACTCAGTCTCTGGCTGATATGCGTCGCGATTACACCCGCGACGGTTTGTCCGAGGACCAAGCTCCGGCCGAACCCTTTGCGCTGTTCCACCAATGGTTTGCCGATGCGCTGAAAACCGAGCAGCCGCCCGTGGAAGCCAATGCCATGACCCTGGCGACCGTCGATAGCGACGGTCGTCCCCATTGCCGCATCCTGCTGCTTAAGGGGCTGGATGAGCAGGGTTTCACGTTCTTCACCAACTACGACAGTGCCAAGGGGCAGCAAATGGCCGCGCGGCCATTTGCCGCCATGACCTTCTTCTGGCCAACCCTGGAGCGCCAGGTGCGGATCGAGGGGCGAGTGGTCAAGGTCACTCCTCAGGAGTCCGATGCCTACTTTCAGGTGCGTCCTCTGGGGAGCCGCTTGGGCGCCTGGGCTTCGCCGCAAAGCCGGGTGATTGCCGATCGTGCAGAGTTGCAGGAGTTGCTCAAGGTCACTGAGGCACGCTTCAGCGACAGCCAGCCCAATTGTCCGGAACATTGGGGTGGTTATCGCCTGCTGCCGGAACGCATCGAGTTCTGGCAGGGGCGCTCCAGCCGCTTGCACGACCGTTTGAATTATCGCCTGCAGGCTGATCGGTGGGGCCGGGAGCGCCTGGCCCCCTAAAAGCTCAGGTTACTCGCCGGGATAGCCGGCTGCGGCGGCTTCCAGCCAATGCGGCAGGTCCCGGCGTTTTACTTTCTGGCGTTGGGCCTCGGCCAGCTGTTGCAGCATGAACTGTTTCTTCTGCTCATCAGTTCCGGCCAGGGACAAGGCCAGGTCCCGGTCTACCCAGCGCTTGATGCGTACGTACAGCCACCAATGGAAATACAGACCGGCAGCAGTGGTCGCGATGATGATGAAGTAATCCATGGGAAATCCTTTGTTCGGTGGCGCTCGGTTGGAAATTGGCGTTACCGTATTGAGAGTGCTTGGCGTTTACGCAGTCTGTACTTTGGCTGAATGAAAGCAATTTTATCCGGGCGACGCCGTGACAGGCGTCAAGCTGCGGAGTCTAATCACTATCTGTCCTTTGGAGTTGATCCTATGCGTAAGTCTGTTTTGCTGGTTGCGTCTTTCACCACGATGGCGATGTTGCTTGGCGGCTGTGCCTCTAACCTGACCGGTGACTCTTACTCCCGTGATGAAGCACGTCGTGTGCAAAACGTACGCATGGGCACCATTGAATCCCTGCGTCCGGTGAAAATCGAAGGTACCAAGACCCCGATCGGCGGTGCTGCCGGTGCTGTGATCGGTGGTGTGGGCGGCAGCGCCATTGGCGGTGGCCGTGGCAGCATCGTCACCGCAGTCATCGGTGCGGTAGCCGGCGGCCTCTTGGGTTCGGCCACTGAAGAAGGCCTGACCCGTACCCAGGGCGTGGAAATCACCGTGCGTGAAGACGACGGCAGCATGCGTGCCTATGTTCAGCAGGTTCAGGAAAACGAAGTGTTCCGGATTGGCGATCGTGTGCGCATCATGACCGTCAACGGTACCAGCCGCGTTACTCGTTAATCGGTTCCCGGTAAAACAAAACCCCGGCCAGGCAACTGGTCGGGGTTTTGTGTTTTCAGGCTGCTGGATCGGTGTGGATCAAGACGCCAGTGGGTTGTTCTTGCGGCTGGCGGCGGCGGTGACGGCGTAGCCGATCAGGGCCGCGAACAGCGAGCCGGTGAGAATCCCCATGCGGTCCATGCCGGCGTACTCGCTGCTGCCAGGGACGAAAGCCAGGGAACCGACGAACAGGCTCATGGTGAAGCCGATCCCGCAGAGGATCGCCACGCCGAAGACCTGGCCCCAGTTGGCTCCGGCCGGCAACGCGGCGATACCGCTCTTGACTGCCAGCCAGGTCAGGCCGAACACGCCAACTGTCTTGCCCAGCAACAGGCCGACAGCGATGCCCATCGGTACCAGGTGAGTGAAGCTCTCGATGGTCACGCCGCTCAGCGACAGACCGGCGTTGGCAAAGGCGAACAGCGGCAGGATGCCGAACGACACCCAGGGGTGCAGTGCATGTTCCAGCGTCTGCACCGGCGAAGGCTCGGCGTTGCGGGTGCGCAAGGGAATGCAGAAGGCCAGGGTCACGCCGGCCAGGGTGGCGTGGACCCCGCTCTTGAGCACGCAGACCCAGAGAATCAGGCCGATGATCATGTAAGGTCCAAGCTTCACCACGCCCATCCGGTTCATCGCCACCAGGGCGGCGATGCAGGCGGCCGCCAGCATCAGCGACAGGGTCGACAGGGCGCCGGAGTAGAAGATTGCGATGATCACGATCGCACCCAGGTCATCGATGATCGCCAGGGTCATGAGAAACAGTTTCAGCGACGTCGGCACCCGCTTGCCCAGCAGTGCCAGTACCCCGAGGGCAAAGGCAATGTCGGTGGCGGTAGGAATTGCCCAGCCATTGAGTGCCGGCGGGTTGTCCCGGTTGAGAAACCAGTAGATCAGTGCTGGCACCAACATGCCGCCAATGGCCGCAGCGCCCGGCAGGACGATCTGCGAAGGCTTGGATAACTGGCCCTCCATGACTTCACGCTTGACCTCAAGGCCGATCAGCAGGAAGAACAGCGCCATCAGGCCGTCGTTGATCCACAGCAACAGCGGTTTGGCGATTTTCAAGGCACCAATCTGGGCCACCACCGGGGTTTCCAGCAGGCCGTTGTACAGCCACGACAGCGGTGAATTATTGATGATCAGGGCCAGGATGGCAGCGGCGATCAATAGCAGACCGCTGGCAGCTTCCATGGCAAAGAAACGAGTGAAAGTGCTACGCAGAGGCAAGGTCGCTCTCCATCTAAAACTAAAAAAGGTGGCACACCCTAACCCGTACAGTTAGTTGTTAAAACAAAAGTTATATTCTTTTTTGTTATATGTAGAAGGCAAACGGCCTGCTGAAAAAGCTTCCTTGCAGTTGTGTTTCCAATTGCTTCCCAGCTGTACCTGTCAGGGGCCGAGGATATTTCCTAACATGTCCGTCCGCGGCGGCTCCCGGGCCGTTTTTCTACAGGGAACAGCGCCAGCTTTTCCCGTGCCTGAATCACCTATGCTGGGTGCACTTCATCTTCTTGCGCCGGCATGGCGTTCGATCCGACGAGAATAGAACATGAGCGACAATCGCCAGTGGGCCCGCGAGGCCATCCGCATCATCGAGGCTGACTTCCAGCGCAGTGCCGACACCCACCTGATTCCATTGCCGCTTCCGGGGCAGCCAGGCATCGAGTTGTATTTCAAGGATGAATCCAGCCATCCCACCGGCAGCCTCAAGCACCGCCTGGCCCGTTCGCTGTTTCTCTATGCCCTGTGTAACGGCTGGCTCAAGCCCGGGGCGCCGGTGATCGAAGCCTCCAGTGGCTCCACGGCGATTTCCGAAGCCTATTTCGCCGGTCTTCTGGGGTTGCCGTTCATTGCCGTGATGCCTGCCACCACCTCCCAGGAAAAGATTGCCCAGATCGCTTTCTATGGTGGCAAGAGTCATCTGGTGCAGGACCCGACGCAGATCTATGCCGAGTCCGAGCGCCTGGCCCGGGAGAGCGGGGGGCATTTCATGGATCAGTTCACCTACGCTGAGCGCGCCACCGACTGGCGGGCCAACAACAACATCGCCGAGTCGATCTTCCAGCAGTTGCGTTTCGAGCGTTACCCGGAGCCCAGCTGGTTGATCTCCAGCCCAGGTACCGGGGGCACCACCGCAACGCTGGGACGTTATGTGCGTTATCGCCAGCACTGCACCCGGGTATTGTGTGCCGACGCCGAGCGTTCGGTGTTCTTCGACTACTACCAGAGTGGCGATGCCAGCCTGCGCCTGGATTGCGGCTCGCGGATCGAAGGCATCGGCCGCCCACGGGTCGAGGCTTCGTTCCTGCCCAAGGTGATCGATGCCATGGTCAAGGTTCCGGACGCCTTGTCCCTGGCGGCCATGCACTACCTGGCCCAACGGCTGGGGCGCCGGGTCGGTGGTTCCAGTGGTACTAACCTGATCGGTGCGCTGATGGCCGCGCAGCAGATGGCCGCCGCCGGTGAGAAGGGCTCGATCGTGGCGATTCTCTGTGATGGCGGCGAGCGTTATGCGACCACCTACTACGATGAGCAGTGGCTGCTGGACCAGGGGTATGAGTTGAAAGCCTTGATGGCTGCGGTAGCCGCCACTGTTGAGCGTGGCGATGCGCTACCCGCCAGCGTGCTTCGCGCGGGTATCTGACCCACAGGAGCCGGCTTGCCGGCGAAGAGGCCTGGAGGTCTTGCGGTGTTCTTGAGAGCGCCTTCGCTGGCAAGCCAGCTCCTACACAGGTGTGAGATGTTTCTTGTAGGAGTTGGCTCGGCGGCGAACGACCGGGGTCTTCAGGCCTGGATGCCGAGGATGTCGCGAGCCACCGCTTCAGCGATGCGAACCCCGTCGACTCCGGCGGAGAGAATGCCCCCGGCGTAACCAGCGCCTTCACCGGCCGGATACAACCCTTTCACGTTCAAGCTCTGCATCGAAGCATCACGGGTGATGCGCAGAGGCGATGAGGTGCGGGTCTCGATGCCGGTCAGCACTGCGTCGTGCAGGGAGTAACCCTTGATCTGCCGCTCGAAGGCCGGCAGGGCTTCACGAATGGCCTCGATGGCGAAGTCCGGCAAGGCCAGTGCCAAGTCTCCCAGGTTCACTCCTGGCTTGTAGGACGGTTCGACGCTGCCCAGGGTGCTGCTGGGTTTGCCGGCGATGAAGTCGCCCACCAACTGCGCCGGGGCCTGGTAGTTGCTGCCGCCAAGGACGAAGGCGAGGGACTCCAGGCGCTCCTGCAGTTCGATACCGGCCAGTGGGCCGCCCGGATAATCCACTTCCGGAGTGATGCCTACAACGATGCCTGAGTTGGCATTGCGTTCGTTGCGTGAGTACTGGCTCATGCCATTGGTCACGACCCGATTCGGCTCGGATGTGGCCGCCACCACAGTGCCCCCCGGGCACATGCAGAAGCTGTAGACCGAGCGGCCGTTCTTGGCGTGGTACACCAGCTTGTAGTCGGCGGCGCCGAGTTTCGGGTGGCCGGCGTACTTGCCCAGGCGTGCGCTGTCGATCAGCGATTGCGGGTGCTCGATACGGAAACCCACTGAAAACGGCTTGGCTTCCATGTACACGCCACGGCCGTGGAGCATGCGGAAGGTGTCGCGGGCACTGTGGCCCAGGGCCAGGATCACGTGCCGGGAGTGCAGTTGTTCACCACTGGCCAGCTCCACACCCTGCAATTGCTCATCCTCGATCAACAGGTCGGTGACCCGTTGCTCGAAGCGCACTTCACCGCCCAGGGCGATGATCTGCTGGCGCATGTTCTCCACCACGCCGGTGAGACGGAAGGTGCCGATGTGCGGCTTGCTGACGTAGAGGATCTCGTCCGGCGCACCGGCCTTGACGAACTCGTGGAGGACCTTGCGGCCATGGTGCTGCGGGTCCTTGATCTGGCTGTAGAGCTTGCCATCGGAGAAGGTCCCGGCACCGCCTTCGCCGAACTGCACGTTGGACTCGGGGTTGAGCACGCTTTTACGCCACAGGCCCCAGGTGTCCTTGGTGCGCTCGCGCACTTCCTTGCCGCGCTCGAGGACGATTGGCTTGAAGCCCATCTGCGCCAGCAACAGGCCGGCAAAGATCCCGCAAGGGCCGAAACCCACCACGATCGGCCGCTCGCTAAGATCTGCCGGGGCTTGTCCCACCACCTTGTAGCTGACATCCGGCGCCGGGTTGACGTTACGGTCGTCGGCGAACTTGAGCAGCAACGGTGCTTCGTCGCGCACGCTGAGGTCGATGGTGTAGATGAAGCACAGTTCGGAAGACTTCTTGCGCGCATCGTAGCTGCGTTTGAACAAGGTGAAATCGAGCAGGTCATCGCTGGTGATGCCCAGGCGCTGCACGATAGCGGCGCGCAGGTCTTCATCGGGATGGTCGATCGGCAACTTGAGTTCGGTGATTCGTAACATGACAGGGTCCGGGTAGGCGGTGCGCAACAGTGCGCCGGCTTGCTTTGCACAAACCGGCGATTATAAGCCGCAATCCACCTTGGCCGTCAGGCTAAAACCGCAGTTCGTCGAATCAGTCGTTGCGCGAACCGCCGAAATAGCCGCAACCGCGCTGGACCTGGCCGTCGACCCGCAGCTCGGCGGTGAGGTGCTGGACGCTACCGGTCACGCTATCGACGCAACGCTGTGGAGCAACCCAGAGCTCCACACGCTGGTGGTTGGCCTCACTGGTGAGATTGAAGCGGCCGTCTCCCAGCTGTTCCTCCAGGTAGGGCAGAGCCAGGGTCGGCTGGCCGGCGCGCTCGATCATCATGCCCTTGGCACTGACATCGACGTTCCAGGCCGGGTTCTTGCTGCCGGCCCGGAGAATCAGGCGTTGGAAGTTGGGATCGTTGCAGGCGCTGCCCGAGCGTTCGATGCGATACAGCTGGCGCAGGTCCAGTTGGCCATCGCTGCTGCCACTGGCGGAGAACTTGCCCCGCAGGTCGGCGAACAGCTTGCCTTGCTTATCAGCCAGGGTGGCGGCTTCCTGCAGCACGCTGGTACCGCCGCCATCACTGATCACGTAGCGGCGATCCTCAGTGCAGGGCTTGAACAGCAGCTTGCCATCGGCCGCGCTGAGTTCACCCTGCATCCGGGTCAGCCCGGCCATGGACGGAGCCCGGGGCTGGTCGTTGAACATCGGCAGCATCTGGCAACCGGCAAACAGTGGCAGCAGAGCGAAACAAATCAGGGAACGGGCGGTGCGCATCATGGGGTCTCCAAACGGAAGCCGACACGTTACGCAGCCAGCCCGGTCACCACAACCCCGGATTGACCGGAACGGGTGGAGCGCACTTGCCGACGCAGAAGCCCGAGAGATTGTCGCCGTCGGCAAGGGAGCCTTCGCTGGCAAGCCCACTCCTGCACCCTAGGTTTCTGCAGGGGCTTCAGCCGACGTGATAGGTCTGGCCAGTCTGCAGGCCTTCCACGCTTTTCGCGTAGGCCAGGGCTACATCAGCCGCCGGCACCGGCTTGAAACCACGGAAGTACGGGGCGTACTTGCCCATGGCTTCTTGCAGCACATTGGGGCTCACGGAGTTGACTCGCAGGCCTCGCGGCAGTTCGATGGCGGCGGCCCGCACAAAGCTGTCGATGGCGCCGTTGACCAGGGCTGCCGAGGCGCCGCTGCGGATCGGATCGTGGCTCAGGACGCCGGTGGTAAAGGTGAAGGAGGCGCCGTCGTTGGCGTACTCGCGACCGATCAGTAGCAGATTGACCTGGCCCATCAGCTTGTCTTGCAGGCCCAGGTTGAAGTGCTCGGCGGTCATCTCTGCCAGGGGCGCGAAGGTGACGTTGCCGGCAGCGCAGACCAGCGCATCGAAGCGCCCGGTCTTTTCAAACAGCGCGCGGATTGACTGGCTGTCGCTGATATCCACCTGGAAATCACCGCGGGTACGGCCGATACGGATGACTTCATGACGTTGCGCCAGTTCCCGGTCAACTGCCGAGCCAACAGTGCCGTGGGCACCGATCAAGAGAATCTTCATGGGCTGTTCCTCTAAAGGGGGGGACGAGGTTGCAGTCTAGAGTGGTTTTTTTCATGGATTAACGTGCTAATAGGCAACCTTTGGTTTTCAAGTGGAAACAATCCATGAGCGAGATGGATGACCTGGCGGCGTTTGCGGTGTTGGTCGAGGCCGGCAGCTTTACCCTGGCCGCCCAGCAATTGGGTTGCAGCAAGGGCCAGTTATCCAAGCGCATCAGCGCCCTGGAGGCGAGGTTCGCCGTGGTGCTGCTGCAGCGCACCACCCGTCGCCTGGACCTGACTGCTGCGGGTGCGGCGCTATTGCCCCAGGCCCAGGCCTTGGTGGTTCAGGTCGAGCGGGCGCATCAGGCATTGGCCCGGCTCAAGGACGACATGGCTGGGCCGGTGCGGCTGACGGTGCCGGTGTCGCTTGGAGAAACCTTTTTCGACGGTCTGCTGCTGGAGTTCTCCCGGCATTATCCTGAAGTGCAGATCGAGCTCGACCTGAGCAACGGCTACCGTGACCTGACCCGGGAAGGTTTTGACCTGGCAGTACGCTCGGACGTCGCCAACGATCAGCGCCTGGTAGCCCGGCCATTGCTGGCCTGGCATGAAATGACCTGTGCCAGCCCGGCGTACCTGGAGCAGTACGGCGAACCGCAGACGCCCAAGGCGCTGGCCGAGCACCGCTGCCTGCTCAACAGCCATTACAGCGGGCGCGAGGAGTGGTTGTATCACCAGCGTCACGAACTGCTGCGGGTACGTGTCTCCGGGCCTTTCGCCAGCAACCACTACAACCTGTTGAAGAAGGCCGCCCTGGTGGGTGCGGGTATCGCCCGGTTGCCGTCCTATGTGCTGCACAGCGAATTGGCGGACGGCCGCCTGCGCTGGTTGTTGCGTGATTACCAGACCCGCAGCATGCCGATGTACCTGGTGCACCCTTACCAGGGCGGCCTACCCAAGCGTACCCAGGTACTGGCCGACTACCTGATGGATTGGTTCCGCCGCAGCGGCGAGGCCCTGGATCGCTTGTAGCCCGCGGTGGCTGGTGCTGCTCTGCGCGCCATGTCTTGAGGCTTGGCATTGCCGCGGGCTGGGGCCGGGGTTGGCTAACCCTGAGCTCGCCGCGTTCTCGAATGCGCCCTTGGCGTCTAGCGGCCTGCGGCAGCAGCAACAAGCAGCGTTTCAGCCACAGCTATGGCGCGTGCCGATAGCGACGGGCAAGCAGATGATCGAGGGACAATACGCCCGGGCCACGGGCCAGCAACAGCAGGAAGATCGCCGCCCAGGTGCCGTGGGTCGGGTAGGCATCCGGGTAGACGAACAGCTGGATGGTCAGTGTCATCCCCAGCAGCGCCAGGGCGGAAAAGCGCGTGGCCAGGCCCAAGAGGATCAGCATCGGAAAAAAATGCTCGGCAAAGGCCGCCAGGTGCGCCGCCACTTCCGGCGCCAGCAGGGGCACGTGGTACTCGCTCTTGAACAGGGGAATGGTCGAGTCCGCCAGGTGCGGCCAGCCCAGCTGGAAGGTGCCGTCGACCAGGTCGATGGCCAGCCCCTCGACCTTGGTCTGTCCGGATTTCCAGAACACCGCGGCAATGGAAAAACGCGCGATAAAGGCGATCAGGCTGTAGGGAATACGCTCAAACCCTTGAATGATCCGATTCACCAGTCCGGCAATGGGCGTATGTGTCTGGGTGTTCATGGTCAGGCCTTCTTGTGGGGTTGCAGGTCAATGACGGCGCCGTGGCCGAGCAGCAGGCCCAGGCACTGGCCCAGGTCAAAGTCGGCTTGGGCATCCAGGGCATAAGCGGCGGCGATTTCAAGCGGCCATTGGTTGTGTAGGCTATCGATGAAGGCCATGCAGCCGGCGTCGACTGCGATCACTTCGACCTCCAGGGCGTTGCGCAACACCAGCACGTACTGGCTCTGTTGCAGGTTGAACTGCGGCCATTGGCCGTCGCCCTGATGGGCCGCCCACAGGTTCACCACGGCGTAGCTTGAATGCAGGGTGCGCAATGACGGATGCAGTTGCAGGCGCGATTGGCCAAGGCTCTCCGGCTGGCTCATCGCCGCCAGCAGGCGTGCCGGTTCCAGCGGTTGGGCATCGGCGGCGTGATAGGCCTCGACTCGCAGTCGTTCAAGCCGCGCGACATCGGCCAGATAGGGCAGGGCCGCAGCGGCAGCGAAGCCCTGGATAAAGTCGCCAAAGTCCTGGCCATAGTCATTGAGCAAGGGGCTGCGGGGGGCGAAGTCCTGTACATAGAGCCGTGCCATGGCGTTGAAGAAGTCCTCGCCCACCAGTTGCATCACCACCGGGTAGGACTCTGCCAGGGCGTTGATCAATGAGCCTTGCACGTTGTTGCGGTAGACCGCGAAGCGGCTCGCGGGGTCGGCGCCGTTGCTGCTGCACAGGCCCGGCGGGCAGCTCGGGTCGGCGCTGAGCAGGGCTTTGGCAAATTGCGCCTGG
This sequence comes from Pseudomonas sp. Fl5BN2, assembly GCF_009908205.1. NCBI lineage: Bacteria > Pseudomonadati > Pseudomonadota > Gammaproteobacteria > Pseudomonadales > Pseudomonadaceae > Pseudomonas > Pseudomonas sp. Fl5BN2. Next base: position 13,324 of record NZ_JAAARL010000029.1, on the reverse strand, counting down.
CCGCTCATGGCTGCACCTGGGCACTGAGCAGCAAGGCTTCTGCTTGACAGGCTTCGGCCTGGAGGGTGGCAAAGGTCGGTATCCGGTTATCCCGTTCGATCAGGGTGGCCATGGGCCCGATGCGCTCCAGCACCTGTTGGTACAGGTTCCAGACCGCGCGATCCACCGGGGCGCCGTGATCGTCGATCAACAGGCGATCACCGAGGTTGTCCTGGTCTTCGGCGAATCCCGCCAGATGGATTTCGCCCACCACCTGCAATGGCAATGCCTGCAGGTAGGCCAGGGGATCGCGCTGGTGATTGATGCAGGACACGTAGACATTGCTGACGTCCAGCAGCAGGCCGCAGCCGCTACGCTGGATCACCTCGCGGAGGAAATCGGTCTCGTCCAGGGTCGAGCGCTGAAACTGCAGGTAAGTGGCCGGATTTTCCAGGAGCATCGTTCGGCCCAGGTGGTTCTGCACCTGGTCGATGTGTTCGCAGACCCGGCGCAAGGTCGGCATGTCGTAGGCCAGGGGCAATAGGTCATTGAGAAACACCGGGCCGTGGCTGGACCAGGCCAGGTGTTCGGAAAAGCACTGGGGTTGATAGCGTTTGATCAACACCGCCAGCCGATCCAGGTGTTCGCGGTCCAGGGGACCTTCGCCACCGATGGACAGGCCGACGCCGTGCAGCGATAGCGGATAGCGCTCGCGGATCAAACCCAGGTAATGATGAAAGGGGCCGCCCGCCACCATGTAGTTCTCGGCATGCACCTCGAAAAAGCCGATTTCGGGCCGCTGCTCGAGTACTTCCTTGAAGTGCTCGGTCTTGAGCCCCAGGCCTGCACGGGGCGGCAGGCTCAAGGCACAGGCCTGAGTGTCGTGGCGGGGATGTTGGGACTGGGCGGTGTTCATCATCGACACTCAGGCAGGCGCAGGATCAGGACTTGGCTTTGAAGGCTTCGAGCTGGCCGAAACCTGTGGGTGAGGTGCTGCTGGCGGTTTTATCGCAGGTGCCTTTGGGCACCAGTTTCCAGGAGTTGGCCTGGTCGTTGACCTTGGAGGTCCCGGCGCAGGTAGTGCCGGCGCCTGCGGCGCAATCGTTCTTGCCTTTCATGGCCACGCCGAAGCATTTCTCCATGTCGTCGGCGGCATGGACGGTGGTGGAGACGGCGGCGATGCTCAGGGCGGAACCCAGGGCCAGGACCAGGGCAGTGGCGGACAGGGTGCGAGTAGTGCTCATGATGTTTCTCCAGAGTGGGTCGGTTAAGGAAGCATTCTTGCTTGCTTACCCCTCTAGAGAAGGCTAGGTGGTATTCGTTACAGCGCACGGCAGATATTTTCCCGGAAATAGCGTGGGAGCCGGTCCCGGGATAAAAAAAACGGCCCCGAAGGGCCGTTTTTTCCAACGCGGGTGCTTATCCGCCCAGGTAGGCTTCGCGCACCTTCGGATCGGTCAGCAGCGACTCCCCCGTGCCTTGCATGACGACTCGGCCGTTCTCCAGCACATAGGCGCGGTCGGCGATCTTCAACGCCTGGTTGGCGTTCTGCTCCACCAGGAACACCGTCACGCCATCACGGCGCAACTGCTCGATGATGTCGAAGATCTGCTGGATGATGATCGGCGCCAGGCCCAGGGACGGTTCGTCCAGGAGCAGCAGCTTGGGTTTGCTCATCAACGCACGGCCAATGGCGAGCATCTGCTGCTCACCACCGGACATGGTGCCGCCACGTTGTGAGAAACGCTCCTTGAGCCGTGGAAACAGCCCCAGGACCTTGTCCATCTGCTCTTGATAGTCGCCCTTGTCGGTGAAGAAACCGCCCATGGCGAGGTTCTCCTCCACGGTCAGGCGGGCAAACACTCGGCGGCCTTCCGGTACCACGGCAATGCTCTTGCGCATGATCTGCGCCGAAGTTTGCCCCACCAGCTCTTCACCCAGGTAGCGGATGCTGCCGCTGTGGGCCTGGGGTGAACCGCAGAGGGTCATCAGCAGGGTGGACTTGCCGGCGCCGTTGGCACCGATCAGGGTGACGATCTCGCCTTGGCGGATCTCGACGTTGACGCTGTGTAACGCCTGGATCTTGCCGTAGTAGGTGGAAACGTTTTCGAACTGCAGCATTTACGCTTCCCCCAGGTAGGCTTTGATCACTTCAGGATTGTCGCGGATCTGCTCCGGCGTACCGTCAGCCAGGGGCGTGCCCTGGTTGATCACGACGATATGGTCGGAAATGCTCATGACCAGTTTCATGTCGTGTTCGATCAGCAGCACGGTGACGTTGTGTTCTTCACGCAACATGCTGATCAGCGCTTTCAGGTCCTCGGTTTCCTTGGGGTTCAGGCCGGCGGCCGGTTCGTCGAGCATGAGGATCCGCGGGCGGGTCATCATGCAGCGGGCGATTTCCAGACGGCGCTGCTGACCATAGGCCAGGGTGCCGGCGGGACGGTTGGCGAATTCCCGCAGGTTGACCTTGTCCAGCCAGTAGCCGGCGTACTCCATGGCCTCATGTTCGCTCTTGCGGAACGCCGGGGTCTTGAACAGGCCGGAGAGGAAGTTGGTGTTCAGGTGACGATGCTGGGCGATCAAGAGGTTCTCGAGCGCGGTCATGTCCTTGAACAACCGCACGTTCTGGAAGGTCCGCACCACGCCTTTGCGGGCGATCTTGTGGCCAGGCAGGCCCTGGATCGGCTCGCCGTCCAGGAGGATGCTACCGGCGCTTGGCTGGTAGAAACCGGTCAGGCAGTTGAATACTGTGGTCTTGCCGGCACCGTTCGGGCCGATCAGCGCCACCACTTGTTTTTCCTTGACGGTCAGGGCCACGCCGTTGACCGCCAGCAAGCCGCCGAAGCGCATGCTCAGGTCCGTTACTTTGAGGATCTCACGGCTCATTTGCGCAGCTCCATGTGAGGACGTTGCATGGGCAGCAGACCTTGAGGACGCCAGATCATCATCAGCACCATCATGGCGCCGAACATCAACATGCGGTACTCGCTGAATTCACGCATCATTTCCGGCAACAGGATCATTACCGTGGCGGCGAGAACGACGCCCAGTTGCGAGCCCATGCCACCCAGCACGACGATGGCGAGGATGGTCGCCGACTCGATGAAGGTGAAGGACTCCGGTGTCACCAGTCCTTGGCGCGCGGCGAAGAAGCTGCCGGCGAAACCAGCGAAGCAGGCACCCAGGGTAAATGCCGAAAGCTTGATAATGGTCGGGTTCAACCCCAGCGCCCGGCAGGCGATTTCGTCTTCACGCAGCGCTTCCCAGGCACGCCCCAATGGCATGCGCAGCAAACGGTTGATAACGAACAGTGCGAACAGCGCCAGCAGCACCGCAATCAGGTAAAGGAAGATCACCTTGTTGATAGGGTTGTAGGTCAGGCCGAAGTACCCGTGAAACGTCTGCAAGCCCTCGGCAGCGGTTTTATCGAAGGTCAGCCCGAAAAACGTTGGCTTGGGAATGTTACTGATGCCGTTCGGGCCACCGGTAATGTCGGTCAGGTTACGCAGGAACAGACGGATGATTTCACCGAAGCCCAGGGTCACGATCGCCAGGTAGTCACCGCGCAAACGCAAGACCGGGAAGCCCAGCAGGAAGCCGAAGGTGGCGGCCATCATCCCGGCGATTGGCAGGCAGATCCAGAAGCTCAGACCGTAGTAGTGCGACAGCAGCGCATAGCTGTAGGCGCCGACGGCGTAGAAGCCGACATAACCGAGGTCAAGCAGACCGGCCAGACCGACGACGATGTTCAGGCCGAGGCCGAGCATCACGTAGATCAGGATCAGCGTGGCAATGTCCACTGCACCGCGGGAGCCGAAGAACGGCCAGACCAGGGCACCAATGATCAGCGCAATGATGATCCAGCGTTGGGTGCCTGGCAGGCTCAGGAAGGTACTGGCCCTGGCCGGGATCATCGGCATGCTTGGCGAGGATTTCCACGCTGCGCTGATCTTCTGGTCGAACAGCACCCGCAGGAACATCAGCACCGAGCAGACGGCGATGGTGATCAGCGTGGCGTTGCTGGTGCCATGCACTTCGAGGTTGATGCCGACGATGGTCAGTTTCAGACCGAGTACCGGGTAGGCCACGGCCCACACCAGCAAGGCGCTGAACAACGCCTGTTTGAGATTCCTAGTCATACTTTTTCAACCTCCGGGCGGCCCAGCAGGCCGGTAGGCCGGAACAACAGCACCAAAACCAACAGGCCGAACGCTACAACATCCTTGTACTGGTCACCGAACACGTCGGCGCCAAAGGCTTCGGCCACCCCCAGCACCAGCCCGCCGAGCATCGCGCCCGGGATACTGCCGATGCCGCCCAAGACCGCTGCGGTGAAGGCCTTGAGGCCCACCAGGAAACCGGCGTTGGGGTTGATCACTCCGTATTGCATGCTCAGCAGCACAGCGGCGATGGCCGCCAGTGCAGCGCCGATCACGAAGGTCAGGGCGATGATGTTGTTGGTATTGATCCCCAAGAGGTTGGCCATCTTGATGTCCTCGGCACAGGCGCGGCAGGCGCGACCCAGGCGAGAGCGAGAGATGAACAACGTCAGGCCGAGCATGGCGACCAGGGTCACCACGAATACCACGATCTGCATGTAGGAAATCAGCACTTCATGTGCACCGCCTGGCCCGATGGAGATGTTGCCCGGGATCAGGTTGGGGATGGATTTGTCCTTGGAGTCTTGCGCCAGCAGAACGGTGTTCTGCAGGAAGATCGACATGCCGATGGCAGAGATCAGTGGGATCAGGCGGTTACTGCCACGCAACGGGCGGTAGGCGATCCGTTCGATACTGTAGCCATAGGCACTGGTGACGACGATGCTCGCGATGAAGGCTGCGGTCATCAATAGCGGGACACTGTCGAGTCCCATCATGGCCAGCCCTGCGATGGCGATGAACGCCACATAGGAACCAATCATGTACACCTCGCCGTGGGCGAAGTTGATCATTCCAATGATGCCGTAAACCATCGTATAGCCGATGGCGATCAAGGCATACGTGCTGCCAACGGTGAGACCGTTAACCAGCTGTTGGAAAAAGTGATAGAGGTCAGGCATTACAACGCTCCTAAAAACCTGATACGCATTTCACTGGTGGAGTCATTTTCCCGCCCAGACCCCGTGGATCTGCACCCACTTCGGGCTGGGTTTTGCCAGCGAACCGCTGATGACGGTTTTGAGATTTTCAGGTGGGGAGGCTCCCGGATCACGGGAGCACGGCCCATACATTCGTAAAACAAAGCCCACGGCGAGCCGTGGGCTTTATTGGCAGTCAGTCAGGCCGCGCCTTACTGAGGGGAAACTTCGGTTTTAGGTTTGCCGAAGTGCCACTCGTAGACCACGAATTTGAAGTCTTTCAAGTCACCCTTGGCGTCGAAGCTCAGGTCGCCAGTGGGGGTCTTGAAGGTGCCGGCGTGGATGGCTTCAGCCACCTTGGCCGGGTCTTCGCTCTTGGCGCTGGTGATGGCGCCGGCGATGACTTCAACGGCAGAGTAGGAAGGGAATACGAAAGGACCGCTCGGGTCTTCTTTCTTGGCCTTGAACGCGTCAGCCAGGGCAACGTTGGCCGGGTCCTGGTCGAAGGATTTGGGCAGTGTCACCAGCAGGCCTTCGGAAGCATCCTTGGCGATCTGCGAAATGGAGTCGTTACCCACACCTTCCGGCCCCATGAACTTGGCTTTCAGGCCTTTTTCCTGGGATTGACGCAGGATCAGGCCCAGCTCCGGGTGGTAGCCGCCGTAGTAGATGAAGTCGACGTTGGCCTGCTTGAGCTTGGCGATCAGCGAAGAGAAGTCCTTGTCGCCGGCGTTGATGCCTTCGAACACGGTAACCTTGGTGCCTTTCTTCTCCAGGGTCTGCTTCACGGCGGTGGCGATACCTTCACCGTACTGTTGCTTGTCGTGGAGCACGGCAACCACTTTGGGCTTCACGTGGTCGGCAATGTAGTTACCGGCGGCAGGGCCCTGGGCGCTGTCCAGGCCGATGGTGCGGAACACCATCTTGTAACCACGGGCGGTGATTTCCGGGCTGGTGGCGGCCGGGGTGATCATCACCACGCCTTCGTCTTCGTAGATGTCGGAAGCGGGTTGAGTGGAGCTGGAGCACAGGTGGCCGACCACGAACTTGACGCCATCGTTGACCACTTTGTTGGCGACGGCCACGGCTTGTTTCGGATCACAGGCATCATCGTATTCAACGGCTTCAAGTTTCTTGCCGTTGACGCCGCCCTTGGCGTTGATCTGCTCGATGGCCATTTTCGAGCCACTGAACTGCATGTCGCCGTACTGGGCTACCGGGCCGGTCTTGGGGCCGGCGATACCGATCTTGATGGTGTCAGCTGCGAACGAATGGCTGGCAACTCCGGCCAGGACCATAGCGGCAAACAGTTTGGAAATCTGCTTAGTAGCCTTATTCATAGTGCTCCACTCTTGCTGTTGTAATTTTTATAGTTCCGGCGGCCTTGGTCGCAGAACCGAGTCAGATAACTCTCGTATATCCGTCGGAAATGCCCCTGGCAACTGTACCGGTACAGTGTAGAGCGCCGGTTGTTCGCTTGAAAAGCTGGCTGCTGGGGGCAAAAACGCGGGGTGTCGCTTAATTGAAAGAAAAAGACAGATTTGCGGCGTGGCTTGCGCCCGGTTCGACGTCAGTTCCTGGCGCTTCTGAGCTTCTCGATCGGTGATGCGGTTGCTTCTGGGTTTTTCTGCCAGACCGCCGACGTTATGATTGCGCCGATTTCTTTTCTGGACAGTCCCATGATTCAAGAACCTAGCACCCTCTATGCCAAGCTGCTTGGCGAGACCGCATCTATCAGTTGGAAGGAACTGGAGCCGTTCTTCGCCAAGGGTGCCCTATTGTGGGTCGATACCGACCTGGATCTGATCGAGGCGGCCCAGGCCGTGGCCGAGAATCAGGCGGAAAAAGTGGCGGCCTGGCTGGCCCAGGGAAAGGTCGAGAAACTGTCTGCGACGCGGGCATCCGATCTGCTGGAACGTGATCCGACGCTGTGGGCGGTGGTGGTTTCGCCCTGGATTATGGTCCAGGAAAGGGCACCCAGCTAAGGGTGTGCACCGATAAGGGGCGTGATTTTGTCGGACAAAAGTGTGTAGCCGAGTAACCGTGAATCCAGTGATGGCATCTTGCCGTGGAGAAAGGCCCCACAAGGGTTTCAGCCAAGGTGACGTTCACGGAAGGGGCACAGTTTCAAGCCTGTCCGACGAGCTGCTTAATTGTTTCCTGGTGTGAGCAAATTGACCGTTCGCCGGCAAGCGGAACACCGCCCGGCCGCTCCTGCACGTTAGGGAACTCCCCTACACGTGCAGGAGCCGGCTCGCCGGCGAAGCCCTTCTTAATGGTCGGTCTTGCCCGTGTGGCTATTGAGGGAGATGACCCGGGTCTTGCCGATGCGGTGACGGTAGATTTCCCGCAGGTACTTGATGGCCTTCTTCACGCAATCGCGGGACAGGCGGATGTCGTTGATCGAGACGAACTTGTCCTTGTCGTTGATCAGCTCGCGGTACTTCTTCTCGTACATCGGTTTGATCGCATACCAGTTGGTGTCGAGGATCTTCGCCGGGTTCTCGAACTCATTGAGCAGGTCGTCGATGCGGTCTTCATCGAAATGCTCGCTGACGATGAAGTCCAGGACCGAGTTGTCCAGGGTGTCATCGAAGCGGTACGGGTTACGCGCAAAGCAACGCTTGATAAAGGCCACGATCAGGGTCAGGAAGTCGTCCGACAGGCATGGGCTCTTGGCGATCAAGGTGGTCAGCGACAGGTTGGCCGACGCACCAATCACCAGCGCATAGCGCTTGAGCGTGGTGTTGGGGAACAGGCTGTTGAGGTGGGTCTTGAGCCGGTTCAGGTCCATGTAGGACAGCTTGTAGTCCTTGGGCAACGAGACGATGCAGACCACCGACGAGCAGTTTTTGAAGAAGTGCAGGTCATGCAGGGCCGCGGCGTCGTAGCCTGAGGCCTTGTATTGGTCCAGCGCCGCGCGATATCGCGTCGATTCGATCGGCAGCAGGCTGATGCCCTCGATGGCCTGGGTCACCTTGTTGAAGTGCGGCAGGTCGATGGAGCGGAAGAACAGGTCATCGATGTTCAGGCGCTGCGGCTCTTTCTCGAACACCTTGAACTTGTCGCCGGTCGGCACGGGCGTTTCCGGGACCACGGACTCGGCGTAGGCAATTGCCACAGGGCCTGCCAGGCTCATGAACAGGTCGTTGGCGTCCAGGCGGATGGTTTCGCCGATGTCGATGCCGGCACGCCGGAAGTAGTTCTGGTCGTAGTCGGTGGTCACTGCTTGGGCGGTGAGGATGTTGAAGATCTGCTGGGAGATGTACTGGTTGGCGTGCTTCTCCATGGCGTTGACGTCGATGTTCTGGATGTTGCCGTCATCGCTTTCTTCGGCGTAGCGCATGATGTCGTTGGAAATCAGCATCATCGCGTTCCATGGGCGGATACGCCCCATGACGCTGGCTTCGCTGCTGTCTTCATTGTCGAAGTTGTAGGAGAAGTCCCACTCTTCCGAGAGGTACTTGCACAGCAGGCGCCCGGCGTTGATGTGCAGTGCCTCGGACATTTCACTGCGGTGGTCCGAGATGTTCGGCAGCACGCAGATGCCGCTGGTGAAGATCGGCTCGAAGACGAAGGAGTGACCGCTCTTGCTGTCGTGCTCGTCCATCGGCTTGGTGTCGAACGTCTTGTTCATGTACGAGTACTGCTGGGCCAGGCCGAATTCCGAAGCCATGCCCGAGCCGGTGCCGCCGCCGGCACTGAAGATCGAGAAGTACAGGCGCGATTGGTTGGCCTTGATCCCGCAGGAGTCGATCAGGTACGAGTGGATCATCTTCCAGTCGGGGCTGGAGAAGCGCTGGGTGTCCTTGTTGAGGATGATCTTGGCCAGGTACTGGCCGAGGATCGGCGCGTTACCGGCGCCGCCGGCGTGGACTTCCGAGAGGTCCATGATCTTCATTTTGCTGTAGTCGCGGATGAAGCCGCTTTTTTCACCCTTGCGCGAGAAGCGGATGCGCCCGGCAATGTCCTTGTCCAGGTCGCCGAGCATCACCAGCGGTTCTACCAGGAACACCGGTTTGCTGGCCTTGTTCTGGCCCAGGCGCAGGTTCTGGCGGATCCACTGGCCGGGGCTGTAGCCGCCGCTTTCGTAGGACTTGTCTTCGTTATTGAATTCGTTGAGGTAGAACTTGCGGGCGTTGTACACCAGCTCCGCTACATCCAGGGCGATATTGGAACCACAGCGACCGAGGCCGATCAGGCACACCGACGGGAACTCCTGGTCGCGGCGGTTTTCCTGCTCGGCTTCCAGATGCAGGGGCTGCGGGAACACGCTGTCGCGCAGGCCATCGAGGTTGTCGAGGATGCGGTCAGTGTTGGTTTCGGTGAAGTACAGGTACTGCTGGGTCGACAAGGGGCGTGAACTGGACAATGGCTTCGTATCTGAGGGGCTTGAGGTAGGGGAGGTCAGCGTCATCTCGGAGACTGCGTTGGCAGGATTGTTTTTAGAAGTCATTGTGCGCCATATGCCTGGTCAGGTTGGCTCGCGGACGAGGTGTCGTCGAACCATCACGGAATGGGACCTCGCCGCTGCGTGGAGCGCGAATTTTACCCAAGGCGTCAGGGTGTCGTCTGAGCGTCGCTCGGGGGAATCCTTTCCTGAATCATGATGAATCGGCCAGTATTCGGTGATCTTTAATCAAATGAGGGCAATATGATGTCAGCGTTACCTTCGCTCGGGTTTGCCGGGATCGGCCTGATGGGACTGCCCATGTGCCGGCGTCTACTGGCTGCGGGCTATTCGCTGGTGGTCTGGAACCGTAACCCGGAGAAATGCGCGCCCCTGGTGGCCGCCGGAGCGCGACAAGTCGCCACACCGGCGCGGCTTTGCGAGCACGCGGATCTGGTGCTGCTGTGTCTGGCCAATACCGAGGTGGTGCGCGAGGTGGTGTTCGGGGTCGAGGGTGTTGCCCACGGCGCCCGGGCCGGGCAATTGCTGCTGGACCTGTCCAGCCTGGAACCCACCGCCACTCGGGAAATGGCCGCCGAGTTGGCGCGCCGCAGTGGCATGGGCTGGGTCGATGCTCCGGTTTCCGGCGGCACTCCGGGCGCCGAGTCCGGCAGCCTGGCGATCATGGTGGGCGGTGAAGCGGCGGATCTTGATCGGGTTCGCCCGGTACTGCTGGCCCTGGGGCAACAAGTGACGCATATGGGGGCGGTGGGCGCTGGACAGGTAACCAAGGCCTGCAACCAGATGATCGTTGCCTGCAATGCCCTGGTAATTGCCGAAGTGGTGGCCCTGGCCGAGCGCTCGGGAGTCGATGCGCGATTGCTCGCCGAGGCCCTGGCCGGAGGCTTCGCTGATTCCAAGCCGTTGCAGATCCTCGCCCCACAAATGGCCGAAAGCCGTTTCGAACCGGTTAAGTGGCATGTGCGAACCCTGCTCAAGGACCTGGATGGCGCGGTGAAGTTTTCCCGCGAGCAAGGTTCGGCGACGCCGATCAGCGGGTTAGCTGCACAGTTGATGCGTCTGCATGGTGGGCAGGGCTATCTGGAAAAGGATCCTGCAACCCTGGTTCAGCTCTATCGGGCCCCGGTATCCGCGGACTGACGGCGATAGTGGCATGACGCTGGTCGAGTTCATTGAGCACCTCGCGCAGGTCTTGCAGCGGCACTGGGCGACTGAGCAGGTAGCCCTGCAGGTAGTCGCAGCCGTAGCGTTCGAGAAACTGCTGCTGTTCCAGGGTCTCGACCCCTTCAGTGACCACCTGCAGGTGCAGGGTGTGAGCCATGACGATGATCGCCTGGACGATCTCCATGTCCTGGGTCGACTTGGGGGTGTCCTGGATGAACGAACGATCGATCTTCAGGGTATTCAGGGGCAGGCGCTTGAGATAGGCCAGGGATGAATAGCCGGTGCCGAAGTCATCGATCGACAGTGACACCCCCAGGCCGCGAATCTGCTTGAGCAGTGTCAGGGTGCTGGAGATGTTGCCCATCAGGGCATTTTCCGTGACCTCCAGCTCCAGCCTTTGCGGTGCTACCTGGGCATTGCGCAGGGCGCTCTCGATTTCGCCGGCGAGGTCTTCGCGGGTCAGGTTCAAGGCTGAGCAGTTGACCGCGATTTTCATTTCGTCGCGACCGTTGCGCGACAGAAAGGCCAGGTCCTCGCAGGCCTTGCGCAGTACCCAGTTATCCAGTTCGGCGATCAATCCGTTGGCTTCGGCGATGTTGATGAAGCGATCCGGGGTCAGCAGCCCGTGTTGTGGATGCTGCCAGCGAATCAGCGCTTCGAGCTTGGTGACCCTGGCAGTCTTCAAGTCATAGATCGGTTGGTAGTACAGCAGCAGCCCTTGGTCATCGCGCAGGGCGTTGCGCAGTTCCTCTTCCAGTTGCAGTTCCAGGGTGGCACGGGTCTTCAGGTTGGAGCTGAAGAAGTGCAGGTTGTTGCGCCCGGCATCCTTGGATTGATACAGCGCCAGGTCGGCGTTCTTCAGGAGTTCTTCGCAGGTCTTGCCATCGTCGGGGAAGACGCTGATGCCGATGCTGCTGGTCATCACCATGCGCCGTCCCCCCAACTCAATCGGTTCCTTCATCTTCTGCATGATGCGCTGGGCCATGTGTCGGGCTTCTTCACGGTCATACAGGTTGATGAGGATGCAGAACTCATCGCCGCCCAGGCGTGCCACCACGTCTTCATGGCTGCGGGTGGAGCTCTTGATATGCCCGGCAATGACCTTGAGCAGTTCGTCGCCGGCGTCGTGGCCGAGGCTGTCGTTGATGCGCTTGAAGTGGTCGATATCGAGGAACATCACCGCGAGCATGCCGCCGAAAGTGGTTTTTTCCATCAGCTTTTCTGCAAACAGCTGGTTGAAGCCGCGGCGGTTGATCAGGTTGGTCAGGGCGTCGTAGTGGGCTACCTGCTGCAGCGACACCCGGGCCTGGTCGAGTTGCGAGAGCAGGGCGTTGACCCGGCGCAGGTCGTGCTCCTTGAGTTGCAGCTTCTTGTCCGCCAAGGCCGCGCTGATGCCACTGCCAATGATCAACAGGCTGATTACGCTGAGGGTCAGTCCCAGTTGCAGGTGTCCGTTGGGCACCACTGAAGCGGGCAGGCTGCCGGCGGGCAGTACCAGGGTCATGGACCAGACCCCGGTGAAGTGCATGAGTACGATGGCGCCGCCGAGCACTAGGCTACTGGCGTACTTGAGCAACTGATGGAACATTCCGCTGCCGTCGCTCAGGTATCGGGACAGCAGCAACGCCGCGAGGCTACAGCCGATTGCCACCAGCACCGACAGTCCCATGAGCAACGGCTCGTAGTACAAGCTGGCGCTGGAGCGCATGGCTGCCATGCCCACGTAGTGCATGGTGCAGATGCCCAGCCCGATCCATACCGCAGCGACGCCATAACGCCACCATGGCAATCGGGCATGGCTCAGGGTGTTCATCGCCAACCAGGCGGCGATCAGCGCGATCAGTAGGGACAGCAGGGTCAATGGCAGGTCGTAGTGAATCTCCAGAGGCGCCTCGAACGCCAGCATGGCGATGAAGTGCATGGACCAGATACCGCCAGCCAGGCTGCAGGCGCCCACCCAGCGCCACAAGCGTTGGCTGGCTGGCCGCTCGACGTGGCTGACACGTTCGGCCATATCCAGGGTGGCGAAGCTGGCGGCGCAGGCCACCAGATAAGCCAGCAGCACCAGAACCGGGTTGTGGGTGCAATGGAGAATCACCTGACCGGTGTCTGGAAGCTCGGTAATGAAATGCACACCCAGCCAATCCATAGCACGCCCATCTCTGAGTCATCTGGTGTCGGCGCAGCCACGCGCCAATGAGTGTTTGCAGTATAGAAGGCACCCGGTGGCTGCAATGGGAGGTGGCATTTTGGTTCTAATGATTTTCTTATGAGCCTTATCGCTAGGAGTGCTAAGCGCTTTCCTCGTACCAGGGTTCGATGTCCACAGGCTCCAGGGGCGCCAGGCCAAAGGCGGCGCGAGCGGCGTCGCAGTCGCTGTTGTGCTGGCCGTCGACCCAGGAGGCTTCGAACTCCCGGCACGGACTGGAGCGCTGTTCATAGATCGAGCAACTGACGCCGGTGCCGACCTCGCCTTCCAGGGAAATGCAGCGCGGCGATTTGCAGTCGGTGCCGAGCATCGCTACTCGAGTGGGGCTGATGCTCTGCACCAGATCATCAGGGACCGTGCCACCGGATGAGGCGCATTCGCCCCAGAAAAAAGACACACGAAAGTATGAACAGCAGGCACCGCAATTCAGACACGGACTGGCTTCGGACATGGGCGGATTCGATAGGGGGAGGGATGGGTA
>NZ_JAAARL010000028.1:0-79187 GCF_009908205.1 Pseudomonas sp. Fl5BN2 | reverse complement strand
GGCCTGTCCAGTGTTGTGTCGTACGTGCCTGCATCAATGCTGAAGGGGGGGCTTCAATTGTCTTGGCTGTGATCGGCACACAGCTCGTACACACAGCCGCGTAGCCAGCGATGGGCCGGGTCGGCCTCCATGCGCGGGTGCCAGAGCATGGAAATGGTCATGCCCTGCAACGCCAGCGGCAGGCTGAAACTGTGCAGGCCGTCGCGCAGGCTGGCGGTGTGGCGCTCGGGCACCGTGGCGATCAGGTCCGAGCCCCGGGCCAGGGCCAGGGCTGCGGAAAAACCGCCGACCTGGGCGACGATTTCCCGCTCCAGGCCCAGGCTGCTCAAGGCGTGGTCGATGCGCCCATGGCCCTGTCCCTGGCGCGCCAGCAGGATGTGCTGGCCTGCCGCATAGCGTTTCGCAGTGACCTTGCCCCGGCTTAGCGGATGTCCGGCACGCACCACGCCAATCAGGCGGTCGCGATACAGCGCACGGGTGCGCAGTTCGGGGCTGGTGTGTGCGTCGATCACCGCGGTTTCCAGGTCGACGCTGGCTTCGCGCAGGGGCGTGCTGTCGCGGGTGAGCTTGTTGACGAAATGCAGGCGCACCTGGGGCGCCTCGGCGCGCAGGCGAGTGATCAGCGCCGGGCCGAAGTTCTCTACAAAACCATCGCGGCTGCGCAGGGTAAAGGTGCGCACCAGGTGCTTGAGGTCGATCTGCTGGGCAGGAAGCAGCAGCGCCTGGGCATCCTCAAGCACTGTGCCGACCCGCTGGCGCAGTTCCAGGGCCCGGGGTGTAGGCACCAGGCCGCGTCCGGCACGCACCAGCAGCGGGTCGCCGGTGGTCTGCCGCAAGCGCGCCAGGGCCCGGCTCATGGCCGAAGGGCTCAGTTGCAGGCGCGCCGCTGCCCGCGCCACGCTGCCTTCACTCAGCAGTACGTCCAGGGTCAGCAGCAGGTTCAGATCGGCAGTTGTCGGCATGGGGGCAATCTAGCACGGCCAAGGGTGATAGCGCGTGGCGTGCATTGATTAGCTGCAAGGCAGGCGTCTTCCGCCTGGTCTGGAAGCTGAATAGGCTGGCGACACCCTCATTCATGGAGCTGCGCCAATGACCTCCCTAGCCACGCCGGCGACTGTCGAAGCCTTGCCATCCCGGGCCCGCTGGGCCCTGGGCAGCCTGTCCCTGGCGATGCTGATGCCGTCGCTGGATACCAGTATTGCCAACGCTGGATTACCGACCCTGGCCCAGGCGTTGGACGCCTCGTTCCAGCAGGTGCAGTGGATTGTCCTGGCCTATCTGCTGGCGATCACCACGCTGATCGCCAGTGTCGGCCGCCTGGGAGACCTGCTCGGCCGACGCCGCCTGCTGCTGGGCGGGATCGCGCTGTTCACCCTGGCTTCGCTGTGCTGCGGCCTGGCCCCGAACCTTGGCTGGTTGCTGGCGGCCCGGGCCCTGCAAGGCGTGGGCGCGGCGCTGATGTTGGCGCTGAGCATCGCCCTGGTGGCGGACAGCGTGCCCAAGGCCCGCACCGGCAGCGCCATGGGTTTGCTGGGAACCCTGTCGGCGCTGGGCACCAGCGTCGGGCCGTCCCTGGGCGGGCTGCTGATTGCCAGCGTTGGCTGGCGCTGGATCTTCCTGGTCAACGTGCCCCTGGGGATCGTCACTCTGCTACTGGCCTGGCGCAGCCTGGCTGTGGACGTGCGGCCCAACGTGGCGACGCGGTTGGCCTTCGACTATCCCGGCACGCTGCTGCTGGCCCTGGCCCTGGCGGCCTACGCCCTGGCCCTGACACTGGGGCAGGATCTGCTGGCGCCCTTGAACCTGGGATTACTGGCGCTGGCGATACTGGCCTCGGCGCTGCTGGTAGGGGTGCAGCGACGGGCAGCGGCGCCACTGTTCCAGCCGGCGCTGCTGCGCCTGCACGGATTGCGCGTGCGCCTGCTGCTGAACCTGCTGGTGTCCACGGTGATCATGTCGACCCTGGTGGTGGGGCCGTTCTACCTGGCTCGCGGCCTTGGCCTCGAGCCTCTGTTGGTGGGCTTGAGCCTGTCGGTCGGGCCGTTGGTGGCGACACTCGCGGGATGGCCGGCGGGGCGTCTGGTGGACCGCCTGGGTGCCCGTTGCATGTCCCGCAGTGGCCTGCTGGGCATGTTGCTCGGCCTGCTGGCCCTGGTGCTGCTGCCCGGCAGCCTGGGATTGGCCGGGTATCTCACGCCGCTGGCCCTGGTGACGGCGGGCTACGCGCTGTTCCAGGCGGCCAACAACAGCCTGGTGATGCTCGACGTGGACCCGCAGCAACGTGGGCTGACCGCGGGCTTGCTGAGCCTGTCGCGCAATCTCGGCCTGATCAGCGGCACCGCCGCCATGGGCGCACTGTTTGCCTGGATCAACAGCGCCAGCGCAGTCACCCGGACTATGCCCGACGCGGTCGGCACTGCCATGCACGGGACTTATGGCGTGGCTGCGCTGCTGATTGCCCTGGCCCTGATGCTGGCCTTGAGCGACCGGCTGTCAGTGCCTGGCGAGCCCCCTTGTGAGCGGCTGCGCCCGGGCTAATCCAAGCACCAACACGCAAGGAGTGGTCAGCATGAGCCCTGAGCGTACCGTCCTTGGGCCCGACCGTTGGCCACACATCGATAGATCCTGCTGTTTATGGCGCGCCGCGTCGTATGCCTTGGGTGAGTGCCGACCCCTGGGTTTGCGCCGGAAGATCATCGAACAGCACAGCGAGGCCGGCGGCGGTCGAATAGCTTGTCTCCAGCTGAGCGACTGCGGTCAATTGCGCTGGGCTCAGGGTCTTTTCCTCAGCGTCGAGCTGTGTCTGCAGCGCTTCTCTGACGTCACCCTTGAGCGGCTTTTTGAGGGCCACACGGAGCACGGCGCAGGCCTTGAGCTTGCTTGGCTTGATACCCTGGCCGCGGTCGAGATGCACCGCCAGGCTGATCATTGCCATGGGGTTTGCCTGCTGGGCCGCCCGCAGGAACCAGTAGTTGGCCAAGGCCAGGTTCTCCGGCACCCCGACGCCCCCGCTGTAGAGATAGCCGAGGACGAATTGCGCATTGCTGCGGCCTTGTTGTGCGGCCCGGGTGTAGTGCGCCAGTGCGCCCGGGATGTCCTTGGGCATGCCGTTGCCGTTGAGGGCCATGGTGCCGAGCATTTCCTCGGCTTCGCTGTCTTGGCTGGCTGCCTGGTGGAGCAATTCCAGTGTGCGTTCAGCTGCGGGTGGCGTGCCTTTGCCGAACCAGTAGAGCTTGGCCAGCAGTGTCTGGGACGCGGCATCGCCCTGGGCGGCGGCCTTGCTCGCCCAGTGAAAGGCCTGGGCGTCGTTTTGCTGCACGCCGCGCCCGGACCAGTAGGCACTGGCGAGCATTCGTTGAGCTTCGGCCACACCCTGAGAGGCGGCTTTGGCGTACCAGTCGGAGGCGATCCGCAGCTGCTCGGGATCGCGGCCGGCGTCCGCCACCTCGATCAGCAGCCCGGTTAAGTACTGGCCCGAGGCGTTGCCGTTGTCGGCCGCGGTCTTGAGCCATTGCCGGCCCGCCTGCTGGTCGACGGGCAAACCTCTGCCGTAGTACTGCATGTGCCCGCGCTTGAACTGGGCGACGGGATCACCAGCCTGGGCGGCTGCCAGATACCACTCGGCCGCTTTGGCAGGGTTGCGCGGGACGCCCAGGCCTTGTTCGTAGGCTGAGGCGATCAGGGTCTTGGTGCTGTAGGGGGATTGCCACAAGGTGATCAGGAAAGTGACCAGGAGAAACGCTAGGATGGCGCAGGCCGTGAAGCCGAGGCGGCGAAGCATGTGCAGTCCATTCGCAGTGCAGGGGGGCGCAATTCTATCCGTCGGTGACGGCAGTGCCTATCGCAAGGCGGCGTCAGCACGAACCGATAGCAACACCAGGGAGCGTGCAAGGGCCGTCTCTGGTGTCGCTGCTTGGGTGGTTGCCGAAGGTTTGGCGGCCGCTGAACTTACAGACCCAGCTCCAGCTCCAGCAGGTCGGCCAATGGCTGGCGCCGGCGGATCAGCCTCGGCTGGCCGTTCTCGAACAGCACTTCCGGCAGCAGCGGCCGGCTGTTGTAGTTGGAGGACATGCTGGCGCCGTAGGCACCGGTGTCATGCAGCACCAGCAAGTCGCCGACCTGGGCCTGGGGCAGCAGGTGCGGGGTCAGGCATTCGTCGTCCTGGGTGAAGATATCGCCGGATTCGCACAGTGGGCCGCCGACCACGGTGGGCTGTTGCGGGCGTGCAACGGGCTGGCCGTTGGCATCCAGCAGGCTCATGCCGTGATAGGCGCCGTACATCGCTGGGCGCATCAGGTCGTTGAAGCCGGTGTCGACCAGCACGAAGTGGTGTTGGCCGGCGGTCTTCACCACCCGCACTTCGCTCACCAGGCAGCCGGCCTCGGCCACCAGGAAACGCCCCGGTTCGATTTCCATGCGCACGCCGTGGCCCAGGTAGGCTTCGATCTCCCGGCGTGCGAGGCTCCAGGCGCTGGCGTAGCGCTGCACATCCACCGGGGTGTCGCCTTCGCGGTAAGGCGTCGACAGGCCGCCGCCGATGGAGAAGGCCTCGATGTCGTGGTCCAGGGATTTGACCGCCGCGACCATCGCCGCGCCGACTTGCTCCAGGTGGTCGTAGTCGACTCCGGAGCCGATGTGCATGTGCAGGCCCACCAGGTGCAGACCGTACTGACGGATCACCGCCAAGGCTTCGCCGACCTGATCGTGCCAGATGCCATGCTTGCTGTTTTCCCCGCCGGTATTGGTCTTGCGGCTATGGCCGTGGCCGAAGCCCGGGTTGATCCGCAGCCAGACCCGGTGGCCCGGGGATTTCGCGCCCAACTGGCGGAGCATGTCGATGGAGCCGGCGTTGACTTCCACCTGCAATTCCACCACCCGGTTCAGGATCGCTTCGTCGAACAGGTCGCAGGTGAAGACGATGCCCGCGTCGACGGGGCTGAAGCCGGCCAGCAGGGCTCGTTCGATTTCTCCCAGGGAGACCGCGTCCACACGCACCCCGGCTTCGCGGATCAAGCGCAGCAGGTGCAGGTTGGACGAGGCCTTCTGCGCGTAGCGCACTACGTCAAAGCCCTGCAGTTGAGCAATCCGCGCCTGGATGGTGGCAGCGTCATAGCACCACAGCGGGGTGCCGTACTGGCGGGCGGCGGCGACAAGTTGAGCAGGGGAGAAGGGGATGGCCATGGCGATTGCAGTCTGTGGTCAGTGGGAGAACCGGCATCATGCCGATTCCTGGCTATTCAATAAAATACCTATTCTTTGTTGGGTAATTCATATCTGATATGGGCTGTTTGATTGAGCGAGTCTTCCCTCCATGGCTATTTCCCTGCGGCATATCGAAGTGTTCCGCGCCATCATGCAGGCCGGCAGCGTCACCGGCGCCGCGCGGTTGCTGTTCACCTCGCAGCCGACGGTGAGCCGCGAGCTGGCGCGGCTGGAGGCCCTGTCCGGTTTGTGCCTGTTCGACCGCGAGGGCGGGCGCCTGTTGCCCACGGCCCAGGCCATGCTGTTGCTGGAAGAAGTGGAGCGGGCCTACGTCGGCCTGGAGCGGATCAACAGCGTGGCGCAGTCGATCCGCCGTTTCGAGCACGGCCAGTTGAGCCTGAGCTGCCTGCCGCTGTTCTCCCAGACCTTGCTGCCGCAGGTGTGCAAGCATTTCCAGGCGCAGCACCCGGGCATCGGCCTGAGCATCACCGCCCAGGAATCGCCGTTGCTGGAAGAGTCCCTCAGCGCCCAGCGCTATGACCTCGGCTTGACGGAAAGCGAGCACCTGCCCCGGGGCACCCAGGGTGAATTGCTGTTCTGCGCCGACATGGTGTGCATCCTGCCTGAAGGGCATCGGTTGTTGGCCAAGGCGCAGCTGTCGCTGGAGGATTTTCGCGGCGAGAACTTCATCAACCTCTCGGGCCTGGACATCTACCGGCAAACCCTGGATGAGCATTTCCGCCAGGCCGGGGTCGATCGTCGGGTGGTGATCGAAACCACCAACGCCGCCTCGGTGTGCGCCATGGTGCGTCAGCAACTGGGGGTGGCGATCATCAATCCGCTGAGCGCCATGGAAGAGGCGGGCCGGGGCCTGGCGATCCGCCCGATCGAGCTGTCGGTGCCTTATCGGGTGATGTTGATCCGTCCGGATTACCGGCCGTCTTCGAGTTTTGTCGAGAGTTTCTGCGTAGCACTGCGCAGTGCGGCCCGGCAGTTGCTGGAGGCGTTGGCGAGCGGCCCGGACTGACAGCCTTCATCGGCTTTTATCCAGGGGCTGCAGCACGTGTTTTGCGGCCGTTCGATAAAGGGCCCGCTACCTGCGGGTTGTTGCTTGAGGGCGTCGATACCCAGTTCTTGCAACGCAGTGCTGCCGGGCAAGTGGTCGGGCAGCTCCAGGCGATCTTGCGCCTGTAAGTCGCTGAAGAGGGGGGAGCCATTTGCGGGATGGGAGCCCGATGCAGGCGAAGCTGCACCGGGGTGTTGCCGCCCGGCCGCCGGATGTCGTGGGTCCGAGGGCCGGGCGTTGAACGCGGGAGGGTTGTCTAGCGTTCGATGGCCAGCGCCACGCCCTGGCCGCCGCCGATGCACAAGGTGGCCAGGCCTTTCTTGGCATCGCGCTTGATCATTTCATGCAGCAGGGTCACCAGCACTCGGCAGCCCGACGCGCCAATCGGGTGGCCGATGGCAATCGCGCCGCCGTTGACGTTGACCTTGCTCGCATCCCACTCCAGTTCCTTGGCCACCGACAGTGATTGCGCGGCAAAGGCTTCGTTGGCTTCGATCAGGTCCAGTTGCTCCAGGGTCCAGCCGGCCTTGTCCAGGCAGCGGCGGGTGGCCGAGACCGGGCCGATGCCCATGATCGCCGGATCAACCCCGGCATTGGCGTAGGCGGCGATTCTGGCCAGTACCGGCAGGCCCAGGGCGCGGGCCTTGCTGGCGCCCATCAGCATCACGGCGGCGGCACCGTCGTTCAGCGACGAGGCGTTGCCGGCGGTGACACTGCCGTCTTTCTTGAACGAAGGCTTGAGCTTGCCCAGGGCCTCGGCGGTGGTGCCGGGGCGCGGTTGCTCGTCGGTGGCGAAGGTCAGTGGATCGCCCTTGCGCTGGGGAATCTGGATCGGGGTGATCTCGTCGACAAAACGCCCGGCCTCGATGGCCGCTGCGGCTTTCTGCTGGGAGGCAGCGGCGAAGGCGTCCTGGGCTTCACGGGTGATGCCGTACTTGGTCACCAGGTTCTCGGCGGTGATGCCCATGTGGTAGTCGTTGAAGGCATCCCACAGGCCATCGCTGATCATGGTGTCGATCATCTGGCTGTGGCCCATGCGCAGGCCGGTGCGAGCACCAGGCAGCACGTAGTTGGACAGGCTCATGTTTTCCTGGCCACCGGCGATGATCACCTCGGCGTCGCCGCAGCGGATCGCCTGGGCTGCCAGGTGCAGGGCCTTGAGGCCCGAGCCGCAGACCTTATTCAGGGTCATGGCGGGCACCGCGTGGGGCAGGCCGGCCTTGATTGCGGCCTGGCGCGCAGGGTTCTGCCCGGCGCCGGCGGTGAGCACCTGGCCCATGATCACTTCGTCCACCTGGGCCGGGTCGATGCCGGTCTGGGTGAGCAACTGGCGGATTACCGCGGCGCCCAGGTCAACGGCGGCAATGGACGCCAGTGAGCCCTGGAAACTGCCTACGGCGGTACGGGTGGCGGCAACGATTACGACGTCTTGCATGGTCTGGCTACTCCTCAGGCGAACTGCATTTCAGGCACATGGTCCGGCACGATCAGCTTGCCGGCGGTCTTGCTGACGATTTCCTCGACGCTGACCCCGGGGGCGCGTTCCTTGAGGATGAAGGCGCCGTTCTCGATCTCCAGGTAGGCGAGGTCGGTGAGCACGCGCTTGATGCATTTTGCACCGGTCAGCGGCAGGCTGCAGCGGCTCAGCAGTTTCGATTCACCGTCTTTCGAGGCGTGGGTCATGGTGACGATGATGTTGTCGGCACCGGCCACTAGGTCCATCGCGCCGCCCATGCCCTTGACCAGCTTGCCGGGGATCATCCACGAGGCGATGTTGCCCTCGACATCGACTTCAAAGGCGCCAAGCACGGTGAGGTCGATGTGGCCGCCGCGGATCATCGCGAAGGATTCGGCGGAAGAGAAGATCGAGGCGCCGATGCGCGCGGTGACGGTTTGCTTGCCGGCGTTGATCATGTCGGCGTCGACCTGGTCTTCGGTGGGGAAGGCGCCCATGCCCAAGAGGCCGTTTTCCGATTGCAGCATGACTTCCATGCCTTCGGGGATGTAGTTGGCCACCAGGGTCGGGATGCCGATGCCGAGGTTGACGTAGTAGCCGTCCTGCATTTCGCGGGCGACGCGCTGAGCCATTTGTTCGCGGGTAAGAGCCATGTTTGTTGTCCTTTTAGTCGGGCTGGGGAAGGGCGATCACTTGCGCACGGTGCGCTGTTCGATGCGCTTCTCGAAGGTGCCGCAGATGACCCGGTCGACGTAGATGCCGGGGGTGTGGATCTGCGTCGGGTCCAGCTCGCCCGGCTCGACGATTTCTTCCACTTCAACCACGGTGATCTTGCCGGCGGTGGCTGCCAGCGGGTTGAAGTTTTGTGCGGTGTGGCGATAGACCACGTTGCCGAAGTGGTCGGCTTTCCAGCCCTTGACGATGGCGAAGTCGCCGGTGATGGACTCTTCCATCAGGTAGGGACGGCCGTTGAACTCGCGGGTTTCCTTGCCGTCGGCCACCGGGGTGCCGACGCCGGTGGCGGTGAAGAAGGCCGGGATACCGGCGCCGCCGGCGCGCATTTTTTCCGCCAGGGTGCCTTGGGGGGTCAGTACCACTTCGATCTCGCCGCTGAGCAGCTGTTTCTCGAACAGGGCGTTCTCACCGACGTAGGAGGCGATCACCTTGCTGATCTGGCGGTCTTCCAGCAGCACCCCAAGGCCGAAACCGTCGACCCCGCAGTTGTTGGAAACCACGGTCAGGTCGCGGATGCCCTTGCGCTTGATCTCGGCGATCAGGTTCTCCGGAATACCGCACAGGCCGAAGCCGCCGGCGATCACGGTCATGCCGTCTTGCAGACCTTCCAGGGCTTCCTCATAGGACGCCACGCGCTTATCGAAACCTGCCATATGCACCATCCTCGTTCTTGTTCGTTGGCGGCTGGCCAGCCGTTTGCGGACCAGTGTTGCGCTGCGGGATTGATTTGTTAAGTTGATTTTTAAGGTTGATTGATAAATAAAACAGCATAATCGGTGACGCGTTAATGCTTCAGCCTCCCTCTTGCCGCTCGAAACGGGCAGTTGCGCATACCTTAGGACGATGAGATGACGGTCAAGCAGATCCGGGCCTTTCTGGCGGTGGCCCACAGTTTGAGTTTTGCCGTGGCCTGTGAGCGCCTGCATTTGTCGCAGTCGGCCTTGAGCCTGACCATCAAGGCGCTGGAGCAGGGCCTGGGTGGGCGTTTGTTCAGCCGGAACACGCGCAACGTCGCACTGACTCCGGAAGGTGAGGCCCTGGTGCCGCTGGCCCGGCGCCTGATCGCCGATTGGGACAATGCCGAGGATGAAATGCGCCAGCGTTTCAGCCTGCAACGCGGGCGCGTGACCCTGGCAGCGATGCCGTCGTTTGCCGGTAACCTGCTGCCGCCGATCCTGCGCACTTTCAGGGCCCGCTATCCACAGGTCAACGTCACGGTCAACGACGTGCTCAACGAGCAAGTGCTGGAAATGGTCCGCGACCGCCAGGTGGAACTGGGGGTGGCCTTCGAGCCGCAGGACAGCAGTTCCCTGGCATTCACACCGCTGTACATCGACCGCTTCGTTGCGGTGGTGCCGCGTGATTCGCCGCTTGCGACTCTGACCCGGATCGATTGGCAAACCTTGTTGCTGCATCCCTTCATTACCTTGCAGCGGCCCTCGACCGTGCGGGTGATGCTGGAGGAGCACCTGCGCAGCCGCGACATGCAACTGCCGGTGGAGTTTGAAAGCCACCAGCTGGCGACGGTGGGGCGCATGGTCGCCAGTGGCCTGGGCGTCAGCGCGGTGCCGGCCCTGTGTGTCGGGCAGATGGGCGAGTTGGGCGGGCATTGCCTGATCCTCGACGAGCCGGTGGTGGAGCGGGCGATTGGCATTCTGACCCACCCCGGACACGAGCTGTCGACGGCGGCCCAGGCAATGTTCGACATCCTCCGTGCCGAGCAGTTGGACCAGCGCCTGGCCGTGGTGCCTTGAGCCCTAGGCCAGGCGTTCGGCCAACAACGGCAGGAGTGTGTCGCACGGCTCGCCGAGCTTGAGGTCGAGCAGGTCATCGGCGCGGGTCTTGCCGAAGTTGATGGCCAGCAGCGGCTTGCCCTGCTCGACGATGCTGCGGCACAGGCGAAATGCCGAGAAGGCCATCAATGACGAACCCACCACCAGCAACCCCGCCGCCTGTTGCACTGCGGCCTGGGCCCGAGCGGCGGTGGGCTGGGCGACGTTTTCGCCGAAAAACACCACGTCGGGCTTCAACCGGTCGCCCGCGCAGTAGGGGCAGCGGGGTACCTGGAAGCGTTCCTCGAACGATGGGTCCAGCAGGGTATCGCCGTCCGGCGCCTGCACCGCGTCGACTCCGGCCAGGTAAGGGTTGTGCGCTTGCAGCAGGTGCTGGATCGCCTCGCGCTGGCTGCGTTGCCCGCAGTCCAGGCACAGCACCCGGTGCAGGCTGCCGTGCAGTTCGATGACGTCCAGGCTGCCGGCCTGATCGTGCAGGGCGTCGACATTCTGGGTAATCACTCCGCCAATCCGCCCGGCGGCCTGCAGCTGGGCCAGGGCCTGATGCGCGGCATTCGGTCGGGCCTGGCGCATCCGTGGCCAGCCGAGCATGGCTCGCGCCCAGTAGCGGCGTCGGGCCTGGGGCTGGCTGAGGAACTCCTGGTACATCATCGGTTGCTTGCCCCGGCGTACGCCGTCCTGGTCACGGTAGTCGGGGATGCCGGACGGGGTGCTGATCCCGGCCCCGGTCAGGACCATGAACGACTGGCGGGACATCAGTTGGCAGAGGTGTTCGAAAGCATCGCTCGGGTGAGTGGTCATAGGCGCTGTCGGGCTCCTGGACGAGGGACGATGCAGCACCAATACCTGCAAAGCCGCCTTGGCACCAGCGATTTTCCCCACCCGGGACCGAGCCCGGCTCAGCGGCGTTTGCCGAACACCGACTTGGGCGACTGGCCGAAGAACCGGCTGAAGGCGACGCTGAAATTGTTCGGGAAACGGTAGCCCACCTGATACCCCGCCTGGGCCACCTGGCAGCCGTTTTCCAGCAGCCGGTAGGCATGACGCATGCGCAGCTCCAGGAGCATGCGCTGGGGCGTGGCGTCGAAGCGATAACGCAGGCCGCTCTTGAGCTTGAATTCATTGAGCCCCACCGCCGCACACAGGTAGGCCACGGTCAGCGGCTGGTCGAGCTGGGCCAGCATGATCTCGCGCACCCGCTCAAGTTTTTCCAGGTCCTGGGCACTGAATTGCGGGCTGCTCCGAGGCGCTGCCGGGGCCAGGTATCTGAGCTGTTCGCTGAGCAGGCTGAGGCAATGGATGTGCCGGTCGAGGCTGGCAGTGGCGACAGGCTGGAGGCCGCCGAACAGGCTGTGGGCCAGGCTGCTGCTGGCCGCCGAGGTGCGCTGGAAAGCCAGCTGGCGCAGTTGGCCGTTGCCCAGTAGTTCGCCTGCCGTTGCCGCGCCCAGATAGGTGCCGAGCAGGCGTTCGCTGACCAGCAGGCGCAATTGCGCAACGCTGTCGCCGGTCTGGTAGCAGCGTTCGCCCTGGCTGTGCTGGAAGGCACTGACCGTGGTGTGCCGGGCGCGAAACGCCAGGTGTGCACCGTCGCTGCTGCGATAGCCGGACTCGCCTTGCAGGCCGAAGGTGATCACCAGCATTGCGCAGCCATGGGAGGGGCCGGTTTCCTCGATCAACTGACGTGTGGGCAAGTAGCGCGAGCGCACCAGCAGCAAGTCTTCACTCAGGGCCAGGTGCTCGCAATAGCACTGGCCGAGGGCTTCCGGCAGTTGCTGACGGCTCCAGCCATCGGCGCGGGCGAGACACAGGCGAGGGTCGTCGGAGGTGACCCGATACGACTGCGACAGGTTCGGTGACGAGGCCAAGATGCCGATCTCCCCAGGGGCGCCGAGGCGCAGATGAATGGATCCGTTGTGCATATGAACACAGATGATAAGCGTTCGCGTTAGTCGATAGCATGTTCCCGCCCGTACCGTCAGCGCAAGTTGCAGGCACTGCGCGACCCTCGTGTGCTGGAGATCAGCCTGCGCGCAAACGCAGTGGCCGGCGCTGATGGGCCGGTCATGAAGAATTGCCCGGAGGGCAACAGCTCGCCACGGCAACGCGCCCCGCGCTTGAGCGTGCGCATTCGACTCATTCCCAGGAAGGCCCCGATATGAATACTCAACTCAGCCCCGCATCGACCTCCAGCCTGAGCACTCCCCATCCCATGCAGCCCTATTGGGATCTGAACCTGGCGGCGGTGCAGGCCGAAGCCCTGGACCTGGCCCTGGAATGGCAACTGTTCGAGTGGCTGGTGCAGCCAGCCAATGCCGCCGAGGTTGCCGCGCACTTGCAACTCGATCCAGGCAATACCGGGCACTGGCTGGAATTGCTCTGGGCCCTGCAACTGCTGGAACGGGACCCAGGACCGATGCCGCGCTACTGGCCCACGGCGCTGGCCCGGGACTATCTGTGCAGCACTTCGTCCCTGAACTGTGGCGCGGCCTGGCGCTTTCGCCTGCGTGGCCTGCGGCAATTCGCCGGGCAGTTGGGACAACAACTGCGCAGCGGCCAGCCGGCCACGCCACTGCCGGACCCGGCGCGAAGCGTCGAACAGTGGACTGCGGCGGCGCGGGTGCAGATCGCCCAGGAGCAGCAGGCGGTCACCTGCGATGTGGCGCTGCGGCTGCTGGCGCGGATTCCCGAGATGGCCAGTGCCAGGCAGTTGCTCGACCTGGGCGGCGGCCCGGGTTATGTGGCGCTTGCCCTGGCCCGCGAGTACCCGCAGCTACGGGCGACGGTTTTCGATTTTGCGCCGACCGTGACAGTGGCGGCGCAGAACATCCGCCAGGCGGGCCTTGAGGCACGGGTTGGGGTACTCGGGGGTGACCTGGCGGTAGACGACATCGGCCAGGGTTATGACCTGATCTGGTGCTCCTCGGTGCTGCATTTCGTCCCGGACCTGGCGGCGACCCTGGCCAGGATCCACGCGGCCCTGCGTCCTGGCGGAGTGCTGGTCAGCGCCCATGCGGAATGCCCCGGCGATACACGGACGGCGCAACGGGTACTGACCTATTACCTGTCGATGCAGATGCTCGGGCGCCGGGTGAGTGACCAGGGTGAGTTGCAGGAGGCGTTGCACGCCAGTGGTTTTCGCAGCGTCGAAACCCTGGGCGAAGTGGCGTTCGCGGTGGCCCCGGTGACGGTGCTGGTGGCGCGTCGGGGCGAGCGCTGAGGGCGCATCGGCGATCGGCGTCTTGCAACTGCTGTGCTGCGCAGCCAGTAGGCCGCAACGCCCCTGCGCCTGCGGTTGTTTCTGCTGATGCCGGGCACTGCGGGTCAGGTGCTGACCTGCAGTGCGAGAGGCCTCAGCTGGACTGGGCGCTGTCGTCGTCCTGGACTTCGCTGGCCCCTTCGCTTTGCCCCGGTAGCTCGGTAATCACGCTGAAGTCGCTGACTTCCACCGCGCCCAGGCCGTAGCCCAGCAGGTGGAAGGAGAACGCCTTGCGGGTCTGCGGGTTGTCGAAGCTGAAGTCCATCTGCAGTGGCTGGTCGGGGGTCACCAGCATCTCGTCCGGCAGGCCCAGGGGCACGTCCTGTTCCAGCTCTTTGCCCTTGAGCAGGATGTAGGCGCTCTGTTGCGGGTCGGCGGAGCGCACCGTGAAGCGCACTCGGGTCTGCGAGCCCTTGGGCATTTCCAGGTACTGGGCGCCGATCAGGTTGTCGGCCCAGTCATCCTTGATCTGTGCCTGCAGCGGAATGATCGCCGGGCTGCCGAACTGGTAGTGCTGGTTCAACGGCGATTGCAGCAGGCTGCGATCCAGGTTGTCGGCCCGGGCGACGACCTGCCGCGCACGCTGGCCGCCGTACTGGCCCTGCAGGGTGGCGCTGTCGGCAATGAAGCCGGGGCTTGCGTAGTAGCGGCAGCGCTGCTGGAAGTCGCACTCGGTGAAGGTGCCCTGGCCGTCGTGGTAGCGCAGCTTGCCGTTGGTGTAGGACATGATTTCCCGGCCTGTTGCGTAGTCGCGAAACAGCGAGCGGCCACTGAGGCTGGCGGGCACCGGCAGGCCGAAGTAGTCCAGCACCGAGGCGCTGAGGTCGATGTGGCCGTAGGTGCCGGACTTCAGGTGGGGCAGTTGCGCCTGCTCCGGCGCGAGCATCAGGTTGAAGCCCCAGGACGAGGCCAGGCGTACGCCGTCGAGGCCGTGGGACTCGTCGGAGGTGATGATCACCAGGGTGTCCTTGAGCACGCCCTTGCGCTCCAGCTCGCTGAGGAACTGGCCGAGGGCATCGTCGAGGTAACCGACGGCGGCCTGTTTCGGCGTCTCATAACGCTCCAGGTATTCCTCGGGGGCCGAGTAGGGCTGGTGGGTGCCCACGGTCAGCAGGGTCAGCATCCACGGCTTTTTCTTCTGTTTGAGCTGGTCGACGTAGGTCAGCGCACCTTCGAAGAAGGCCTTGTCGTCCTTGCCCCAGGGGAAGTCCAGGTAGTTGGCGTTGCTGAACCATTCCAGGCCGTGAGTGGCGTCGAAGCCGATGTGCGGCATGATCTTGTCTTTGGCCATGAAGCGCAGGCCGGCGCCTTGCAGGTAATGGGTGGCGAAGCCGAACTTGTGCATCTGTGCCGGCAGGCAGGCCTTGTTGCGCTGGTCCTGGGTGAGCATTTCGACGCCCTTGGGGGTGCCGTTGTCGAGCTTGTCGTAGTCGCCGCAAAGCATCGCGTACAGGCCGCGGATGGTCTGGTGGCTGTGCAGCACATAGTCCGGGGTGTTCATTCCACGTTCGGCCCAGGCACTGAGGTTGGGCATCAGGTTTTCCTGATAGCGGCTGTTCATGGCCTCGCGATTGGTCTTGATGTAGGCGCCGGGAATACCTTCCAGGGTGATCAGCAGCACGTTGCGCGCGCGGCCCGCGGAAGCCAGCAGCGGTTGGCCTTCAAGGTCGAGCTGGGTCAGGCCGGCCATCTGCGGCGGCACATCGACGACGTCGCCTTCCAGCCAGTCTTCCACCTGCATCTGCGCCTGGCCTACGGCGGTGGCCAGGGCCTGGTGGGGCAGGTTGAACAGCTGCCATTGATCGGCTTCGCTGGGTTTCAGGTACTGAGTGGTGCCATGGGCCAGCAGCAACACCAGCGGTACCGCCCAGACCGGGCGCGGCAGGGCTGGGGCCGTCACGCCACGGCTGGTGCGCTGGATGATCAGCCACAGCACCAGTCCCAGCAGCAAGGCCAGGCCCAGGTCTGGATGGGTCAGGCCGCCACCGGTGGAGTTGCCGACGAATTGCGGGTCCACCAGGTAGTGCAGGTCGGCGAGGTTGGGCATGCGCCCCACGGCACTCACCAGCTCGGCGCTGACCAGGGTCAACAGGGCCCAGACCAGCAGCACCGGCAACGCCAGCCACCAGGGGCGGCGGTACAGCAGCAGGGTCAGCAGGCTGGCGCTGGCCAGGTCCGAGAGATAGCCCAGCGGGTTGGACCAGCCCAGGGCCAGGCGCGCGCCCATGGGCACCAGCAACAGCAGGCCGAACAGAACGCACAAGGGTGCAAGAGGGTGTTGTAGGCAACTACGGATCAACTTCACAAATAACCTGCCTGTCATCAAATCTTCACGCAAATATGCGCAATGGTAACAAGAGCTGGAGGCAAGACGTTTCTTATTCGTGACGCAAGTAAGGTCCGGGCTGCTTGAGAATCGGCTTCGGCACTCTGCGACGACCGCCTGGAGCCCGTATTCAGGCACCTGATGCCAGGGTTGGGGCGGGGCGCGCAGCGGCTGGATTTACTATTTCAGGGTGTTTAGAAAGCCCGGACCCGGTAGTCAGCGTAAGCAGCTGATGAGCCGCCGAGTACCGAACGTCCGGTGAACAGCCCCGGCAGCTTGTGCCGCGCGGGGCCTGTGCCGTGTGCCAGCGCAGGCGCCAGTCAGGGCACTGGCAAGCTCATGTGCCTGAGCCCGTCAGACCACAGTGCCAAAGGCGCTGCCGACAGCGGCAGTGATGCCCATGGCCAATGCACCCCAGAGGGTTACGCGCCAGGCGCCCAGCAGCACCTTGGCGCCACCGGCACGGGCGGCCACGGCCCCGAGGCTTGCGAGAAACACCAGGGACATACCGCCAATCCACGGCACCACCTTGTGCTCAGGGGCCAGGAAGGTCACCGCCAGGGGCAGTGCGGCGCCCACCACAAAACTTGCCGCCGAGGCCAGTGCCGCTTGCAGCGGGTTGGCCGCCAGGGCTTCGCTGATGCCCAGTTCATCCCGGGCATGGGCACCCAGAGCGTCGTGGGCCATCAGTTGCACCGCGACTTGTCGCGCCAGTTGCGGATCGACCCCGCGGGTCTGATAGATGTGCGCCAGTTCGTTGAGTTCGGCTGGGTGATTATCGGCCAGCTCCGCCCGTTCCCGGGCCAGGTCGGCCTGTTCGGTGTCCGCCTGGGAATGCACGGAAACGTATTCCCCGGCCGCCATGGACATGGCGCCAGCCACCAGGCCGGCCATCCCGGTCACCAGCAACGTGCTGTGGCTGGCACTGGCCGCCGCCACGCCGATCAACAGGCTGGCGGTGGACACAATGCCGTCGTTGGCGCCCAGGACGGCGGCACGCAGCCAGCCAATACGGTCGTTGCGGTGCAGCTCGCGGTGTCGGTGCATGAATTTCATCGGACTAATGGGCTCAGGTTGTTGGAGTTGAAAATACTGGGGCAGCGAACAATGGTTCAGCGGGTGTCGATCCGGGCCTGCAACTCTCCGCCCACAATAGACACTTCCCGCCACTGCGTACCGTCGCGAATCACGAACAAGGCATCCATGCCGCGCTCCTGGGCCAGCCGTGGCCCCTCGATTTCACCGAGCACCAGCAACGCAGTGGCCCAGGCATCGGCCAGCATGCAACTGCTGGCCACTACGCTGACCGCCGCCAGGCGATTGTCCAGGGGCATGCCGGTGGCCGGGTCCAGGGTGTGGGCATAGGACTGCCCGGCGATCTCCACCCACTGCCGGTAGTCGCCGGAGGTGGCGATGGCGGCATTGCTGATTTCCATGACCCCCATCACTTCGCGTACGCCGCGCAGGGGTTTCTCCAGCGCTACGGTCCAGGGCTGCCCGGCGGGCTTGCTGCCTTTGGCGCGCATTTCGCCGTCGATCCCCACCAGGTAATCATGGATGCCCGAGGCGTCTAGGGCGCGAGCCAGTTCATCGACGCCAAAGCCCTTGGCAATGCCGTTGAGGTCCAGCTGCACCTTGGCGCGCTTGCGCAGGCGCTGGCGCCGTGGTTCCAGCACCAAGGCGTAGCCGGCCGGGGCGCGGCGCTTGCGGCCTTGCTCAGCCAGGGCCGGCGGACCCAGGGTCCGGGTACCGGGACCAAACCCCCAGCCCTGCACCAGGTCACCCACGGCGAGCTCAAAGGCCCCGCCGGATTGTTCGCTGATCCGCAAAGCGGTGCTGATGACGTTCATCAGCTCCCTGGGCACGGTCATCCAGCGATGCGGGGGAGCGGCATTGAGGCGGCTGAGGTCGGACTCGGGGTTCCAGCTCGACATCTGCTGCTCAACCCGTTCCACGGCCTGGGCCAGGCGCTCGGCAAGGTCCTGGGTGGCGAACCCCGGGGCGGCATAGAACAGTGCGGTGTAGCGGCTGCCCATGGTCGGGCCGTTGAGGCTGTAGCGCTGCCAGTCGGCGGTTTCAGTAGACATCTTCACGGTAACGTCCTTGGGCCTTGAGGGTCAGTACGCTGAGATTGAGCGGTGCCAGCACTTCGTCCAGGGCCTGCATCACTCCCTTGGCCATGTCCCGGCTGCCGCAGACCAGCACCTGGGCGCCTTTTTCCATCAGCCGGCGCACGGCCAGGGCATCGGCGAGCAGCCGGTCCTGCACATAGAAATGTTCCTGGACCTGGGAGAAGGCCGCACGCAGGGCGGTCAGGCGCTGGTCGGCGAGGTAGCCCTTGAGTTCCGGCTCGTAGAGAAAGTCCGAGGCCGGGTCGCGCCCGCCCCAGTACAGGTGCATCGGTTGCCGGGCCCGGTTGCCGCGGATAAAACCCGCCAGGGGGCCGATCCCGGTGCCGGCCCCGATCAGGATCACCGGTTGCGCGCCCAGCAGCGGACGAAATTGCGGGTTGGGCTGGATGAAACCCTGAATCCGCGCACCCGGTTGCAAGTCATGGAGAAAACCCGAGCACAGGCCGCCGGGGTGCTTGCGCACGCAGATCTCCAACACACCGTCGGCGCGACTGCTGGCCAGGGAATAGAAGCGCGGCTGCTGGCCGCCGGGGGGCAAAATGCCCACCAGGTCGCCGGCCTGGAACTCGGGCAGCGCTTGCCCGGAGCGGTCAGTCGGAGCCTTGAAGCGCAGGATCTGGGTCGGGGCCTGGACCTGGGCGCCATAGGCCACGGACTCCACCAGCTCCAGGCAATGGCTGGGCAGGGCTTCGGCCTGATGTTGCAAATCCAGCTCCAGGCCCAGGGTCTGGCCCAGCGCCCGGCCCCAGCGTTGAAACTCCTGGGGGGATTGGCGGTTGATGGTGTCCAGGGGCAGCAGCGGTTGCGCGCCGCTGGCGGCCAAGGCGGTCTGCACCTGCTCGGCAAAGCCGCAGAAGCGCGGGAACTGGCGGTCGCCAAAACCCAGCACGGCAAACTTCAGCTCCGGCGCCAGTGGATGTTGTCCCAGGCGTGACAGGAACCCGCTGGCCGAGGCCGGGGCATCGCCATCGCCGTGGGTGGCACTGAGAATCAGCAACTCGCGGGCCATGGGGTAGTTGCTTTGCAGCTGGTTCATCGGCGCGCTGTGGACCTTGCGTCCAGCCGCCACCAGGGTCTGCTGCAGGGTGCGGGCAAAACCCCAGGTGCTGTGGTTTTCGCTGCCCACCAGGATGATGCAATCGGCGCTGCGGGCCGGGCTGTTGTCGCGGATCGGTGTGTCGGCACGGCGCCGGCGCCACCACAGCAGCAGGCCGGTGATGCTCATGAACGGCACGCTGAGGGCGCAGCTTCCCAGCAACAGACCGAGCCACCACAGGCCCTCGCCGGTGTGCAGTTGGTAGAGGAGGGCATAGGCGTGGTGCGTAGCGTCATAAGGCTGGAAGGACAGCAGGGCGCCGCTGGCCGGATCGACATAGCCTTCGCCAGCGGTGGTACGCAGGGCGTAGAGGTCCTGGGGGTCTGCGGGGTAGACCAGTTCACGCAGGTCGTTCAGGTCGAGCGCCTGCAGCGCCGGCAGGTTGGCCACCGGCAGTGCGGGGCCGGTGCTGAGTGCGGAGGGCAAGGCCGGTTCGCTCTGGCTGCCCTCGGCGATCAGGCCGAAGGTGCTGGCCGCCAGGTACAGCCCGCTCAGGGCCGACAGCAACAGGCCAAGGGTGGCCAGGCGCCCGAGCTCGGCGTGCCAACGCTGGCTGAAGTTGCCTCGCAGCGGGCGCAGCAGCTTGCCCCAGCCACCGGCGCGGCGAGCCAGCAGCGAGGCCCCGGAGATAGACAGCAAGAGCAGCGCCAGGGCGCCCAGGGCGGTTACGCCGTGGCCCGCAGTACCGAGGAACAGCGAGCGGTGCAGCTCCTTGACCCAGCGGCTGAAGGACGACGGCGCGTAAGGTGCGAGCACCTCGCCGGTCAGCGGGTCGACGCTGCTGGCCACGGCCTGGCCGTCCTGGCTGTGGTAGACGATCAGCGTGCCCGAAGGCGTGCGCTGGATCCGCTCCACCCCCTGCAGATGCGCGGCGAGGCGCCCGGCCAGTTGCCCGACCGAGACCTGCCCGGCCGCCGGTTGTGGCGTGTGCAGGTGTTCCAGCGCCGGGTTCAGCGCCAGGGTCGCGCCGCTGATGGCCAGCAGCATCACCAGCACGGCGGCGATCAGCCCGGGAATTGCGTGCAACGAGCGCAGCATGATTGAGTCTCCTGGCAGCGAGGTGATTACAGGTCGTAGCGCAACGACTGCACATAGGTACTGCCGTTGGCCGGCTGGCCCGCGCCCTGGAGCGTCAGCGGCAGGATGAGCTCGGCACGGACATCGCGCAGGTCCTCCACGGCGCTGTCGATGCGGATCTGATACCCGGCGTCGATCAGGCTGTCTGCCAGCTCGGCACTGACGGTCAGGGTCTCGCCGCTGCCGACGCTGGCACCGCTGATGCCGTCGTACTGGGCCGGCGCCAGGCCACTGCCCCGAGCCCAGCCCGACAGGTGCTTGTAGTATTTGGCCTTCTTGCCGGCGACCCACAGGGTCTGTTGATAGACGCCTTGGGCGTCGGTGAGGTAGATCGCCAAGTAGGCGCCACTGCCGTTGTAGGGCTTGAGGTGGGTGGTCAGCGTCACTTCACGGGCCTGGGCCAGCCCCGGCAGGGCCATGGCGGTGGCGAGGCAACTGGCGACAACAAGGGTTTTCATGAGGCGGTCCTTTGAAGAAATGTGCCTGCAGCCTGGGCTGTTTAGCTGACAGCAACCTGAAGGGCGTTGAAAAAAAGCCGAGCCAGACGCTGTCTGCGCAACAGCTGCTTTTGCTGATCTGGCTCCGGTGGCCAGAGGGCGTTGTGGTTAACCTGAGGGTTATTCCTGGCCACCGCTGGGGGGCTTCAGATTCACGTCAGGTTCGGCGGTTAAGCTGCGTCACCACACAGATCAGGAGAGAGCGTCGATGCGGGTGTTATTGGTCGAGGATGCGGCGGGATTGGGGGAGGCGGTGCGTGAGCAGATCGCCGACGATGGCCATGCCGTGGATTGGGTACAGCGCCTGGAGCAGGCCCGGGCCGGTGTCGCCAGCACGTCCTACGACCTGATCTTGCTGGACCTGATGCTGCCCGACGGGCGCGGCCTGGAGTTTTTACGCCAGCGGCGCAGCGCCGGGGACGTGACGCCGGTGATTATCCTCACCGCCCAGGACCAGATTTCCGAGCGCATCGCCGGGCTCAATGCCGGCGCCGACGACTACCTGGTCAAGCCCTTCGACCTGTTCGAACTGTCGGCGCGGGTCGCCGCGGTGGCCCGGCGCTACAGCGGCAACCCCAATCCACAGATCCGCCTCGGCGAGCTGCAGGTGGACCTGAGCGCCCGTACCGTGCAGCGCGGTGGCACTATCGTCGACCTCACCGCCCGCGAATGGGCGGTGTTCGAGGCCTTTGTCCAGCGCCCCAGTGCCTTGCTCTCCAAATCCCAGCTGGAGGAGCGGCTGTATGCCTTCGGCGCGGAAATCGAGAGCAACACCATCGAGGTCTACGTCAGCCGTTTGCGCAAGAAACTTGGGCGCGAACTGATCGAAACCGTGCGCGGCATGGGCTACCGGCTGATGCCCGGATGAAGCGCCCGATCAGCCTGCAAAAACGCCTGAGCCTGGGGCTGACCCTGGGCATGACCCTGCTTTGGCTGGGGGCCACTGCCGGCACCTGGCTGGTGATCCAGCATGAACTGAACGAAACCTTCGACAGCGCCCTGGAAGCGACTGCCCAGCGTCTTCTGCCCCTGGCTGCGCTGGAGATCGGCAACCGCAGCGGGCCGCGCCGGGCACGTCACGTGGCGACCCTGAAGATGGACAGCGAGTACCTGACTTACCTGGTGCGCGATGCCGAAGGGCGGATCCTGATGCGCTCCCACGACGCCAAGCTGAAGATCTTCAGCCACCGAACCGCCCCGGGCTTTACCACCACCGACCACTACCGCCTGTACAGCGCCAGCGTCGAGAATGGCTCGATCGTCATCGAAATCGCCGAGCCCCTGGCCCATCGCCGCGAAGCCACCCGGGAGGCGCTGTTTGCCTTGCTGCTGCCCTTGCTTGGCTTGATCCCCATCAGCCTGTTGGGCACCTGGCTGTTCGTCCGGGTCAGCCTGCGCAGCGTGCTGGCTTATCGGCGGGCGGTGGAGGCAAGGGGCGTGGGCGACTTGTCACCGATCAAGGTGGCGCGCCTGCCGGCAGAAATCGATCCCCTGGCAGAAGCGGTCAACCATCTGTTGGAGCGCCTGCGCAAGGCCCTGGAAACCGAGCGCAGCTTTACCGCCAACAGCGCCCATGAACTGCGCACGCCCCTGGCGGCGACCCTGGCGCAGATCCAGCGCCTGCGCCAGGAAGCCCCGCAAGGCCCGCTGCAGGTACGGGCGGCGAAGATCGAGAACGCGCTGCGGGAGCTGGCCCGGCTCTCGGAAAAGCTCATGCAACTGGCCAAGGCCGAGGGCGGCGGGCTGTTGTCCGAAACCCCCGAGGACCTGATTCCGCTGCTGGCCCATGGCGTTGCGGAGTGGAATCGCGGCGGCGCCCCACGGATTCAACTGCAGCTGCCGGAGGTGACCCAGGTGTGCACCGCCATCGATCCGGACGCCTTTGGCATCCTGCTGCGCAACCTGATCGAGAATGCCCTGAAGTACGGCGATCCGGCACAGCCGGTGGATGTCAGCCTTAGCGCCGACGGTTGTTTGCGGGTAAGCAATGGCGGGCCGCTGGTACCAGCGGACGTACTGCAACGCCTGACTGAACGTTTCGTGCGCGGCAACAGCGAGGCCAGCGGTTCCGGGCTGGGGCTGGCGATTGCCCAGAGCATCGTCCAGGGCGTGGGCGGCCAACTGCAACTGGCCTCACCGGCCAGCGGCCGTGACGATGGATTCGAAGTTCGCGTGCAATTCCCCGTCCAGACACCGCCCCACCCACTGTAGGAGCTGGCTTGCCAGCGAAGGCGCCGGTTGGGGCGATGCAAGGCTTGCGAACCTGTTCGCCGGCAAGCCGGCTCCTACGGGGGCTGTGCAATTTGTGGGGCTTGTGTAGGAGCTGGCTTGCCAGCGAAAGCGCTGGTTAGGGCGATGCAAGGCTTGCGAGCCTGTTCGCCGGCAAGCCGGCTCCTACGGGGACTGTGCAGTTTTGTGGGGCTTGTGTAGGAGCTGGCTTGCCAGCGAAGGCGCTGGTTAGGGCGATGCAAGGCTTGCGAGCCTGTTCGCCGGCAAGCCTGCTCCTACGGGGGCTGTGCAATTTTGTGGGGCTTGTGTAGGAGCTGGCTTGCCAGCGAAGGCGCTGGTTAGGGCGATGCAAGGCTTGCGAGCCTGTTCGCCGGCAAGCCGGCTCCTACGGGGGGGCTGTGCAATTCTGTGGGGCTTGTGTAGGAGCTGGCTTGCCAGCGAAGGCGTCGGTTGGGGCGATGCAAGGCTTGCGAGCCTGTTCGCCGGCAAGCCGGCTCCTACGGGGCTGTGCAATTTTGTGGGGTTTGTGTAGGAGCTGGCTTGCCAGCGAAGGCGTTGGTTGGGGCGATGTAAGGCTTGCGAGCCTGTTCGCCGGCAAGCCGGCTCCTACGGGGGCTGTGCAATCTTGTGGGGCTTGTGTAGGAGCTGGCTTGCCAGCGAAGGCGCCGGTTGGGGCGATGCAAGGCTTGCGGGGTTATTCGCCGCGGATGTACTGCTCCAGCTGGCGGATCAGGTCGGCCTGCTCGGCAATCGCTTCCTTGACCAGGTCGCCAATGGACAGCAAACCCAGCAACTGGCCGTTCTCCACCACCGGCAGGTGCCGCAGATGGCT
Organism: Pseudomonas sp. Fl5BN2; assembly: GCF_009908205.1. Lineage (NCBI taxonomy): Bacteria > Pseudomonadati > Pseudomonadota > Gammaproteobacteria > Pseudomonadales > Pseudomonadaceae > Pseudomonas > Pseudomonas sp. Fl5BN2. The sequence continues at coordinate 55,490 of NZ_JAAARL010000028.1, read as the reverse complement.
CTCGGTCATGATGCTCATGCAGCGATCCACGCTCTGGTGGGTGTCCACGGTGATCACCGGCGAACTCATGATCGCGCTCACCGGGGTGCCCACCGAGGAGCGGCCATGGAGCACCAGCTTGCGCGCATAGTCACGCTCGCTGATGACCCCGACCACCACGCCGTGCTCCATCACTGGCAAGGCGCCGACGTTTTTCTCGGCCATCAGCATCAGCGCTTCCAGGACCATCTGGTGCGGGGCAATGGTGTGCACTTGCTGGTTGTGCTTGGCCTTGAGTTTCAGCAGTTCTGCGACGCTCTTCATGGGGCGCTCCGGTTGTTCTACGTGGGGCGGCGATACGTCGCCCTGAGGGGTTTCTAAAGAATCGTAGAGACTGGGCCAACCGGCAAGGCTGAAAACGGCAGATAAGCAGCGAAAAACGCCAGCCTGCAGATTTTTTTTCATCGCGGCCCCCGAAACAGGGCCGTGGTTATCAGTTGAAGCGCTGCAGGGAAAAACTGCTCAGGTCGATTTTGCTGCGTCCGTCCACCTGCTGTTGCGCCAGGGCCTCGCCAATCGCCGCCGAATGCTTGAAGCCATGGCCGGAGCAGGCGCTGACCACGGTGACATTGGCCAGGTGCGGGTGGCGGTCGATGATGAAGCCCGAATCCGCGGTCACGGTGTAGGCGCAGACGCTGGATTTCACCAGTTCGGGCGCCAGGCCAGCGATATGCGGTGCCACCAGGTCGCGGAACAGGCGCTGGGCGTCGGCGCTGCTGGGCTGGCGGTCGAGGCTGTCGGGCTGGCTGCTGGCGCTGTATTGCTCAGTGGCGATCTTCACGCTGCCTTCGCCGGGAATCGGCGGAAAGCCGTAGCAGGCGTCCACGTCATCGGCGCTGTGGAGGATGAAGCTGGGGGAGCGGGCCGGGTAGCGCTCGGGTTCATCCAGGCGGAACCAGTACAGCTGCTGGCGGCACACCTGCAGCAGCGAATCGAAGGGCGCGCCCAGCAACTGCGCGGACCACATGCCGGCGCTGACAATGACTTGCCGGGCAAACAGCCGCGAGCCGTCGCTGATGATGTGCACCCCGTCATCCTGAGGCTTCAGCTCCAGCACCGTCTGGCCGGTGATCAGGGTTGCCCCCAGTTGCCGGGCACGGGTCAGTTGCGCGTCGATGCAGCGTTCCGGACGCACATAGCCGCCGCCGGGTTCGAAGTAGCCCCGGGCGCTGTCATCCAGAGGTGCGAACTGCGGGAAGCGCTGGCGAATCCCGTTGGCGTCCAGCACTTCGTGCTCGATCCCGTAGCGCCGGGCCAGTTCGATGCTGTGGTCGGTGAAGTCCTGTTCATTCGCCGGGCGTTGCGCCGGGGTGCTGGCGGTCATCACCAGTACCCCGCACTGCTCGAACAGCTCGACCTCGAGCTCGGCTTCCAGCTCGCGCCAGATCTGTTGCGAACGGATCGCCAGGGGTACATAGGCCGCGCCTTCGCCCACCGCCTGGCGGGTGATGCGGGTGTCGCCGTGGCTGGAGCCCTGGTCGTGGGGCGGGGCGAAACGGTCGATGCCCGCGACCTTCACGCCGCGCTTGGCCAGCTGATAGAGAGTGGCGGCGCCCATGGCGCCCAGGCCCACGACAACAACATCGAACTCGGGTGTCTGCACGGCAAAATCCTTGAGGGGCGGTTTAGTGGGCATTGATATTGGCCAGGGTCATGGGTGCGATGATCCGATGGAACGGCGCCACCGGCAGCATGTACAGGCGCCCCAGCAGATTGTGCGGGTGGACCAGGGTCGACAGCACCACCGGGCGTTGGCCCTCGGCGGTCAGCGGTAGGCGGTTGAGGGACAGGTAAACGTCCAGGTGCTTGTCGCGGTCCACCACCAGCACCTCGTCGGGGCTCTGGGAGATCAGGGTGAAGATGCCGACCCGGTCGCCCGCCTGGTAATCCTCGTCCGCCCGGGCCAGGTCGATGTGCCTCAGGTGCCCCAGGTCCTTGAGGCCGAACAGCTGCACCACGCGGTTGCGCAGGCCCATCATCCGCTCGATCCAGGCCGGGGTCTGGCTCATCAGGATCAGCAGGTGGCGCATGGCCGTACGTTCGGGGTCATTCGCCAGGGTGTGGCGGCAGTCGATGAAGGTCGCGCCCGGGGCGAAGGCGGCGATGCTCGACGAGGCGAGCAACGAGCAGGCAGTGACGCTGGCTGGCATGGAACCGATCCTTGGAAGCAATGCCCGATAGCGCAGGTGGCGATGGGCGGGGGGCCACTTTACTGCGTCGTCGGTGAGGTTTCCAAGGGCTCTATCGCCAGTGCTCTGAGGCGGTGCTTGGCGGCTACTCTGTGGCCTTGCAGCCAGCCTTGGGCCGGGATTGCCCGGCCGCTGGCTTGCAGAACCGCTGCCAGTGCGGTTGCGCCTGTCCGCCGCGACCGTTGCTTGCGCTCTTGCGGCTTTGGGGCAGGCACAAAAAAGGCGCCCGAAGGCGCCAAGGATTCACCCCAGCCGAGGGAGCGGGGTGAAGCCGTTCGCAGAAGTGTCGCGGTGGTAAGGCGCGACGTGAACGGAAGAGGGGGGCCGCCGCGCAGGCGGGCAACGAGGGTTACTTGCCGAGCTTGATCCGCGTCCAGCCACGGTTCATCACGCGCTGGATGGCAATCGGCTGGTCAGGTACGGCGTACAGGGTCGCCAGTACCGCCTGCGGTGGGTACGACGCCGGGTCGTTGCGGATCGCTTCGTCCACCAGCGGCGTGGCCGCCGAGTTGGCGTTGCTGTAGCCCAGGCTGTTGGTGACCTCGGCGATGATGTCCGCGCGCATCAGGAAGTTCATGAACAGGTAGGCGTTGTCGACGTTGGTCGCATCCTTGGGGATCGCCATCATGTCGTAGAAGCTGCCGGCGCCTTCCTTGGGAATGCTGAACGCGACCTTCTCCTTGTTGCCGGCCTCTTCGGCGCGGGAACGCGCCTGCAGCACGTCGCCGGAGTAACCCACGGCTACGCAGATGTTGCCGTTGGCCAGGTCGGAGATGTACTTCGACGAATGGAAGTAGGTCACGTAAGGGCGGATCTTCATGAACAGCGCCTCGGCTTCGAGGATCTGTGCCTTGTCCTTGCTGGTGACCGGGTAGCCCAGGTAGTGCAGGGCCGCAGGGATCATTTCGGTCGGTGAGTCGAGGAAGCTGATGCCGCAGGCTTTGAGCTTCTCGGCGTTCTCCGGCTTGAACAGCAGGTCCCAGGAGTTGGTCGGTGCGGTGGCACCCAAGACGGCCTTGACCTTGTCCGGGTTATAGCCGATGCCGATCGAGCCCCACATATAAGGGAAGGCGTGGGCGTTGTCCGGGTCGCTGGCGGAAGCGTTCTTCAGCAGCACCGGGTTGAGGTTCTTCCAGTTGCTCAACCGCGACTTGTCCAGGGGCTGGTAGACCCCGGCCTTGATCTGCTTGGCCAGGAAGCTGTTGGACGGCACTACGATGTCGTAGCCCGATTTGCCGGTGAGCAGGCGCGCTTCCAGGGTTTCGTTGCTGTCGAACACGTCGTAGGTGACGTGGATACCGGTCTCGGCCTCGAACTTCTTCAGGGTGTCCGGGGCGATATAGTCCGACCAGTTGTAGACGCGCAGCACTTTGTCGTTGGCCTGGGCAGCGGTAACCAGTACGCCCATCAAGGACAGTGAGAGCAGAGTCCTGCCAAGCATTTTCATCACTACAACTCCATTTCTTATTGTGCAGATTGCTGCGTTTGCAAGGTGGATATCGGGGTGGACGCCTTCGCCGGCAAGCCGGCTCCTACAGGTTTGTGTGGTCCGTAGGAGCCAGCTTGCTGGCGAAGCGGCGGCTCAGGCTGTCGCAGGCGTCGATACAGCCGGTTTTTTTGCCGCCGGTGGCTGCCAGGATTCATTGGCGGTGAAATCCATGGCTTCCTGGATCGCGCGTTTGCGATTGGCTTCGGCGCGGCGGCCAAAGTACCAGACCAGGAAGGTCACCAGGGACACCGCCAGCAAAATCAGGCTGGCCACGGCGTTGATCTCGGGTTTGACCCCCAGGCGCACCGCCGAGAACACTTCCATCGGCAAGGTGGTGGAACCCGGGCCGGACACGAAGCTGGCCAGCACCAGGTCATCCAGGGACAGGGCAAAGGACATCATGCCGCCGGCCGCCAGGGACGGCGCGATCATCGGGATGGTGATCAGGAAGAACACCTTGAATGGTCGTGCCCCCAGGTCCATGGCCGCTTCTTCGATGGACAGGTCCAGTTCCCGCAGGCGCGCGGAGACTACCACGGCTACATAGGCAGCGCAGAATGTGGTGTGGGCAATCCAGATGGTGACGATGCCACGCTCCATCGGCCAGCCGATCAATTGCGCCATGGCCACGAACAGCAACAGCAACGACAAACCGGTGATCACTTCAGGCATCACCAGCGGCGCGGTGACCAGGCCGCCGAACAGCGTGCGGCCCTTGAAGCGGGTGACCCGGGTCAGCACGAAGGCCGCCAGGGTGCCCAGGGCCACTGCGGCGACGGCGGTGTAGCAGGCGATCTCCAGGGAGCGCGCCACCGAGCCCATCAACTGCTGGTTATCCAGCAGGCCGACGTACCACTTGATCGACCAGCCGCCCCACACCGTCACCAGCTTCGAGGCGTTGAACGAGTAGATCACCAGGATCAGCATCGGCAGGTAGATGAACAACAGGCCGAACACCAGCATCAGTTTGGAAAATTCGAAACGTTTCATGCCCGTGCCTCCATCTCTTTGGCCTGGCTGCGGTTGAACAGCAAGATTGGAACAATCAGGATCGCCAGCATCACCACCGCCAGGGCCGAGGCCACCGGCCAGTCACGGTTGTTGAAAAACTCCTGCCACAGCACGCGGCCGATCATCAGGGTTTCCGGGCCGCCCAGCAGTTCCGGGATCACGAACTCGCCCACCACCGGAATGAACACCAGCATGCAGCCGGCGATGATGCCGTTCTTGGCCAGGGGCACAGTGATCTTCCAGAAATTGTTGAAGTTGCTCGAACCCAGGTCCGAGGCAGCCTCCAGCAGGCTCTGGTCGTGCTTCACCAGGTTGGCGTACAGCGGCAGCACCATGAACGGCAGGTAGGCGTAGACCACGCCTATATAGACGGCGGTGTTGGTGTTGAGGATTTCGATCGGCTGCGAGATCAGCCCGGTCCACAGCAGGAACGCATTGAGCAGGCCGTTGTTGCTGAGGATGCCCATCCAGGCGTAGACGCGGATCAGGATCGCGGTCCAGGTCGGCATCATGATCAGCAGCAGCAGGACGTTTTGCGTGTCCTTGCCGGTCTTGGAGATGGCGTAGGCCATGGGGAAACCCACCGCCAGGCACATCAGGGTGCTGAGCAGGGCCACCTTCAGCGAACCCAGGTAGGCCGAGATGTACAGCTCGTCACCGGCCAGCAGGCCATAGTTGCCGAGGTTCAGCAGCAGCTGGAATTTCTGTTCGGCGTAGCTGTAGATCTCCGTATAGGGCGGAATCGCCAGGGCCGCTTCCGAGAAGCTGATCTTCATCACCAGGAAGAACGGCAGCATGAAGAACAGGAACAGCCAGAGGAAAGGAATGCCAATCACCAGCTTGCGACCGCTGGGCAGCACACGGATCAAACGCTGATTGAGAGTGCTCATGTGCGCAGTACCACGCCGCTGTCGTCTTCCCACCAGACATAGACATCGTCGTCCCAGGTCGGCCGCGCGCCACGGCGCTCGGCGTTGGCCATGAACGACTGGACGATCTTGCCGCCGGGCAGCTCGACGTAGAACACCGAGTGGCCGCCGAGGTAGGCGATGTCATGCACCTTGCCCTTGGACCAGTTGTAGCGGGCGTCGGGCTTGAGGGTAGTGACCAGCATCTTTTCCGGGCGGATGGCGTAGGTCACCGACTTGTCCTGCACCGAGGTACTGACCCCGTGGCCGACGTAAATCTGCTGTTGCAGGTCCGGGCAGTTGATGATCGCGTAGCCTTCCAGGTCTTCGGTAACGGTGCCGTCGAAGGCGTTGACGTTACCGATGAATTCGCACACCAGGCGGCTCACCGGCGCCTCGTAGATGTCCACCGGGCTGCCGGTCTGGGCGATCCAGCCCAGGTGCATGATGGCGATGCGTTCGGCCATGGTCATGGCTTCTTCCTGGTCGTGGGTCACCATCACGCAGGTCACGCCGACCCGTTCGATGATCTCGACAAGCTCAAGCTGCATCTGCGAGCGCAGCTTCTTGTCCAGCGCGCCCATGGGCTCATCGAGCAGCAACAGCTTCGGGCGCTTGGCCAGGGAGCGGGCCAGGGCCACGCGCTGGCGCTGGCCGCCGGACAGCTGGTGCGGCTTGCGCTTGGCGTACTGGGTCATGTGCACCAGCTTGAGCATTTCCTCGACCCGGGCATCGATCTCGCTGGCCGGCAGGCGATCCTGCTTGAGGCCGAAGGCGATGTTCTGCGCCACAGTCATGTGCGGGAACAAAGCGTAGGACTGGAACATCATGTTGATCGGCCGCTCGTAGGGCGGCATGTCGGTGATGTCCACGCCATCCAGCAGGATGCGGCCTTCGGTGGGGCGTTCGAAGCCGGCGAGCATGCGCAGCAGGGTGGACTTTCCGGAACCGGAACCGCCCAGCAGGGCGAAGATCTCGCCCTGGTGGATCTCCAGGGACACATCGTCCACGGCCACGGTTTCATCGAACTTCTTGGTCACGCGGTCGATTTTAACCAGGACCTTTTGCGGGCTCTGGTTGCCTTCGAGGGCCTTGCGGTAAGTGCTGGAGGCGTTTGCCATGTGAAACTCCCAACAGGTGTCAGCAGCGGGGCCAATACGGCCCGGCTCAAAGGTTGATTGCCAACCCGCGGGGGAGCGGGTTGATTCGGCGCTGCCTTCCTGGCGGCCTGACGCTATTTGTTGTTGTGGTCTTGCCGTGTGTTGCTCAGGTCGAACGTCGGGCGCGCACAAGCGCGCTCGCCGCAGGACCGGGCGTGGTGACTCTTATTGAATGCCTGGGTTTTTTGATTGGCGCTCAGCGACGTTGCGCGGCCCGTTGCCGGCACGCCTGGCCAAAAGTCTGGAAGATCCGCAGGTAGGCCGGATTCGACAGCACCTGCCATTCCGGGTGCCACTGCACGCCGAAGGCAAAGGCCTTGCTGTGTTCCACCGACACCGCCTCCACCAGGCCATCCGGCGCCACGGCTTCGACCCGCAGCCCGGGGGCGACGCGGTCGATGCCCTGACTGTGGATCGAGTTGACCTGGATCTCGCCGGCCAGGCCCATGGCTTCGAACACACCGCCGGGCTGGATCGCCACCGAGTGCGCCGGGGCGTACTGCACCTCGATGCGTGGATCGTCGGCTTCGCGGTGATCCATGTAGCCCGGCAGTTCATGCACCTTCTGGTGCAGGCTGCCGCCAAAGGCCACGTTCATCTCCTGGAAGCCACGGCAGATGCCGAGCACCGGCACGCCGGCCACAATGGCGGCGCGCAGCAGGGGCAGGGTGGTGGCATCGCGCTGCGGGTCGTGGGCGGTGCCCGGCTCGCTGGGAGTGCCTTGGTAGTGGAAGGGTTCGACATTGGACGGCGAGCCGGTAAACAGCAGCCCATCCACTTGTCGCAGCAGATCCTCGATATCAATCAGGTCCGCCAGGGAAGGAACGATCAGGGGCAGGCCCTCGGCCGCGACGCTGACAGCACGCAAGTACTTGTCGCCGCTGACGTGGTAGGGGTGCAGGCCGATCTCTTTGATGCACGCAGTAACGCCGATCAATGGCTTGAGTGCCATTTTTATCACCTCGAAATTCACGCTGGAACGAGTTTTTCCAGAGCTTATCCGCGTTTATTTTAATTAACAACTTCAATGTAAAAAATTCTAACCTCTATTCGTCCGAAACCCTTGAGTGGCGCGGATTGCGCTGCGTATTGGCATTGATGGGGATAAAATAATTGACGGTCAGCCACCAATTTTGGCCCTTGACTTCGGTTTTTCTTTCGGATTGACTGCTGTCGTGTCACAGCAGTGAACATAATAATTAACACAATAGGTGCATCATGTCGGTCCCCCCGCGTGCCATTCAACTCAATGAAGCCAATGCTTTCCTGAAAAAACACCCCGAGATTCTCTACGTCGATCTGCTGATTGCAGACATGAACGGTGTGGTGCGCGGCAAGCGCATCGAGCGCACCGCGCTGCACAAGGTCTATGAGAAGGGCATTAACCTGCCGGCCTCGCTGTTTGCCCTGGATATCAACGGCTCCACGGTGGAAAGCACCGGCCTGGGCCTGGACATCGGTGATGCCGACCGCATCTGCTACCCGATCCCCGGCACCCTGTGCGTCGAGCCTTGGCAGAAGCGCCCCACCGCGCAACTGCTGATGACCATGCACGAGATTGAAGGCCAGCCTTTCTTCGCCGACCCGCGGGAAGTGCTGCGCCAGGTGGTGAGCAAGTTCGACGAACTGGGCCTGACCATCTGTGCCGCCTTCGAGCTGGAGTTCTACCTGATCGACCAGGACAACGTGAACGGCCGGCCGCAGTCGCCGCGCTCGCCGATCTCCGGCAAGCGTCCGCACTCGACCCAGGTCTACCTGATCGATGACCTCGACGAATACGTCGACTGCCTGCAAGACATCCTCGAAGGCGCGAAAGAGCAGGGCATCCCCGCCGACGCCATCGTCAAGGAAAGCGCCCCGGCGCAGTTCGAAGTCAACCTGCACCACGTCAGCGACCCGATCAAAGCCTGCGACTACGCGGTGTTGCTCAAGCGCCTGGTGAAAAACATCGCCTACGACCATGAAATGGACACCACCTTCATGGCCAAGCCCTACCCGGGCCAGGCGGGCAACGGCCTGCACGTGCACATCTCGATCCTCGACAAGCAAGGCAATAACATCTTTGCCACCGATGATCCAGCGAGCAACGAGGCCCTGCGCCACGCCATCGGCGGCGTACTGGACACCCTGCCGCAGCAGATGGCGTTCCTTTGCCCTAACGTCAACTCCTACCGTCGTTTCGGTGCGCAGTTCTACGTACCGAACTCGCCGACCTGGGGCATCGACAACCGCACCGTGGCCGTGCGCGTGCCCACCGGTTCCGCCGACGCGGTTCGCATCGAGCACCGGGTTGCTGGCGCCGACGCCAACCCTTACCTGCTGATGGCCTCGGTGCTGGCGGGTATTCACCACGGCCTGACCAACAAGATCGACCCGGGTGAGCCGGTTGAAGGCAATTCCTACGAGCAGAATGAACAAAGCCTGCCGACCAACCTGCGTGACGCCCTGCGAGTGCTGGACGACAGCGAAGTGATGGCCAAGTACATCGACCCGATGTACATCGACGTGTTTGTCGCCTGTAAGGAAAGCGAGTTGGCGGAGTTCGAAAACTCCATTTCCGACCTGGAATACAACTGGTACCTGCACACGGTCTGATGGCCGTTCCTTGGGGCCTGTACGAACACGCGCCGAGCCGGTTTTTAACCCGGTGCCGGCCGTGTTCGTACCGGGCCTAGTCCTGCGTGGAGTCGACAGCATGAGCAAAACCCGCAGCGACTGGGAGCAGCGCTTCCAGTCCCTTACCCTCGAAGGCCGGGCGTTTATCGACGGCCAGTACTGCACCGCTGCCAGCGGCGCCACTTTTGAATGCCTGAGCCCGGTGGACGGGCGCTTCCTGGCCAACGTCGCCAGCACCGATGCGGCCGATGCCGACCTCGCCGTGCAGGTGGCGCGGCGGGCCTTCGAGTCCGGCGTCTGGTCGCGCCAGGCCCCAGCCGAGCGCAAGCGCATCCTGATCCGTTTCTCCGAGCTGATCCTTGAGCACCAGGAAGAACTGGCGCTCCTGGAAACCCTGGACATGGGCAAGCCGATCGGCGACTCCATGGCCATCGACATTCCCGCCACGGCCAACGCGATCCGCTGGAACGCCGAAGCCATCGACAAGATCTACGACGAAGTCGCGGCCACCCCCGAGGATCAACTGGGCCTGGTGACCCGCGAACCGTCTGGTGTAGTGGCGGCCATCGTGCCGTGGAACTTCCCGCTGATCATGGCCAGCTGGAAATTTGCCCCGGCCCTGGCGGCGGGCAACTCGTTCATTCTCAAACCGTCGGAAAAGTCGCCGCTGACGGCGATCCGTATCGCCCAGCTGGCCCTGGACGCCGGCATCCCCCAGGGCGTGTTCAACGTCCTGCCGGGCTATGGCCACACCGTCGGCAAGGCCCTGGCCCTGCACATGGACGTGGACGTGCTGGCCTTTACCGGCTCCACCGCCGTGGGCAAGCAACTGCTGGTGTACGCCGGCGAAAGCAACCTGAAGCGGGTGTGGCTGGAAGCGGGGGGCAAGAGCCCCAACGTGGTATTCGCCGACGCCCCGGACCTGCGCGAAGCGGCCGAAGCCGCGGCCGCGGCGATCGCTTTCAACCAGGGCGAAGTCTGCACTGCCGGCTCGCGCCTGCTGGTGCAACGCTCGATCCACGAGCAGTTTATTCCGCTGCTGGTGGAAGCCCTCAAGGCCTGGAAGCCCGGCCACGCCCTCGACCCTGAAACCCGGGTCGGCGCGGTGGTGGACCAACGCCAGCTGGACAACGTGCTGCGCTACATCGAAATCGGCAAGGAGCAGGGCGGGCAACTGCTGGCCGGCGGTGCACGCACCCTGGAAAGCACCGGCGGCCTGTATGTCGAGCCGACGATTTTCGACGGCGTGACCAACGCCATGGCCATCGCCCGGGAAGAAATCTTCGGCCCGGTGCTTGCGGTCATCAGCTTCGACACCGAGGAACAAGCGCTGCAGATTGCCAACGACAGCATCTTCGGCTTGGCGGCCGGGGTCTGGACCAGCAACCTCAGCCGCGCCCACCGCTTCGCCCGGGGCCTGCGCGCTGGCAGCGTGTGGGTCAACCAGTACGACGGCGGCGACATGACCGCGCCGTTCGGCGGCTTCAAACAGTCCGGCAATGGCCGCGACAAGTCGTTGCATGCCTTCGACAAATACACTGAGCTCAAAGCGACCTGGATCAAGCTCTAACTCTTATAAGAACAGCGGGGCGGGCGATACGACCCGCACTTGCTGGAGAATTTCTCATGCAAAACTACGTGAACAGCTACTACGCCGAAACCCGCAACCCCACCACTGACTTCCCCATGCTGGAAGAGCTGGTGGAATGCGACGTCTGTGTGATTGGCGCCGGCTACACGGGCCTGTCCTCGGCATTGTTCCTGGCCGAAGCCGGCTACAGCGTCACTGTGCTCGAAGCGGCCAAGGTCGGCTTCGGCGCCAGCGGCCGCAATGGCGGGCAACTGGTCAACTCCTACAGCCGCGACGTCGACGTGATCGAAGAGCGCTATGGCGAAAAAAGCGCTGAAGTGCTCGGCAGCATGATCTTCGAAGGCGCCGACATCATCCGCCAGCGCATCCAGCACTACGACATCCAGTGCGACTATCGCCCCGGCGGCATCTTCGCGGCCCTGAACAACAAGCAGCTCAAGGGCCTGGCCGAACAGAAGCGCAACTGGGAGCGCTTGGGTAACAACAACCTGCAGATGCTCGACAAGGCGCAGATCGGCCGCGAAGTCGGCACCCAGAACTACATCGGCGGCCTGCTGGACATGCAAGGCGGGCACATCCACCCGCTGAACCTGGCCTTGGGTGAAGCCAGCGCCATCATTGGCCTGGGCGGCAAGATCTTCGAACAATCGGCGGCGCTGGAAATCACCTACGGCGAACCCAACGTGATTCGCACCGCCAAAGGCGTAGTCCGCGCCAAATACCTGCTGATCGCCGGCAACGCCTACCTGCAGCAAGACCTGGACCCACGGGTTACCCGCAAAAGCATGCCCTGCGGCTCGCAGATCGTGGTCACCGAACAACTGCCGGAACAGCTGGCCCGCAGCCTGATCAGCAACAACTACTGCGTGGAAGACTGCAACTACCTGCTGGACTACTTCCGCATCACCGGCGACAACCGCCTGCTGTACGGCGGTGGCGTGGTCTATGGCGCCCGTGAACCGGACGATATCGAACAACTGATCCGGCCGAAGATCCTCAAGACCTTCCCCCAGCTCAAGGACGTGAAGATCGACTACCGCTGGACCGGCAACTTCCTGCTGACCATGTCGCGCATGCCGCAATTCGGCCGTATCGAAAAGAACGCCTACTACATGCAAGGCTACAGCGGCCACGGCGTCACCTGCTCGCACCTGGCCGGCAAACTGATTGCCGAAATGATCCGCGGCGACGCCGAGCGCTTCGACGCCTTCGCCTCCCTGCCACACATGCCGATGCTCGGTGGCCGCACCTTCCAGGTGCCGCTGACCGCCATGGGCGCGGCGTACTACGCCTTGCGTGACCGCTTCGGCATCTGACCTCGACGCTGCTTCGGCTCTGGCCCGTGCTTGCGCGGGCTTTTACCCTGTAAAGCACTGCCCAGGCCGCGCGGGGCCTGGCCTGCAGCGGTGTTGCAATACAGCCATCGGCAGTCCTTACAGCCGCGGTGTTAAACATGTTTAAATAGCCGCCGTTTCAGGTTCCAGGGGCAGCCAAATCGCGATGATCGCGACCCAACCGCCACAAAATACCCTTAAGTTCCTCTCACATAAGGCTGTTATGGACACGGGCACTCGACTCAAACTCGTTCGCGAAAGCTACAAACTGTCCCAGCGCGAGCTGGCCCGTCGTAGTGGCGTGACCAATGCCACCATCTCCCTGATCGAACAGAATCGCGTCAGCCCCTCCGTCAGCTCGCTGAAAAAGCTGCTGGAAAGCATCCCCATGTCCTTGGCTGACTTCTTCACCTTCGACCAGCCGCCTCGTGAGCATCAGTACATCTTCCGCGCCAATGAACAGCCGGACCTGGGCCGTGATGGCCTGCGCCTGTTGATGGTGGGTGCCCCCGTGGCCAACCGGCAGATGCGCTTTCTGCGCGAGCAATACGCACCGGGCGCCAGCTCTGGCGAGGAAGCGATTGTGCATGCGGAAGGCGAGGAGTGCGGCCTGGTGACCCGCGGCACCGTGGAGTTGACGGTGGATGGGCAAGTGAGCGTGCTCAATCCAGGGGACGGGTATTACTTCCCGACCACCTTGCCCCATAGCTTTCGCAATATTGGCCAGGATGAGGCGGAGATCATCAGCGCCAACACCCCGGCGAACTTCTAAGTGGGTTGCTGACCGATTCAGCATTACCTGTTGAATGCCAGTCCTGCTGTCGCCGTATTCAAGCCTGCGCCTGCTGAGCCGCGGGCTTTGTTTTTGATGCAGGCACTGACTGCCAAGGTTGCCAAGTTATTGTTGTTACAGCGCGGTCGGGCAGGGCTTGGGGCGGGTGTCGTTCAGACAAGGAAGATCAATGATCAAGGACCGCAGACAAGCATTCCTGAGCGAAGCGCGCTTCAAAAACTTCTTCAGCAATTACCGCCGCAGCGTGGAGTTCTTTGCCGAGAACAGCTTCCAGGCCGATTCCGAGGAGCAGGAAAAGTCCCTCAGGGCCCGGCATTTCCAGAAGTTGATCTTCAAGGAAATCCTCATCCGCTACACCGCCGGCAACAGCATCGACCTGCTGATTCCCTTGCTGGAAACCCTGGTGGACAGTTACGAACAACTGCAAAAACAGTTGGCCCACTACGAGCAGATTCCGAACATCACCCCCTTGGCGATCGACGACTGGCTTGACCAGTATGAAGAGTGTGTCCAAGTGTTCAGCCTGTGCATCCTGCTACATCGCGCCGACCTGCTCAAACGCTTCGTGGCCCTGATCGACCCGGCGGGCTACGCAGGGGACGACACCCTCTACGAAGACCTGCTGAGCAAACTGCTGCCCGAGCGCAGCGATGTGGACGACTGGTACCACGACGTCTACACACCGCTGATACAGGCCATCTACGCGGACGACCCGGTCGAGGCCAGCGAGCTCCTGCAGCAGTACTGTAACGACTGGTACCCCGCGTTAGAGCAGGCGCCCTGGCACGACAGCCACCTGCAAGGAGACGAGGGCAGCTACTGCGGATACTGGGCGTTCGAGGCGGCGGCTATCGCCTTTCTGTATGGCATTGATGACAGCAGGGTCGAGCACAGGGTTTACCCCAGGGATCTGGTGGCCTATGCGAGAAACCTTCAGCCGAGTCACCCGAAACATGTAGCGCCGGTAGCGGCGGGACAATGCTGCAACAAGGCCGGTTATTGGTTCACCCCAGTGGAGCCAGAGTCGCGGCGCTATTTTGAAGAGGAGGACGTGATGCCTGAGTTTGACGGTGAAACGATCTGGTATTGGGTGGCGCAGGGGTAGAGGGGAGACGGGTATCGGCTAGAGCAGAGAAAGTAAATCTATCCCTCTGCCCCAGTGCCTTTTTCTAAAAGTTGAAGCGTTGGTCAAACACGGTCTGCTCACTCACCATCACGGTGCATTGGCGGGCCACTTCAACCGGCATCACCTTGCCCAGCAACGGCGCCAGCGACTTGTAGAACACCTTGTCGCAGGCGTCGTCTTTGCTGAAGGCTTGGGAGTTACCGGCCGCGTCTGCCGTAATCCGGCAGCCTGCCACCAATTCGGTGGGCAACTCGCTCAATGGCACTGTCTTCGAGCCGGAGCCCTGCAACTCGATCAGCTCCTTGCATGTGCCCTTGGCCGGACCTTCCTTAATGGTTTTGGTAAAGGCGACGCGTTGGTAGTCAGTACCGGTGAACAGCACCTGGTCGTTAACAGTGACTCGGTATTGTGATGGTTTGAAAGCGATGGTTTTGATGCAGAACTGCGTAGCGACTGGTTTCCCATTGACCTCAGAGGTGAACGCTTTGCAACCTGGGGTGGCCTGGGTGAAGGTAGTATCGGGCGAGCTCACACAACCGGCCAGTGATAGCAGGCACACACCGAACAGCATTCTTTTCATGGGACTTCCTGTGCTCAAACACACCGCCTCCAGCAGGCGGCTCCGGACGCAGATCATACCAGCGACCTGTTGGCCAAAGGCGCAGAAAGGCAAGGTGGAACCTTGGGGCAGGCTGATCCTGCGTAACCCCGGTTGAGTTGTTGAAAAACGAAAAAGGCGACGTAATGACCCGCAGATGGCTGTCCCTGCGTATCGTGCCGCTGGGGCACCGTCGTTGTTGGTTAGAATGGCGTGTTGAAGTCCATGCTCGCAAGGGAGCCCAATGAGCACTGAAAAGCCAGAGCTTTTGTTCATCCTTCAAAGGTTTCTAGATAAGGTTTATGAGAAGGCTTCGAAAAACCAGAGTGGTTTACTCAGAAGAAACCATGGCCATTACACATACGCCAATGAAATGCTCTTCGTCTACGTGACCATTTTCCCTAAAGAGGTTGAGCTTGTTTTTGAGAGCAAGCCGGTAGGTAACGGGGTTTTTAGTATTGCTTTGGATATGTGCATGTCCAGCGGAGAAATGCTGGCTGGCGACCTGCTGTCTCTGAATGGGAGATGCGAGGAGATCAGCGCGGCATTGGCCTCGCAAGAAGATTGGGTATTGACCCTGTTGTTGAAGTGCTTGGACAACTGATTCTTTTTTCGAGAGCGCGGACACCGCAGGCGTTTCGGTTTGCCGGTTCGCGAGCGCCAAGTTCATGCATTGACCGTTTCTGGCCGAAAGCGGACCCGGCCGATACGCAGGTGGCCGGGATGCCGCTGCCCACCTCAACGCGGAGCCGGGTCGCCATGCACCATGATTCGGCCGTCATATCCACAACTGATCCAGCGACCGGACCCGGTGGGGAGCACATCGGTTGCAAAGTTGTCGTGCGACCCGATGATCGCCCCCTGGCGTGATGACAGATTCCACCGGCTAACGAGTCCATCCTCGCCGCATGTCAGCAGCACGTGCCGCGCCTCGAATCGCACGCGCCGGACAGACCCGTCATGAGCGGCAAAGCTCTCCATGAGCGCCAGCCTCGGGCCGGTGGCTAGCAGGTGCACCGTGCCGTCAAGATCACCCGCAGCCAAGGTGACGCTGCCATCGGCGTCGATCCAGCTGGCCAGTGTCCTCAGGGGGCGGCCCAGATCGATCATGTGCAGGAAGTCCCGCTCTTCGGGTTGCCACAGCTTGACCGTTGCGTCCTCCGATGCGGTGGCGAAACCGCCGTCGCCCGAGGGCGCGATGGCCCAGATCCAACTGTCGTGAGCCTGGCGCCTGTCCGCTGCGCCCGAGGTCAGGTTCCAGAGTGTCACGCGGCCGTCGGCGGTCCCGGTGACGAGACGGCCACAGTCCAGCCGTGCACAGGACAGTACGGCCGAGTCCGAGGTGCCGACCAGCGTTGACGTCCCGGTCGCCAGGGACCAGCATCGGATCGTGCGGTCTCGCGAGTACGACACCAGCTCGCCAGGCGCCGTCTCCACCAGGCCCAGGATCGACTGTGTGTGGCCGTCGAGCTGGCCCAGGCACTCGCCCTCGTGGTCCCAAAGCCGGATGGTTGCGTCGCGCCCAGCGCTTGCAAAGCCCATCTCTCCAAGGCTGGCCAGCGCCCAGATGTATCCTTTGTGGCCAGGCTGGAAGGGGCCGTCGGCCTGCGGGGGATGCTGTGGCTCGTACATCAGGTCACTGCGCAGGACGTATTTTTGGCCAGAGTCCACTAGGGCGCCCGCGTGCCACAGCGCGTGGTCGAACACGATCAGGCTGCCCTTGCGCGGCCGCAGGCAGAGGCTGGCATTGCGGCCCGACATGGCCGCGGACCTTCCCTCGAAGAACAGCGTCTCGCCGCCGCTGAAGGCATCGTCGTTGAGATAGATCATGAAGGTCAGGCGTGACTGTGTGTGCTGGCGATGGTGCACTCCGTCCTGGTGGGCGCGGAACTGGGTGCCGGGCCGGTAGCGGCAAAAGCGCAACCGCTCATTGACACCGACCATGCGCCAGCGGTCCTCGTCCAGCATCGCACCGAGTCCCGGTGCCCGTGAGGCGCAGTGGGTCAAACGTTCGAAAAGTCGCCCGGCCAGGGCTGGGTCGTCGGCCACGATCCGGTCGTTGTCACGGTAGGAGGGCGGGTAGTCGGACCCAGCGTTGGCGAACCCGAGTTTTTCCGCAGCTTCCACCAAGGCTTCGCACTCGCTTGCCGAGAGAAACCCGTGTACGAGGATGCACCGCACAGCGTCACCCAGAGGCCGCTCGACCGTGACCGAGGGAGCGTTGGCTCTCGCCGCCAGTATTTCAGCGAAGGATTTCATGGTGATCTCCAAAGTTGGTCTATTGACCAACATTTGGCAAGCTAGGGTGTAGCGAAGCCGATGTCAATGCTAGGCTGGTCGCATGACCAATATTGGAGGATCACATGGCACGCCGTTCGAACACCGATGAAAGGCGCGGCCAGATCGTGGCGGCACTCCAGGCCGTCATGGCCAGGACCGGCTACGCCGGCGCCACCATCGCAGCCATTGCCCGGCACGCGGAGCTCGCTCCCGGCCTTGTGCATTACCACTTCAAGGACAAGCGCGAGATCCTGGTGGCCCTGGTCAACTCGCTGGCCGGCTACGCCCACCAGCGCTACGAGTCCCGGGCTGCTACGGCCCAAACGGCCGAGCAAAGGCTGCAGGCCTACATTGCCGCACACCTTGCCTACGGCTCGGACGCGCAACCCGATGCGGTTGCCGCGTGGGTGATGATCGGCGAACAGTCGGCGCACGACCCTGACGTGCGCGAGATCTATCAGGCTGTGCTAGCGGCGCAGATGAAACTCCTCAAAGGCCTGCTCCGGCAGCGATTCGCCGAACGTGGACGCCGCGTCCGGCGGCTCGACTCGCTCGTGGCTGGCATTACCTGTTTTATCCAGGGGGCGTTCACGCTGTCCACCACGGCGCGGCCGCTGCTGCCGGAGGCCTTCGCCGCACCGACCTTGAGCGCCTGGGTGGAGCGTTACATCGATGGGGAGCAGGAGCGATGACGGAATCAGCGCAAGGGGGCAGCACCCCATTCTCCACCAGCGTGCCCAAGGTTCCTGATGGTTTGGGTTGCACCGCCTGGGCTCGCGTCTGGGCGGAGCTTGGAGTCGAATGCCCGCCGCAAGAAACATACGCAGAGCTCATTCGACACTACTGCGAGCCGCACCGTGCGTACCACAACTGCCAGCATTTGGATGAATGCCTGCGGGTGCGTCGACTGATCAACGCGGCCTGTCACGCCCCGGCTGAAGTCGATCTCGCACTCTGGTTCCATGACGCCCTATACGACCCCCTTCGCAGCGACAACGAACGGCGCAGTGCGCAATGGCTGGACGACGTGGCCCGGGATAACGGCCTGGGCGATGAGGTGCGACGCAGACTGCACGGCCTGATCATGGTGACGCGGCACGACGGCGCTCCAGCGTCGGCAGACGAGGCAGTGTTGGTGGATACGGATCTGGCGATCCTTGGGGCATCGGCTGAGCGGTTCGAGGAATACGACCGGCAAGTCCGCCGCGAGTACCGATATGTGCCGCTGTTTGTCTACCGACGAAAGCGGCGCCAGGTCCTGGAGGGTTTCCTGGCACGCGGGCGCATCTATGCGACTGCCCCATACTTCGATGCATTCGAACAGCAGGCACGCGCAAATCTTGCACGCGCCATCGACCGCCTCGGCTGAGGGGCTGGCCGCAATTGCCTGGGTGATCGGTGCAAATCGGCGCAGAAGCGCTCTACAACGCCGGGGCTGTTCAGGCACCCTGGCGAACGCATTGCACAGGCTGGGGCGGTGTACGACGCAGCAAGCTCCAGGGTAACCCCCCCCACGAAATCCCATTGACCTTCACCCGAGAAAACAGGCACAACGTGGAAGAAACCTCTGACTTTACCGAAGCCGAATTCATTTCCTTCGTCAACAACATACGGCTCGTCAACAAGGGCGGGACGGGGCACGAGCTAGGTGAGTTGCTTGAGACGTTCAGTAGGCTCGCAGGCCATCCAGATGGCTACGACCTGATTTTCCACCCTGAACCCGGCGCCGATAACTCCGCCGAGGGTGTCACCAGGACAGTGAAGCAATGGCGCAAGGCCCAGGGGCTGCCGGGATTCAAGAACGACTGATTGCAGCGTCACCCACATCAAGAGACGCACTCAGGGTGAAAGATGGCCAGTAACTGCCATTCGGTCACTGCAGGCCATCACCGTCGCTACTCTGTGCAGCTTTGATCAGCCAATCACGCAACTGCCTTGCTACCGCACCCAGAGGCCGATCATTACTGCTGACCAGGTAGTAACCTTTCCCGGTCCACAGCGTGTACGGAAACAGCTGCACCAAGCTTCCGCGCTCTACATCATCTTCCACCAGCCAAGGGCTGGTCAGTACCAGACCCTGCCCGCGCCGGGCAGCGTCGATGGCCATTTCCGACTGGTCGAAACGCAGGTCGCTGGTCATGCCGTCAAAGGACAGACCGACTTGCCCCAGCCATCGCGACCAATTTGAGTGAGAGGTGGTGAAGAGCAGAGTCGCACGCACCATGTCATCCAGCCTTATCAGTTGCAGGCGCTCGCGGTAGGCAGGGCTGCAATAGACTCTGACCTCGTCACGCAGCAGCAACTGGACATCCAGATTGTCGTCTTGGCCGTCGAAATACCGCACCGCCAGATCGTAGGTTCGGGAGTGAACGTCCACCGTCTCGGCCGAGGCACTCAGGTGAAGCTTCAAGCCAGGATGGCTACCGGTCAGGGAGGGCATGCGCCTCGCGAACCAAGTGTTGGCGAACGCGGGTGGCAAGCTGAGTCGCACCTGAGATGCGCTGCGCCCCTGTACAGCGGCGTTAGCTTCGTCGATCTGTTGTAGCGCCGGCTTGATCTGTTCCCAGTAGTGCGACGCTTCTTCGGTCGGCTGCAATTTGCGCACGGTACGTACGAACAGTGGGACGCCTAGCCACTCTTCCAACTTGCGAATCTGCTGGCCCACCGCTCCCGGCGTGACAAACAGTTGTTGAGCCGCCAGCACCGCGCTACCTGTCTGCATGACGGCATCGAAGCAAGCGATGGCCTTGAGCGGAGTATCGGATCGCATGGTGTAGTTTTTCTCTTTCATAGCGTTAAAACAGATGATTTGTACCGCTTTGGCCACGTCAGAACAATCACCTCATCAGTCGTACCAACTATGCAGGTGCCAAGACATGAATATTCTGATCATCCACGCTCATCCCGAGCCGCGGTCATTCAATGGAGCCATGACGCAGACTCACAGAGCAGGGGCATGACGTACAGGTCAGCGACCTTTACGCCATGGGTTGGAGCGCAGCGCTTCAACCAGATGATTTTGCTGATCGCGCCGACGCCGACTATTTTGATCCATCAACGGAACAAGAACATGCCCAGGCCACGGCATCGATTTGCAGGGCGGTCGAGCGCGAACAAGCCAAAGTCGAATGGGCTGACTTGGTGATTTTGCAGTTTCCGATGTGGTGGTTTTCCATGCCCGCCGTGCTCAAAGGCTGGGTCGACCGGGTCTTCAGCCGTGGCTTTGCCTACTCATCCGGGCGCAAATATGAAACCGGACACCTCGTGGGCAAACGCGCCATGCTCAGTCTGACTACGGGCACCGCCAGTTCCCTGTACCAGCCCAACGGTATTGATGGCGACCTCCACCACATCCTCTGGCCCATCCATAACGGAATCCTGGCCTACACCGGCTTCACCGTGCTGCCGCCTTATGCCGCATGGATGCCTGCCCGAGTCAGCCAACAGCAACGTGAACAGTACCTGCAGGAATATGCCGAACGGCTGTCTCGGCTGGACGATCTGCAACCGCTGTTCTTCCACCCTCGTCGAGACTACGACGAGCATCAGCAGCTCAAACCGGGTGTCATCGCCCGCTCCGGCGTCCAGTGGAACCCTCGCGCTGGTCAGACTCAGGTGGAGTCGGCTTCATGCTTTGCACAGCAGCATCCTCAGGATGAAAAGGCCTAATAGGCGCAACAAACAAAAGAGCGCAAATCTGCATATGGGGCAATCAAGTGAAAGGCTATTGGATCATCTTCGGCTCGGATGTCATCGATGCGAATGCACAGCAGGAATACAACCGACTGTGGGCGCCTATCAGCGAAAGGTATGGAGCAAAGGTCAGGCTTCTGCAACCTGGAGTGCTGGTGGAGGCCTTGACCAGCAAGCGGGTACTTGCCGTCGAGTTTCCCAGCTACGAACAGGCCCAAGCCTGCAATATAGATCCTGCCTACGCTGAAGCGAGACTGTTTGCGTTAAGCGCTTACAAGCGCGAAATGATCATTATTGAAGGCGATTTGGCGTAATAGCAGAGCGGGCCGACGGAGGGTGGCTTCCCTGGGCGACGAGCGCAACTTAACTGTCGCTGGTTGATTGAAAGCCGCTGGTGGTAACAGGCAGCAACCGACCCATTCTGACTGACTCAGGTGTTGCAATGAAGGATCGAAGTGGGTCGCAGGCAGCCAATTGCTAAAGACCGCTGTTGGCCGGTAGTAGCCGTTCGTGAGGGGCAGCTATCGGCCAAAAGCGGACGGTGGAAATCTAGTCTTGAGGATCAGCACTTGACGTCCCACGTTTACATTCTGCGAGACCTAAAACACCCTAGATTCAAGATTGGCAAAGCGAACAGAATTCTCGCTAGAGCGCGGAGTTTTCGGTGGGAGTCGATTGATTTTCATCAGTCACTTGGCCTTCGCCTAGCATCTGAAACCGATGCGTATACCTTAGAAAAAATCTTACACCGCACCTTCCGCCTCGCTAGCGTTGACCCTCTCGAAGTGGTCGCGAGTGGAGGAAGCGCAGACGGCGCAAGCGAATGGTTCAGCACCAGTTGCTTGCCGCGCTTGCTGCAATATTTGAAGGACAACCAGGATCTGCATCCACACGTAATGGTCAGTGGAGTGGAGCTAGCCGCGCTGCTCGAAAGGCAGCTTCAGCCTTCACAAGCTGATGTTGCTCGCGAGCAACTTAAAATGGAAAAGGAGGCACGTCGTATTGAGCGTGAGGCGGAACTCATTGCGTTCCGACGCACACAGCTGGAAGGCCTCCGAGCCAGCCTGAAGGTAGTTCATCCGAAGATAGCCCAAGAGCTGGAGCGCCAAAAACAGAACGGCAACATCGTCGGAATCTGCGATACAAGCATGGGATCGTACCTGATGCTTGCCGATACAGTACCACTGCCGTCAGGCGCTTTGTTGTGGGGGCTGAAGCCACTATCGACGCACTACGATTACCCACGTGGTGGCGGTTCGATAATGAGTAGCTTCAGCCAAATGACCTGGCCGGAGGGAACAATCTCCAAAGTCGAATTGCCCCGTGCCCACTTGCGTGACGATTCACTCTCTGAAACGGATGAAATTATCTATGAGGTTTTCCGAGAGGAATTCGAATGGTTCAATCAGCTACAACGCATTCCTGGAGAATGGATCAGCGCAATTTTTCCCCACGGCCTTTTTTTGACCCCTTCATCAGACGATCACCAAAGCAAGCGTGCGATCGAAAATGTAATTGGCGCCTTATCGAATGCCCGGTGCCGGTAGCGGAGTCAATTGAAGGTCACTCGATCTGGTATCTAGAACCTCAATCTGAATGTTTGAACAACGTAGGGAAAGGGTCTGATGCACACGCGCAGCAGTATTCAAAAGCACATAGCTCAGACTGGTGAGAAGGTCAGTAGGTGGCGCACCTGGGCAGAGGCAAAGGAGAGGCAGGCAACACCCTTACTGCAAGAGAGTCTTCCTTCTGGCTACTCGAATTGGTTTGCTGTGGTGAGGGGCCATTCGATCTGGTGGATCTACACCGATACATCTGACGGTGGTGTCTGGAGCAGCCAGGGGATGGCCGTCACCGGCTTTAGAATCGCCTACGACGAATCCCTAGCGCAGAAGCTCTATGGGCTAGTTTATGAGCACATAGTAAAAAAGTAATGCCACCTGCTTTCGTTACTGATGAAGAAACCCAGCATGGCGTCTGTAGAATCATAAAGACGCATTGAGGCAAAAGCGGTCACTCCGTTTCTCTGCGCTCCGAGTGGACCGCTGCAAGCAGCCTTACCCCCAACATCCTACGCTGGGCCGTGCCATTTGTTTTTTGAAAGAGATTCGCTTTCTCTACTTCATACTGCGCCAATGCACTTGTGATGTAGTCATCCAAGCTCTTTATCCACTGACCACTGCTGCAAAAGGAAAAGGCTTTTCCCCAACCCAGGATTACTCGGTCGAGATTCTGTAGCGCGCCAGAGTAGGACCCCTTTGGGGATATATCTCCAGCTTCGACACTGAATTTCATCATACGTATCGATGCGTCTAAATCGGATTTGATCCGTTTCTTGAATCGCTCCCTCGTAGCTGTAGATGGCTGGACCAATCCTGCCGAAACGAAGCAGCCCAAGAAATCGAATCCTTTAGCTGTAAGGCCCCTTGAAGCTTTGTCGCTTGTTGCTAACGGCCGGTATGCTTCAAGTGAGAGCTTTTTGAGCTCAGTCTGTGCTTTGCTAAAAGCACGATCCACACAGCCCATGTCCTTCCCGAGGATCAGGAAGTCATCGATGTACCGAAGACAAGTGACCTCACCATCGTTCATGTCCCTGTCAAAGTCATGCAGGTACAAATTGGCTATGAGTGGGGATAGTGGAGATCCTTGAGCTACACCCTCCATCCCGATGGGGAAGATCTCATCCAGACCCTGTCGTCGAAGCACGTCAATATTCGCAAGGTCTGTGGTGATCGCTGCTCGGAATAATGCAATCGTGTCAGGGCATATGATGTGAGGGGCCACGAGTGTCATCACACGGGCCTTGTCAATTCTAGTGAAGAACTCGGCGATATCTGACCTGATATGGAAGGCGGCTCCTTTGGCAATGGCTGCTTTGGCGTCGGCTATCGCCATCGAGACCCGTTTATCTTTTATGCCTCCGTAGCTCGTAGGGGTAGCCAGCGCTTCTTTCACGAACTTAATACGGGATAAGGCGTCGAGTAGAGCCCGCTGGACGATCCGGTTGGGTATAGGTGAAAGCACAATCGGGCGAGAATTTCCGTTGGCTTTGGTTTTTGCCACGCCGGTCTGCTTTTGGAAGGTAAAGGTCTTCTTGGATAGCGCGCGCTGGATGTCGGAAAGCGACCGGGGGAGTTGGCTCTCGAAATCCTTGGCTTCGTTTCGGATAGTTTCGGATGATGAAGAAAAGGCGCTTTCTTTGACCTTCCTCCACGCCGAATACAACGAATCCCCGCTATAGATCCTACGGTAAAGCGACGAGGCCACAAAAACTCCTTGTTTGTTGGGAGACACCAGTGAACTCTCACCCAACTGCTACAGGGGACCTTCAACCTTCGGGAGACCGCGAAGCCTTAACGGCGATCTTGGTCGCGACCCGGACAGCAACCTCCGAAGAGAGATGGCTGGCGTCTGTCAAACTTGGTTCAGTGCTGTGAGGCGGCTGCACCAGCAAGCAGGCGAGGCTGATCGCAGTCACGAAACTCTGTGATGCGGCGAGCGCCAAGCTGGCACGTTTTTGCATAAACGCATGATTACCCCTAAAGATTCCGTCAAAACACGATAAATCGTAGCTTTTTGGGCCTCGCGGTTAAGCTTGCGCCATGCGCCAGGTTGGCACGTTTTTGCACGATCGCAAATTGTCCTCCGAAGGCCCCGCCAAGGTGAAAATCGTACCTTTTTGGGTTTCGCGGTCAAGCGCACGCCGTGCGGCTGAACATCGAACACCGCGCTGAAAGTAAAGCTGCTAACCGTCTGGTGACCCCAACGTACAGACAGAGTTACGGTTATTGACGCAGCAGTCGAGCGGTGCCCTTTACCTTCGGGAGACCGCGAAGCCTTAACGGCGATCTTGGTCGCGACCCGGACAGCAACCTCCGAAGAGAGATGGCTGGCGTCTGTCAAACTTGGTTCAGTGCTGTGAGGCGGCTGCACCAGCAAGCAGGCGAGGCATCCCGATGTTAATCAGCCGTGCGGCCAAAAGCCATCTATTTGGCGGCTCGTTTATTGGAAAGCGATAGGATGAGGATTGGGTTCACAAGACTGCTCGCTTAAAAATATCGCGAAAGTGAATGCCCTCAATCAGGCGCCAGACTCTAACGCTAGCGATAGCCGTCTATGGCGCAAGCTCAAATGCCCTACGGATCGAGCGAAACCAGAACCGCATCGACTGTCTGCTTTCGGCCCAGGCCGTGTGAAAACGCATGCACCGTTTTGAAGTCTGCGTTGCTACGTAAAATCTGCCAGCGTTTGGTTAGTCAGCAGACCTGAAATTTACGTAGAAAAGCGATTTTCGTCCCGATTATGACTGTCAAGCTTGCTCTAAAACGTTTTCACACAGCCTGGGCCAATAGCTGCCGGTCACGAATGGCAGCTAATGGCCGAAAGCTGCCGCTCAAAATCTGATTACCGTATGTTTTTGAAACGATAAACCGAACGATCTTTTACCTAAGAACTGTCATCGAGCGAATACCGCATCTACCGCTCAACGCGTCAACGCAGGCAGGCGACTGGTCATCACGGGTCAAAAACTATGGGTAGAGGTCACACAGGCTGCCGTTGCCGTTCGGCTTGTGATATCGACCTAAGGCTTGGCTCGATCCCATCGACACTCCGTCAACCGGTGCACATCGGTTCCGCTGTTTTCTCGCCTGTCGATGTCGCCGTCGGCGTTCAGGTAGATATCGGTATTGGGCCATTGCGGTGTGATGCTGATGCAATGATTACGCCCGGTGTTTTTGCTCCACCACGAAAATTCCATAAAGAACTCGTCGTCCGGGAGGAGTGCGCCATGATTGGTTGCACCGCCTCCGGGAAGCATTCCTCCTTTATCAATCCGATCCTGGACATTCCAGATGTACCTGAGCTCATCCCGGCCGGCTTGCGAGTAGTGAACAATCACCGTTGGCAACGCGATGTCCCAATGAGTGGCCAGCCATAACAGCAGCGGTATCCAGAGCAGCTTTATGTACCATGGCCGGCGCGTGCCTGCATGGGGGGGCAAGAATTTCATCTCCATGTATTCCTGGTGGTACAGCCAGCCCTGCCAGTGGCGCAGGTGCTTGAACCGGCAGCCTCAATCCTCTGCCGAAGCTTGCGCTTCACGAGCACCTTCTTCGGCCCGCTTTGCCGATGTGCCCGGGCTGGTTTTTCGTGCAGCGATTCATCTCTTTCTACCCGGCTCGAAAGTGCCTGGCTGAGATCGGCTTGGAGCTGGCCCTTGGGCGTTTTTTCGGGGCGTGGGGTTAAGAGTGGAGAAGCCTTGTCGCAGCCGGTCGTTGTCCACTTCCGACTGCTGTGTGGCATCTCGCGTTGACTGTCAGCACCCGGGAGCTTTGAGTCCCGTGCCGATGGTGACCGCGCTGACCTGGACCTTTTCAAAGGCCTTCTGTGCGACGGCGTCGTATTTCTGGTCGCAGTTGAAGCGTGTCTCCATCACGTAGTCTTCGCCCTCGGCTTTGCGCATCTGCGCTTCCCACTGGTTGGCGGCGTTGAGCGCGGCATCCGAGACCAGCACCACCTCCAGCAGCACTTCTCTGAAATCTACGGCGTGGGGGCCTTCCCAGTGGGCATAGACCGAGGGATCGGCGGCGTTTCCGCACATGCTCAGGCAACTGGCGCTGTAGCTCAGGCCGCCACCGGACGATGCGGTAAAGGCACCTACGGTGAGGGGGTTGCCTGGAGCGGGGGCGAAGGTGCCGACGAACTGGGTCAGGTCGGCCTGGCACTTGGGCGTCAGTTCCATACGCAGCTTGTTGACTTTGCCGCCTTCTACCGTGGCGGTGATGTCGCAGCCCTGGACTTTGAACTTGTGCTCGTCGCCGAAGGATTCCCGAGGGATTCCGGCGACGGATTCAAAGTAACGCTGATTGGTGCCCAACATCTCGCCGTTGAAGACTTTGGCAACGGAAGCGGCATGGGCAACGTCAACAGACAGGGCCAGTGTCGAGGCAAAAAGGCAGTGGATCAGCTTGTTCATGGGAGAGTCCTTTCAATGGGATGACCAGTACCCGTGGTCATCTTCAGATGGGGTCGGGGGCGCGAGTGTAGCAGGCGTAGATGCTGCGCTTTTCCGGTTTTTACTGTGTGCTGACCCTGGGGAAAGAGCAGGGCGCAGCTAGTTATCTTGAGGCGTTAGTCGTGGGCATCCGGCAGGCCGCGATCAGTCCGTAAGCCAATCCCAGAGACTGCTCACCAAATAGGCTGCGCCTGCGGCTACCGCTGCGGTGGCCAGTGCGGGGGCCAGTGCTGTTCCTCCAGCGAACCCTACGGCGCCAAGGCCCGCAGCAGTCAAGCTGGAGGTGCCGCCAGCGGCGGCCAGACCCGATGCGGTACTGACGACACCCTTGGCCAGAGCTTGACCTGTCAATGAACGCGCTACTTGGCTCACGGTTGTGCTTGCGGCCTGTCCGGCCAGCATGTTGCGTGCCGCGGCACTACCACCTTGGGCGAGCAAGGCCTTGGTGGTTTGCTCAGCTGCTTGTTTGGCCGCTTGGTGCATCAGCAGGCTGCTTGCGGCTGTGCCCAGGCGTTGCTTGGCGACCCTGACCTGTTCGCTGGTGTGCCGATCGGTGGCGCACCAGTTGGCAAAGTGCTCGCAGTTGTTGAACACAAGATTGTATTCATCCTCGCCCAGCCTGGACCGGGCCCGGCGACAGATATCGGGGCCTCTGAAATAGACTTTCCTGTAAGTCTTGACCCTGGCGTTCTTGCCTTGCAGGAAGGCTTCAAGGGAGGTCGACTCGATGCATCCCTTATGCAGACCCGAGCCCATGCCGGAATAATGGACCACGCGATTCCTGCCGACGAAAATCCCGTGGTGGGTGTAGAGGCCTCTACCGACAATCAGATGCGTTCCAGTGGGGTACATTTTTAGATGAGGCTCCAGCTTTGTGCATTGGGGAAGCTTGACGCTAGCAGATGGCGTCGAAAGCCCGATAAGCGAAGGGCTTCACCGAGACGCTATCCTCGAAAAACAGAGATTCGAGACACTCATTGGTAGCCGCGCCAGTAGGCCTCGACATGCCACAGTGGGCGTCCCGTCAGGACCTCACGTATGCCATTGATCACGGCTTGATACTGCTCGGCATCGAACTTCGACCAGCGTTGCTTGCGTGCTTGTGCCCAGATTTTCCGTAAACCGCCAATATCTTGATCGTAGAGCTCATCCAGCAAGAGCTTGTCGATAGGGGGATGCAGGGCCTGGACATTAGGATGCAGCTCCTGGCCGGCGCAGACAAAGGCACCCTTGAGATAGACATTGATGAGCTTTGCCGCAACGCCGTGGCCGAAGCCGACCAGGCCCTTGTTGTTGGCGGCTTCGATTGCGCTCTCGCGCCAGATCTTGTGCTGGGTATCGATGCGCTCGGGAGACGGCAGCAGTTCTGGGTCCGCCAGTAGCAGGTGCAGTCCTGTGGCTTCGATGATCGCCTTGCCAGTGCTCACATCGAAGCGACAGGTCTTGGTGCTCGCTGCGCGACTTGCGGCCCAGGCGGTGTAGCGGTGGCGGTGTTCGGCAATGTCGTAGGGCTTGATCATTGTCGGAGCGTTCATGCGCAGATCTCTATCTGTTCATAGGCGTATAGCCAATACAGTGTCCGTTGGTTGTTGAAGGTCTTGACCTCGACCACGCCACGTTTCTCAGGCAGCCAACTGTTGTCCCAGGCCCGAGTGGTGTCTTCCATTTGCCACCAACTGACAATGTTCGGGTGCCAGGTTTCGGCAAGCATCAAGCGGTAGACACTGCGTGTCTTGGTGGAAGGGGAGATGAACTTCTCCAGTACCGGGGCCAGGTTTTCCGCTTTCATGCGTTCGAAGTCGATACGCAGTTGTTCGGCTTTCTTCGGAGTGAACAGGCGCTTGGCCTCAACAAAGAACACACGCTCCTTGTCGAACAACATGCAGTCGATCCGATACTCATAGCGTTGGGTGAGCGGGTTGAGGAACGGCACTTCCATGAACGCATGGGCGTTGTTGCGTGCTCCAAAGGCATTGGCCAATTGAAAGGTGAGGTTGCGTTCGTTCATGCCATTGCGGCCATAGGACGGGTAGAACGAGCTCAAGCTGTCGGAAAAATTTTCCGCGGCTTGTTGAATCACGCTGTTGATTACTCGACTCACAGTATCCCTCTGCTTTTATCCTTGAAAACGGGCTTGCCCAGGTGATTGCGGCCCTGAGCAGGGGTTGCATCATAAACATCGGGACGCTGACATGGCCATTAAAATGCCGCTATTTGTGTCGTGCGTTCCTCACTGGGCCTAGAGCTAGGCATCGGCGTACTTGGGAGGTGGCAGGCACCTTGAGTTCAGGCCCGCAGTTTCAATGATTGACGTATCGGTGTTTACGTTAAAGCCGCCAATTTTGCTGATCGCGACTTTTGGCGCCTCTCACCCCATCCCCCCTATACAACCCCCACCGCAAAACCATAAAATGAGAAGCATTATCATTAATGCGGATCTGACATGCACGACGACAGCATTGCCTCGCCCGTCGCCCAGCTGTATGCGAACCATCACGGCTGGCTTCGGGGCTGGTTGCATCGGCGCCTGGGGCACACCGCCGATGCCGAGGACCTGGCGCACGACACCTTTATCCGGGTGTTGCGCTCCCAGGAGGATGTGCGCGAACTGCGCCAGCCCATGGCGTTTCTCGCGACCATCGCCAATGGCTTGCTGATCAATCGCTGGCGGCGCCAGGAGATCGAGCGGGCTTACCTCGAAGCCCTGGCCGCGCGGCCGGTGGCCGAGGAGCCTTCGCCCGAAGTCCGGCATTTGATGATCGAGACCCTGTTGCAGTTGGATTCGCTGCTGGTGGGGTTGTCGATGCGGGTGCGGCAGATTTTCTTTCTGTCCCAGCTCGACGGTTTGACCTACCCGCAGATCGCCGCGCAGTTGAGCCTGAGTGTGGCCCAGGTGCAGCGGGCCATGAGCAAGGCGTTCAGTGTCTGTTATGCGAGCCGTTTTGAATGAGTAATGCTGCTGTTGACCCGCGGGTGCGTGACAGCGCCATCGACTGGCTGGTGCGGATGCAGTCCGGGCTGATGAGTGCCGCCGAGCACCAGGCCTTGCAGCAGTGGCGGCAGGCGAGCGCCGATCACGAATACGCCTGGCAACGGGTCAGCAGTTTGCCGCTGTTGCTGCAGCCCGGGGTGAGTCTGTTGTCCGACGCCACGGCGCGTCGGGCGTTGGAGTCGGCGGGGGCCGATCCGCAGCGGCGACGGCAGGTGCTCAAGTGCCTGCTCGCGTTGGGTCTGCTGGGGGGCATGTCCTGGCAAGGGGCGGATTCCACCCTGGTGCGTTCGGCCTTGGCGGGTTACCGCACCCGCATCGGTGAGCGGCGGCGCTGGGCATTGGCGGATGGCAGTGCGCTGTGGTTGAACACCGCCAGTGCGGTGCATCTGGACTGGAACCCACAGCAGCGCAGTGTGCAGTTGATCGAGGGTGAAATGGCCCTGGATGAACCGGCCGAATCCGCTTCGCTGCAGCTGCTGACGCCGGATGCGGTGTTGTATAGCCGGGGCGCCAATCTGCTGGTGCGCCAGGATCGGCATGGCACCCTGGTGACGGTGTTGCGCGGTCTGGTACAGGTGAGTGCGCGGCATCATCCGGCACCCTTGGCGCTGAAGGCTGGCTGGCAAAGCCGGGTCAACAGTCAGGGCGTCGGGGCCCCAAGCCCCATCGATGTGTTTCTGGCCCAGGCCTGGTTGCGCGGCATCCTGCCGGCGGAGCGGATGCGCCTGGATACCTTGCTGGCGGAGCTCTCGCGTTATCGCCCGGGCTTTTTGCGTTGCAGCGAGGCGGTCGCTGCGTTGCGTGTGACTGGCAGTTTCCAGTTGGACGATACCGATGCCGCGCTGGCGTTGTTGACCAATACCTTGCCGGTGCGCATCGAGCGACGCACCCGTTATTGGGTGACTGTGGTGCCTGTCTGAATATTTTTTTTCACTCGCGCGATAGTTTTTTCGAAGTGGCCGGGCCTTTAGGTATTACCCATCGAAACAGGTGGGTGTCGACCCCTAGGAGCCTTGCATGATTTTCCCCGCCCGAGTCTTGTGCCCCCGCACGTTTACGCTACTTTTGCTCAGCCTGCAGCCGCTCTGCAGTGAGCTGGTGTTTGCCGTTGGCGAGCGTCACTACAGCATCGGCGCCGGCCCACTGGACCAGGTGCTGTCGCGCTTTGGTGCCGAGGCGGGGATCAGCATGGCAGGCAGTGCGTTGCTCACGGTCGGCAAGCGCAGCCAGGGCCTGCAGGGGGATTTCAATACTGACGCGGGCCTGACCCAGCTGTTGGTGGGCACCGGCTTGAGCTATCAGCGCCAGGCTGACGGTGGTTACGCCTTGCGGCTGCGCCAGGAGGCGGTGTCGCTGCCGACCCAGAAGGTCAGGGGCGAAAATCCCGATCAGGAGGAGGTCTACCGGGCACCGCGCTCGTCGGTGTATATCTCCGGCGAGGACCTGCAGCGCTTTGGCGCGATCTCGGTCGGCGACGTGCTCAAAGGCCAGCCCGGGGTCCAGGTTGGCGACAGCCGCAATGGCGGCGGCCTGGATGTGAATGTCCGCGGCATCCAGGGCCAGAGCCGGGTGGCGGTGACGGTGGACGGCTCGCAACAGGCGCTGGATGTCTATCGCGGTTATGCCGGGACCCAGCAACGCAGCTACATCGACCCGGACATGATCAGCGATATCGCCATCGACAAGGGCCCGAGCCTGACCTCCAGCGCCATCGGTGGCACGGTGAAGATGCGCACGATCGGCGTCGGCGACATCTTGCAGGACGGCAAGAATATCGGCCTGCGCTTGAAGGGCGACCTGTGGAACAACGGCGTCGCGCCAGCCTCGCGTGATCCTCATTCCAGAACCGAGGACCTGTATTCGGAACCGCACCAGAGCCGTGGCGGCCTGTTCGGTTCGGACGCGGAGTCCGGCAGTGTCGCGTTCGCCTATTCCCATGACTTGTTCGACGTGGTGGCGGCTTATGCCAAGCGCAACCAGGGCAACTATTTTGCCGGTAAGAAGGGCCAGGACCGCTACCGTACCTTTGACCGCTACGACCGCGAAGAAACCACTGTCGCCACCACCTATAACGCCGGTGAGGAGGTGCTGAACTCCTCGTCGCGGACCGAATCGCTGCTGCTCAAGACCACGCTGCGCCCGGCGGACGGCCACACTTTCGACCTGGGCTATCGCCGCTACGACGGGCGCATCGGCGAGATCATGCCGTCGGATATTTTCCGCTTCGGCACCGGGGGCATCTATCAGTACCCGCTGGGCCACACCAAGATCGATACCTACACCGCGCGCTACAACTACCTGCCTGAGGCTAACCCGCTGGTAGACCTGACAGCCGACCTGTGGATGACCGATGCGCAAACCAGCCAGTTGAGCGCCTGGTCGGCACCGGCCTCCCAGGCCTACCGCACGGACCGTTCGTGGAACCGCCAGGCCAACCGCCGTACAGGGGGCGGCCTGGCCAATACCTCGCGGTTCGAGACCGACTACGGCGATTTGAAGCTGGACCTGGGTAGCTCGTTCCAGCTGGAGGAACTGCGTCCGCAAAAAGGCGTGGTCACCACCCAGGACGATATCAACGCCAACCGCAGCTTGCGCGAAGGTTCGCGGCAAGAGTTCAGCTTCAACGGCAAGCTGGAATACAAGCCGGTGGATAGCCTGACGCTGTGGGGCGGCGGTCGTTACACCCACTTTCACAGCAAGGATCACGTCGCCAATGCAACGGCGCGGCGAGAGGAGCGCGAGTTGCGCTTCCTGAGTGTCTCGAACGGCGACAGATCCGGCAACATGCTGTGGTTCCCGGACTCGAGCGGGCAGTACACCGACGCCACGGACCCGCGGTTGAACAACGGCATTGTCTTCAAGAACACCAACTACCCTTTCGAGGGTGTTCGCTACAACGACTTTGGCGCGGTTGATTCGACGGTCTATCCATCCGAGGTGAGCAGGGTGGTCACCGGGTTTGACTATTCGGGCAAGGAGAGCAACAGCGGGAGCGCCTTTGCCCCGGCCTTCGGGATCAATTACGAGGTGCTGCCAGACACCTTCGTCTATGCGTCCTACACCCAGGGCTTTCGCATGCCGTCGTTGTTCGAAACCGGCTACGGTGTGCAGCAGACCACGCCGGGCAAGGGCTTGAAACCCGAGCGCTCGAGCAACTGGGAAGTCGGCGCCAGCACCCTGCAAAAGGGCCTGCTGTTCGATGACGACTCGGCGGCGATCAAGGTGGCCTACTTCGACAACACCATCAAGAACTACATCACCCGCTACTACGACCCGAGCCCGGGCCTGTGGGGCCTGATGCGCTTCAGCAATACCGACAGCTACCAGACCCGCGGCCTGGAGCTGCAGTCGCACTACGATGCGGGGCGGATGTTTGCCGACTTCTCGTCCACCTACTACCTGAAGACCGAGACCTGCGATGCGGCTTTCGCGGCAACACTGCGGGCCAGCAGCAATCAGTATCGAGATTTGAGCAATACGCCGGACTGCACGCCGGGCAGCTTCATGGGTTCCTACACCAACACCCAGAACCCACCGCGCCTGGCGGCGAACCTGACCACCGGCCTGCGCTTCTTTGACCAGAGCCTGACTGTCGGTACTCGCGTCACCTACACCTCGGGCCCGACCGTGACCGCCGACGAGAACTGGCAGACCGGCGCCACCACGCCGCAATTGAACTACCGCCAGGTCGCGCTGTTCGATCTGTTCCTCAACTACAAGTTGCAGGAACAGGCCAGCCTCAACGTATCGCTGCAGAACCTCACTGATCGCTATTACCTGGACCCGCTGGCACAGAGCTTCATGCCGGCACCCGGGCGCACGCTGCGGGTGGGGATGCAGGCGAAGTTCTGAGGCGCTTGCCCGCGTTAACGGCCTGCGTCTGGCGCTGGCCGTTTGCTCGATGGCGCTGCTGATCAAGGGCCGCGAATGATGCACAAGGGCGCTGTCCGAGCACCGCTGCCGAAACGAACTTCAGTTACCCTGTGCACCCGTGAACGACGTTTGAGGTGCTGATGATGACCCGCTTGGCGGTGGTGGAAATTGACTTGAGTGAGGTGGCGAGCGCCAGCGAACTTCATCGCGCCTTGAAGGATGCGCTTGGCTTTCCCGGCTGGTACGGCGGCAATTGGGACGCTTTCTGGGACGCGATCACCGGGCTGGTGCCAATGCCCATACAGCTGAGGATTTCAGGCTGGGATGCGTTATCCAGAAGTTTACCGGCGGATGCGAAGCTCCTGCAAAAATGCCTCGCACGGATGAAGAGCGAGTATCCAGAGTCCGCAGCGGATGTGCTGTTTCACTAGAGGCTTTTCAAGCCAGCACTCGACCGATTCCGGGTAAAAGCAGCGCCTCGTTGAGGAATATTTCCAGTCGAGCCAACTGCGAAATCCAAAGGGCAATTCAAGACATTCACCCTGGCTCATCAGAACCGCATTGCACATTCTGCAGCATCAGCTTGTATGCGTAAGGCCAGGCCCGATTCGAATTGAATCACCAGGTGATGGTCCGCGGGGAAGATATCCGTGAGGTAGAACTCTTCGGTTGCGGCGTCGGGATGTACAACGCCAATCGCGTGAACACAACGGCCATCCTCGTCGATGGCGTCTGGCTCCCTCCCTGCGGCTGAAAAATAGCTCACCCCCTTGAAGGTGATGATTATTTGTTCTGCTTCTTCGTCAGGCACCCAAGCGTCGGGCCATCGAACGAAGCTCAGCACGAGTGAGCGATCTACGATGTCGTATTTGATGGCGCTGGCTTCGTAGAAATTATGCAGATCGTAGGCGCGGCCCTGTACCTCGACCTCGATGTGCCCGAATGCGAAGTCATGAAATTGCATGGGTTGGCGCTGCTCTCTTGGTGGAATGCGGTTAAACGCCTGGTGGTGTGGCAACGCCTGATACTGGCCGAAAGGGCGCCGTCGCCAATGGCGATTCGACGCGGACAGTCCCGGCCAGCGTGCGAGTTCGAAACATGCGTGCCATGAGTTGCTAGAGTCAGCTCCGTTGACCGGCTTTGCCGCTGGCAACGACCGGCACCCCGGGCAGGCCGATGATCTTGATCAACTGGCGTAGCGCTTCGAGACGGCGCGAGTATGCCTGCTCATTGCCGTAGATGAGTTCGACATGCAGGCTGTCGATCAACGCCATGTAGGCCTCTGTCAGCAGTTCGACACGCGGTGTATCGATGTCCGGATAGGCGACTGCAAGAGACGCCTGGAAATGCTCACGAATGACCGTCAGGTAGTTCTCAAAACCAGACTTCACGCCTGGTTCGATCAGCGGTGGCGGATAAAATCCCGCACGGAACAAGAAGCGCAAGGCACTGCTGCTGCCGTATCGATCTTGCAGGTTGTCGACATAGCGCTCGCCAGGTACCGGGTCGTTTGCGGCTGCCGAGAACTGCGCGGTTACGTAGTCCCGTTCATTGTGCAGCGCGAGACCCAGCACCGCCATGTAGAGCTCGTCCTTGCTAGCGAAGTGGGCATAGAGCGAGGGCTTCTTGATCCCTGCGCTAACGGCAATGTCGTTCAGCGATGCCGCGTCGTAGCCGCGATCGGCAAAATGCGTCAAGGCAAACTGAACAACGCGTTCAGCCGCTGGAGTGAGGGTAACCGAGGTCATGGCATGCTCTTGTCAATGGCCAGAAAGAGTGAATGTAGCGTCGCTGCTCTTGGGCAGGCTGATCCGGGTCAGCAGACAAACCACTAGAGCGCTGAGCGTCAACAGGGCTGTCCAGGCGATGGGACCGTGCTCCACCACCAAGGCTGAAATGGGGGTAGCGCTAGAGGATACAGACAATTGGATGGCACCGAGCAAGGCCGCTGTCGAGCCTAGCGCACGTTCCTGGGACGACATCACCAGCGACATCAAGGTCGACTCGGCAATTCCCAAGCCGAACAATGCCAATGCCATCCCCGCAGCAACTCCAGCCAACCCCACCTGGGTCATGGTCGCCAACAACGTCACCAACGCGCCTAGAGCCATGCAGCCGACACCTATCAGGCTCAGGCGGTTGAGGCCCAGGGTGCTGATCAGCCTGCCCGCCAGGATGGCACCCAACAGAATGGCGAAACCGGTCACCCCGAACAGCATTCCGAACCTCTGCGGGGACAAACCGTAAACCTCCTGGTAGACGAGTGTGGCGCCTCCAATGTACGCGAAGAGAAAGAAAAACACGGCGGCAACCGCCAGCGCAGGCAACAGAAAACCCCGGTCTTGGCCGATGCTCAGGTAGGTTCGGCACGCTGCTGTCAGGCGCAGTGGTTCGCGCTTATGCGCTGCCAGCGTCTCCGGCAGGTTCAACCAGCTGTTGCCCAGCACTGCAACGCCAAGCAGAGCCAGGGTAAGCATCACTGCGCGCCAGCCAAAGTGCGTATCGATGACGCCGCCCAGGGCTGGAGCGAGGATTGGCGCAACCCCTTCAATGGTCATTAACAAGGCAAACAGTTGGGTCGCCATCACGCCTCGGCTGACATCGCGAACCATGCTCATGATGACAACCAGCGTCATCGCACTGCCTAGCCCTTGCAAGAAGCGAAAGCCAATCAGTGCCTGGAGCGTGGGCGCCCAGGCCGAGCCCAAGGAGCATAGGATAAATAGAACCAGGCCGGCCAGCAGCGGCCGCCGCCGCCCGTAGGCATCCACGAACGGGCCAAACAACAACTGCCCGGCACCCATGGCCAACAGAAAGAACGTCAGGGTGAGCTGGACACTGGCAAAGCTGACGTCATAGTCCCGAGCGATTTCGGGAAGGCTGGACAGATACATGTCCACCGCGGAAGGCCCAAGAGCGCCGATGACTCCCAAGCCAACCGCCAGTTTGAGTGGTACACGATCCGCTGAAATGCTGTTCATTCATATTTCTCGTTGCTATTACTACCTACCGGTCGGTAGGTTTGCGGATAATGATAAATATCACCCCTTTATGGGTCAACTCGGATTTTGCTTGGGCAGTCATTCTGGTGTGAGCCGCAGGCATCGGCACAGGCGTCAGCCCGACTCATCGTGCAGGCCAGACCGGCGCATCACTGAGATCCCGGATCTCGCCCGCCAAGTAGCGCGTCAACGCTACCCAGTGTTCAAGGCGGTTATCCATGGTGTTGGTGGTTGCTGGTCTGTTGGGCAGCGGTGCGGCTGTCCACCGGTTCGGTGCTCGCGATGGCGAGTTGCACCTGGATCAGGCCCATGCCGTGGATTTCTCTACCCGCGATGCCATCAGCGGATCTCTAGGATCGGATCTCTCGACCATCACCTTCGGGATTCGAAATCCGGATACCGCTGAAAGGGTCTATCCGCTGGCGGAGGTTGGGGCGCTGGAAAAGCACTAACGGCGTCAGATCGAACCCTGGTTGACGCGCGCCGTGAGCTGCTCGGCGCTCTCTTTGCGCTCCGAGTAACGGTCCACCAGAAAGTCCTGGCGGTGGCGCAGCAGCAGAGTGAACTTCACCAGCTCCTCCATCACATCGACGACCCGGTCGTAGTACGCCGAGGGTTTCATCCGACCGGATTCGTCGAACTCCAGGTAGGCCTTGGGCACCGAAGACTGATTGGGGATGGTGAACATGCGCATCCAGCGGCCCAGGACCCGAAGCTGATTGACCACGTTGAAGGACTGCGAGCCGCCACAGACTTGCATCACCGCCAGGGTCTTGCCCTGAGTGGGGCGCACGGCACCCAGCTCCAGGGGAATCCAGTCGATCTGGGCCTTGAACACGGCCGACATCGCGCCATGTCTTTCTGGCGAACACCAGACCTGGCCCTCCGACCACAGCACCAGCTCGCGCAGTTCCTGCACCTTGGGATGGGTTACAGGGACAGCGTCCGGCAGCGGTAATTCACCCGGGTTGAAGAGGCGCGTCTCGGCACCCAAGTGCTCCAGCAGGCGAGCGGCTTCTTCCACCAGCAGGCGGCTGAACGAGCGTTCGCGGGTCGAGCCGTACAGCAGCAGGATGCGCGGTTTGTGCTCACCGGGGTGGGGCGTGGCCTGGCTGCTTTCGAGCAGGCTGAGATCAAGGTTGGGCAGGTGTTCTGACATGTTTCCTCCAACTTAGAGCGAGCCGATTCGATCCAGCTCGTGTTTGAGTTCAGTGCGGCTCAGGGTGGCAAAAGGCAGGTCGAGGAAGGCTTGGCAGCGTCGCTCGATGCGCGCCAGGGTGGCTCGGAAAGCGGCCTCGATCGCCGCTTCGTCACCAATCACCTCGGAGGGATCTTCCAGGCCCCAATGGGCTTTCAGCGCCGGGCCGAAATACACCGGGCAGGTTTCGCCCGCGGCCTTGTCACAGACCGTAATCACGATCTCTGGAGGGTGGTCCGCGAAGGCCTCGTTGCCTTTGCTGTACAAACCCTCGATGGCAATGCCGGCCTGCTGCAGCGTGGCAAGGCTGCGCGGCAGTACCTGCCCCTTGGGAAAGCTCCCGGCACTCAGCGCCTTGAATCCGCTCGGTGCCAGGTGGTTGAACATGGCTTGCGCCAGGATGCTGCGGCAGCTATTGGCCGTGCACATGAACAGGACTCGCATGGATTGCTCCTGCCGCTGGAAGCGGACATCAAAGGCTCAGGCGCAGCGCCAGGGCCGTCAGGGTGATCAACAGCACCGGAAGGGTCAGCACGATGCCGACCTTGAAGTAGTAACCCCAGCTGATGCGCAGGCCTTTGCGCTCCAGCACGTGCAGCCAGAGGAGGGTGGCGAGGCTGCCGATGGGGGTGATCTTCGGGCCGAGGTCGCAGCCGATGATGTTGGCGTAGATCATTGCCTCGCGGACCAGCCCATCGGCGCCGCTGGCTTGGATGGACAGTGCACCGATCAGCACGCTGGGCATGTTGTTCATCACCGATGACAGCAGCGCCGACAACAGGCCGGTGCCAATCGTGGCGCTCCACAGGCCCTGTGCGGCCAAGCGGTCGAGCAGGTGAGTGAGTTGATCGGTCAGCCCGGCGTTCTTCAGGCCGTACACCACCAGGTACATGCCCAGGGAGAAGACCACGACCTGCCAAGGCGCGCCCCTCAGCACGCGTCGGGTAGAGATTTTGTGACCCTTCGCCGCGACCGCGAACAGCACTGCTGCGCATACCGCTGCTACAGCGCTGATGGGAATGCCCAGTGGCTCCAGGGCGAACAGGCCAACCAGCAATGCCAGCAGGGTCCAGCCGCCAACGACAAAGGTGGCGCGGTCGCGAATCGCCTCTTCAGGCCGCCTCAGCACATCGCTGGCATAGCGTTGCGGCAGGTCTTTGCGGAAATACAGGAACAGCACCAGCAAAGTGGCCGCGACGCTTGCCAGGTTCACCGGCAGCATCACCGAAGCGTATTCGCTGAAGCCCAGCCCGAAGTAGTCGGCGGAGACGATGTTCACCAGGTTCGACACCACCAGCGGCAGGCTGGCGGTGTCGGCGATAAAACCGGCGGCCATCACGAAGGCCAGGGTTGCCGCCGGGGAGAAACGCAGCGCCAGCAGCATGGACATGACGATGGGCGTCAGGATCAGCGCCGCGCCGTCATTGGCAAACAGCGCGGAGACCGCCGCGCCCAGCAGCACGCAGAACACGAACAAGCGGTAGCCGTTGCCATTGGCCCAGCGCGCCACATGCAGCGCTGCCCATTCGAAGAGGCCCGCTTCATCCAGTAACAGACTGATAATGATGATGGCGATAAAGGTCGCGGTCGCGTTCCAGACGATGGCCCATACCGTGGGGATGTCCTGCAACGACACCGCGCCCACCGCCAGGGCGATGACCGCGCCGATCGTCGCGCTCCAGCCTACGCCGAGGCCCTTGGGTTGCCAGATCACCAGCACCAGGGTGAAGACGAAGACTGCTGCAGCTATCAGCATTGAAGGCTCACTCGTTTGGGGATTCAGCAGCAGGCAGCAGCGCGGACAGGGCGCCCGTGCATGTTCTGCAGGCGGGCAGCATTTTTCTCCAGCCAGGCGACGTTGGCCTGCAATGTCACTTGGAGGATCTCGTTGACCCAGGCCGGCAGCTCTGGATTGAGGCGGTAATAGACCCATTGTCCCTGACGGCGATCCAGCAGCAAGCCACTGCTGCGCAGTTGGGCGAGGTGGCGACTGATCTTCGGCTGGCTGTCGTCGAGGGCGCACATCAGCTCACAGACACACAGCTCTCCTTGGTGGGCGATCAGCAGAGTGGCACGGGTGCGCGTCTCGTCAGCCAGGCTTTTGAAGACCTCGGGAGGGGTGATCATCGGCAATGCCCTTTATATTCGGATAATCGGATATACGGATTTCCATATGTTATGGCAAGCGATTATTTGTCGAGGGTTGGCGCCTGGTGTAAACAACGGTTCATGAGAGGGGCTATCGACCCGCTTCAGTCATTCAGAACCGGCTAATTGGCAAAGGCCTGGACTGCCCACGTTTTTTTAGATGCAGTGGGGGCCCGCAAGGAGTCGACTCCCGCCTGTGGCCCTCATGCAAGCTGATCGGATGCGGACAAAGAGACGTTCGCATAAGGCCTGAGGAATCATATCCAGCGACTGTAAAGCTCAGCCGAGCGCTCAACTTTCGTCACTAGGGACATGACTTTCTATCCGTGCGGAATACAGCGCACATCATTCAAGGCTGTACAGGCTGCCAAAGCCGCCTCCCGCCATTGACCTGCTGTCAGCGCCACCAGGCATCGGTAGACCCTGTCCCCATCCGGCTGCCAAGACCTGCACGTCACGCACGGGATCGGACGCCTTAACCCTCTCATTGCGGATGCGACAGGTTTCAGGATCTGTGGCGAATAACCCGCGTGCGAAAACCCGGCCCTGCTCCGCCAGTCTCGCGGTTTTGGGGGCGCGAACTTTCGCAAACACCTGGAAGATTTCTTCCAAGCCTCCACTGGCACCATCAAGGCACCGAGCCAAATGCCACGCATCCTCCAGCGCCTGGCAAGCTCCCTGTCCCGACGTCGGCAACGGCGCGTGTGCGGCATCCCCGACCAGCAGTACATTCGCCCGACTCCATGTATGCAGCGGCTCTAGGTCATGCACCGCAATAAGCCGGATGGCATTCTCGGGCGTGGCATTGATGATGCGTGAGACCGGCTCAGGCCATTTCGCGAAAAGATTCTCGACCTCCTTGCGCATATCTGCGGTGGGCGTGGCCTCATTTAAGGGCCGTGCCTGCGCCGCGGCCCAATACACCAGTTCGGGTCGAACCGCCACGCAACCAAAGCGCTCGCCCGCTCCCCAGAAGTCCTGGATCGAAATATCGTCCACCAGCGGATGCGGCCCCTGCGCCACGCCGATCCAGTTCACAAAGCCTTGATAGATTGGTGTGTTGTCACCCGCGACAAATTTGCGCGCCACTGACTCCATGCGGCCGTCGGCGCCAATGAGCAGATCCGGGCAGATGCTCGCGCCATTTTCGAAATGGGCCACGGCTCTGCCATGAGCATTCAGCTCAATGCCCACCGCCCGGCGCCCGAACTCCACCGCAATCCCTGCTCGGGCCGCATGGTCCAGCAGCACCTCCTGCAAGTGCCTGCGCAGCACCGTGTAGGTTGGGTATCCCATCGTCCGGTCCAGCAAACCAATATCGAGGCCCCCCAGTGCATTTCCCGCAGCATCCTGACGACGCATTGTCAGCGGTCGACCGCCAATGGCCTCAATGTCTTGCAGCAGTCCCAGTTCGTCCAGCACAAAGCTGGCATTAGGCCAGAGCGTCACACCGGCTCCCATGGTTGCCGGTACCGCACGACGCTCATAGACCCGTGGGTTGTAACCCTGCTTGCGTAATGCCAGTGCCACGCTCAGGCCCGCAATGCCGCCGCCCAGTATTCCAATTTCCACGCTGAAGCTCTCCTTAGGCAAAAGCGCATCTTAAATTTCGCCACTACAGAGAATTAGCATGCAAAAATGGGACAGATTCATACCTCAAGCGGGATAATTAATGCGCGATACACTCGATCTGAATACTGTTCGTGTCTATGTGGCAGTGGTTGATGAGCAAAGCTTTGCTGGCGCATCACGTCTATTGGCCATGCCTTCCTCCAACGTCAGCCGCCACGTTGCAGCACTGGAGCGAAGACTCGGCGTACGCCTGCTGGAGCGAAGCACCCGTCACCTGCGGATGACGGAAGCCGGTCGACTGCTCTACGAACGAGCAAAGCCCTTGCTCGACACCCTGCTCTCCACGCAGGAAGAGCTTGGTGTGGTACAGCGCGAACTGCGTGGTCCTCTGAAGATGTGCATGCCTGGAGAGGCACCAAGGCTGCTGGCTCCCATCCTCGCCGAATTCTGTAGCCTCCATCCCGGAATCGAGCTCGAATGCGACACCCGGATGACCGGGCTAGAGGTACTTCGAGAGGACGTCGATCTTTCTATCGTCTTCCACCGGGGCCATCAGGAGGACAGCGCTTTCATCACCCGCGAACTCGCCACACTGCCCAGCATCGTGGTTGCCGCCCCCTCCTTGCTGGCCAGGACCGGTGTACCACGCCATGTGCGCGAACTTAAATCTCTGCCCTGCATCACCACCCTCAGTGCGCTGAAGGGCCAGCCCTGGCAGTTTGAGGACGCCGCGGGCCAAATCGTCAAGGTGCCGGTCCGCAGCCGCTACCGCGTCAACAGCGGAGAACTGGCCGTGGCAGGCGCACGGCAAGGCATCGGCTTCGCGATTGTGGCGGCCTACCCCTGCCAGGAAGACCTTGCTACAGGCCGATTGCAGGAGGTACCACTGGACCTGCGCCCCGCGCCACTGCAATTGCTAGGGGCATA
This sequence comes from Pseudomonas sp. Fl5BN2, assembly GCF_009908205.1. Taxonomy (NCBI): domain Bacteria; kingdom Pseudomonadati; phylum Pseudomonadota; class Gammaproteobacteria; order Pseudomonadales; family Pseudomonadaceae; genus Pseudomonas; species Pseudomonas sp. Fl5BN2. The sequence goes on along the minus strand of NZ_JAAARL010000028.1, from coordinate 12,935 downwards.
CAGCCATCGCCATTCTGTGACTGCGCGTGTCCGGGCGCTGCTGGAATTGATACAAGTGCGGTTGGCTGGATCAGTTAACCATCCCATGGGTCCTAGACCTTGTGGGTCGGTCTAGGATCGAAATGGGGCACCAGGCTCAAAATGGAGCCCTCGGGAGCGCATGCAGTCGGGATGACTTTCTCAATGTCGGCTCTTGGCCGGTAGCTGCCTATCACGAGGGGCAGCTATCGGCCAGAAGCGGTTGTTCAACATGGTTGGCCAACAGCCCTTTCACGTGAGACGTTTTTCTGAATATCGAATTGTGAGCGCAATACTAAATACGCTGACGCATGATAAGCTCTTACGACGTCAAACAGATAAACAGTAAAAGCTCGAACAGCATGCTGATATTTTTTAAAGAGGAAGCCCAAGGCTTGAAGGTTGCACCTCGCTGGCCATCCTCTAAAGTAATAATTGGAAAATATATTTCTTAATTTTCTTACTGTTATTAAATACGCCAAAGGAGCACTCGAGCAGTGCGGCTCCAGCATTCACCACAACCAAGCAGAGAGCATGCAAATCCATTGTGATTTTAATGGATAAGCTGGAAGTTCTTCTATTCTGCAGGAAACTGCTCTGCCAGTCATAACTCAAGGACAAGTAGTGAATATTGAAGTCAAAATTGCACCAAAGAACTCGCAAGGAATTTTGACCACTATGCTGGTCGATTACTTACAGGAGCTGGGCGTAGAGACAGAGTATCCGTACCTTCCACTTTACTGGGAGGAGCCTGAGAGGCACCCCTACTTCATTCTTGCGAATGACAAGGTTGCTGGATTTGCTCTTGTGAGAACATTGAGTGATGCGCCATTGTTTGAGATGGCCGAATTTTTTGTAGCGAAATCGTATCGTGGCGACTCAATCGGAAGAGAGGCGGTGCGTACACTCTTTAAATTACACGCAGGAGCCTGGCGAGTTTCAACCATGATTGACAACGTGAGCGGACTAAAATTTTGGCGGGCAGTCGTACCAGCGGATACCCCTGTTAGTCGCATCGAAGAGCCGGGTGAAGCCCCTTATGTGCTGTTGTTATTCAACACCGCCAAGCGCTAGATTGTCTCGCTGCATCCCAATCAGCCACAGTTGATTTATCAGCATCATTGAGTGGGCCCAATAGCAGCAGAACCTTTTGCAAAGCTTGGTAGTAAAATGAAAGGACCGTGCCTTCAAAATGGCCCCAGCGGCATCGAGCGTCAGCACAAAAAAACTGCGCGACTCGGCACACTAGAGCCAGATGATAACCATCCAGAAACGGACGTCACACAACACTAAAAACTCTCAAACTAACGTAGGCGAGCCATTGCAAGTGCATCGACAAAGACACCGTCACGAACAGCATATTTTCGCAATGTCCCTTCAACTTCAAACCCAAATTTTTGGTACAGGGATTTAGCAGCATTATTGTCCGAGTAGACCGTTAGCTCTACTCGGTGAAGATTCATCCAGTTATCAGCTATCTCCAAAGCGGTACCCATCAATTGGGTCCCTACACCTTTACCGTGCCAAGCTAGCGCGACACCCATATAGATTGAGCCGACATGGCTTTGTCGTATTCGTGAATACTGGTCTAACCCAATATTACCGATGACTTTGCCTTGGTGGACTGCCACTAATTGTACCCGACGCTCATCGCAGCCAGATAGACGGCTTCGCCATATATCATTTGGTTGATAAGGCATCTGAAGTACTTGACGGCATACCGTTGGCTCGTTGTAGAGCGCTGTCACACCTTCGACGTGCACCTCTGTAAATCGCTCAATAACTATTTCTTCGAACGAGGTGGTCACTTTGCATCATCCTCTAGAGGGAATATGGCAAAGCAGTGTAGTAAATTAAGATGATAAATGGCTAGCGTTGCTGCCAACGGCATCAACGTGAATCACCCAGAGTTTTCTAGATACATCCCACTGACTGCTTTTGGCCGAGAGCTGCCGAACGTGAACGGCAGTAAGTGGCAGATTCTCGCCTGTCAGAATCGATCTCAATTGGCCAGCTCCTGCAGCTCATGGTCTTGAAAGGTACTGGTCAAGCTCGAGTACAAGCACCCAGATAAGTTGAGTACGATCAGCTCGCCAACTAAAGCGCAACCTCGCCTGAAACCTCAATAGAAAAACTCGTTGCGTGCTGAAGTTCTTCTCTGGTGCTCTGCTGAGCAGTGAGCTGTAGCAATCCCTTATGTCAGCGCCAGATACTGATTGTTCAACGGTAATTGGCTGAACAGTAAACCAGGATCTTTGAGCAAGTAACCATGTAGTCGCCTGGACTTACGTGGTCCTGTCACTTCACAGGTCCAGATGTTCAAACCGTTGAGCTGTTTACGATGTAGCTGTAACTGCTCAAAGCGCTTTTGCACCCACTGCCAGTCTGAAATCTTATCTTGTTTGGCCAAGTGAGCTGTTTGGGGATGTTCCTGCGCGTAGCGCTGAAACACGCCTGGACTTACCAGGTAGGCAGTGTCGACGACGGTATGCACCAGGGCTTTTGTGTCGTTGATGATGAGTTTGTGGGATGCGATATGTTGGCTCAGCCAGTTGAGGAAGTGTTCGCCGGAAGGAGGGGCGTTGTGCTTCGGGGATGCTGGCGAGTCGTCCAGCGGGAGGTGTCTTTGAGGCGCTAGATCTTTACTGTCTAGATCAGGAACATCTGACGGATAGTCGATGGGACCAAGAAACTCTGGCAGGTCATTGATTCTGTAAGGAAGGTCGATCGGTGGCTGATTATCGACTGGGAGTCGTTCGTCAATTGCGTTTGCCGGGAGAGTAGAGGCAGTGGTCTCTTCCTCTACAACTTTGATCGTTCCGGCATAAGGATCGGGACGTTCATCTTTCTCCCAGGTCAGTGCTGGAGCCAGTCGCAGTAACGTCAGGGTATGTCACCAATCACCATGGGTGACAGTTGCTTTCCAGATGGCTTTGTTGTCTTGAGTGGCCTGGAGAATGCCGTGGTCCTGCAATACGTTGAACACATCGGTGTTGCTGGTAGGAATACCCTCGATACCCTGGCCCAACAGGTGTGCACGTAGCTTGTCCGAGACCGTCTTGCTCACCAGCCACAATGAGTCCGCTGTCAGCCAGCCATCTGACGCTTTGGCTTGGTTCAGCTTCAGTTCTTCCTTGATCAGATAGCGCAGGCCCTCGAGCAGTTTGCGCTGCCGCGCGTTGCGTGGAGCTGCCAGTGCTTTACCTGGATCACCTCGCCGCGAGCAGCTCTGGTTCGGAGGGGATCTCACTGGCGTGTACAGGCTGAGCCATCAGTATTGCCATGACGACGAACACTGGTAGTGCCTGGTTCAAGAGCAGCGATTGTTTGCTGATCAACTTCATTGCGTCGTGCTCGTTTGGCGTGAACGGCACCATGGTGAAAGGACGCGAGGTTTCTCACTGCAATGAATGGATAGCGGGGTATCACCGCATTGAAGTGACTAGTGAGTGGGAAGGCATATTGGCACGGGTTTGAAGTGTCAGAGGGGGAGTTTGATAGATGGGTTCTTCTCAATGTTCAGTCCCTACGCAAGATGAAAGTAAAAGTTTCATTGAATAGGGTGGTGACTTGACGCTCTCTAAGTCTTAACATGGCAAAGTTGAATTTAGAATTAACCCTTTGAGGAAAATGCAGAATGTCCCGTCTAGCCGAGTTTCGTAAACTGGAGCAGCAGCTCGCCACCCAACTCGCAGAGCTCGAGTCGATGAAAAGCGATTCCGGTTTGAAGAAAGAGATGGAGTTTGAAAGCAAGCTGCGTGCGTTACTGGGTGAGTACGGCTTCAGCTTGCAGAATATTATTAATATTCTGGATCCAGAGGCTGGTAGCCGTGTCTCGACGTCAAAAGGTGCACCAGTAAAAGCAGCTCGTAAGGCGCGGGATGTGAAGATTTACAAGAACCCTAATTCGGGCGAGCTGATCGAAACCAAAGGTGGTAATCACCGTCAGTTGAAAGAGTGGAAAACTGAATTTGGTGCAGATGTTGTTGAGTCTTGGCGCACCCAGTAAGGGATGCTCCGATCAATTCAGAAAACGAGCCCGCGTCCTCATGATGAGGTACGGGCTCTTGACTGAGCAAGCCTGTAATCAGAAACGCATACCCTGGAACGGATTCCAGCTTTGTTCACCTTTCACTTCTTTCAGGTAGTACGAGTAGTTGGTCATGAGCGCATAAGTCATGGAGACAGCGATGTTCAGACCTGTGGTCAACGGTTTGGGAAACTCCATACCCAAGATCGCAAAAATCACACTCAACACGACATTGATCGTAAGTATGATGCCCAGCATTGCAAGATTTTTCTTCCAGAGCCCCAAGACGAACAGGTAAATAGGGCCGAAGAAAAATGCAATCACGTTGGCGTTAATGAGCATTTTCTTCTTGAAGCCAGGCAGCGTCTTAATGGCTACCTTGTATCGTGGGTCGCTTGGCGAGCCATAAGTGTCAAAGAAGTTAAAGCGCTCCTGCCATTTGGCGCTGTATTTTCCAGTGCTTTGTACTTGTTCGTTTGTGCTCATTTCCGCGATTCCTGATATTCCATAATGTGATACTTTTTCTTCCGTTGTTTTCTGTGCTGCTTTTTTCTTGTTTTTAGCGTGCTGATTATATTGGTTTTTTGAGAGGGGAGATCAAGTGGATTTCCTGAGGCGTTTGCTCTGCCCGATTTATCGCGGACTCCACGACACTTGGACACCCGGCCCAAGGGCATTGGGCATTCGTTTCACGTTCACCTGGATCGCATCGCCAAAGGTCAGGTCGCCATTACGGCTTCAAGGTCGTGGTGGACACCTACAGGTATTTCTTAAAGCTCCCAGCCATGATGTTTACCGCAAGCCCCAGCATGATCGCGCCGGGCAGCAGAATCGGTAGCGGGTTCACGCTGATCGGCAAGGCGAGGTACACAACCCACGGGAGCACGGCCAGGAGCAGCACCGACGCCTTGGCGCGGTGGTAGACAAACCCCGACTCGCGCCCGGCACCAACGCGTCGAATGTCTCGCCGCACCAGTCCATCCACCAGGTCGACAAAGGCACTGAGCAGGGCGAGCACCAGGATGAGTACGCGCGCCATCACCACCAGTATGATGAAGGCCGCGGCGATCAAATATTTCTCCAGCCAGATGTAGGCCTGGCTGACGAAGTATCGAAAGTCCTTGGCACCATTGGCTGCCGCTGCGGCCTTTGCTGATTTCTCATGTATCCAGTCGGCCAAATGGCTTTTCACGAAGATCCATTCATAGGCCTGTTGGACCAGTTGAGGCGCCGTCTGCCCGGGTTCCTGCACCACGGCGCTGCGTGTGAAGTGCTCGGAAAGCTGTGCCAACTCAAAGCTCAGCATGTTGGACGCATGCTGCCAGCCTTGCTCGGGCCAGAAAAAATGCATGCCCAGGCATTCGATTGTGATGCTCAGAAGTAATGAGCCACACAGGACACCGAACAGATGAAATTCACCGATCAATTTGCCGCCGCATTCCCAGCCGGCAATCCACTGCCGGCACTGTTGCGACAAGCCCTTGAGTTGATGGAAGAGCATGGCTGCGTCCGCAGTCGTCGTGATGGCGTGCGCTACATGACTGTGCACCCCGAACCTGAGCATAGCGATATCGCTACCACCGCTTTCTATGTGCCGAAGCCCGCCACTAGCGCCTACTGGACCGCAAGTGATGACCCCGAGGTGAACCAGCGGCTGTCCATATTCCTCAGAACCGGCGGCGACGGCTCGTGGGCCGGGCTGTGGCTGGACGACAACGGACAGCAGCGAGTGGTCCACCTGGGCTCGGGGTCCGGGTCGGTGATGCTCTGTGTGCTGACCGATAGCGTGCAAGACCTGTTGCGCCTGCTGGCAATCGGTTACGACGAGCTCTGCTGGCGGGAGCAGTTCGAGCGGACCCCTGAGGAGGTTCGGGAGGATGAATACGACGATGACGACCACCCGCCAGCACCCCAGCTGTTGCGCAACCACGTCGAACGGACGCTTGGACTAAGCATTCCGGCTCGGGCAGCGGAGATCGTGGTCAGTACCGAAAGCATGGATGCATTGCAGTCGAGCGATCCGTTCTGGAATTGGCTCAAGCAGGTTAGGGGAGAGTGATCCGCCTCCGCCAAGGCGAATAACGGCTAACCCATCAATCAAGCAGACGCCTGGCAGCGCCGGTTATTTCCAGCGTCATGCGCCAGGAGTGCACCACAGGGATCTGCTCCACGGGTTCAAGCTGATATCATCCCTGCACTCACAAACCGAGCGAAAAACATGAACCGTCGCAAGAAAATAAAGCAGTTACTCAAGGCCCACGCGAAGAAGGCCAGTGCCAAGTTGGCGCCGCAAAGCAAGAATAAATACATCAGCAAGGCTGACCGATTGAAGCTGGCGGCTGAAGCCGGTCCCGATTCGACCATCACTCCAGAGAGCTGATCTCAGCTTCTTGAGCATCCGCGAACTTGCCTATCTGCTCAGGACAGGCATTGCGTTGGCATTCACTGCCATCCCGACCTCGGCGTTTCAATCCTGTGCTTGCTCGACCAGCCAATCGATCAGCGCCTGGAGTCTCTTGGGCATCGTTGCATGAGCAGGGTGAACCAGGTAGTAGCCATAGTTGACCGCTTCTCTGAACCCTCCGAACGGCAGTACCAGCTCGCCATCCTGAATCCGCTTGCGAACCAGTTGTTCTCGGCCAATGGCCACGCCGGCATGGTTGATTGCTGCCAGCGTACTCAGGTCGGATCGGTCGAACGTCATGAAGCGGCTCGGCAGTTCGCTGCTGTCGCCCACTGCATCCAGCCATAGACGCCATTCCGCATCGAAGGAAATGTTGTCCCACGCTGCAACGTCATGCAGCACCGTGCACTGTGATAGGTGCTCTGGGTGCCCGATCAAGCCATGTTCCTCGGCATATTCCGGGCTGCACACTGGCGCGATTCTCTCCGGCATGAGCCGCAGGCTTTCCAGGCCGGGGTGCTCGCCATTCGAATAGCACAGCACCAGGTCGATGCGGCGGGTGCGATAGTCGATCGGTTCATTGCCGACCCGCACATCCAGCTGGATCCCGGGATAACGGGCGGTGAAGTCGGCAAGCCTTGGCACCAGCCAGCATTGCGCTACCGAAGGCCTGGCGTAGAAGCACAGCTGTCCTTCGATCTGAGCGTTCGAGCGCTCTTGCACCGCGTCCGACAGGGTGTCCATGGTGTGCTGCATGACCTTGAAGATCCGCTCGCCGTCATCGGTCAGTTCGACTTTCCTGGGTAACCGATGGAACAGCTTGAGCGATAGCTCTTCCTCCAGGCGAGCGATGCGATGACTCACCGCGCTGGCAGTCAGGCAGAGTTCATTTGCAGCGCGGGCAAAACTCAGATGGCGGGCGGCGACCAGAAAAGTATGCAGGTTGGACAGGTGGGCGCCGTTGAGTTTTGGCGCTTTGGTCAGACCCGGTGCTGGCATTGCTGTGACCTCTTCTAGTCAACCGCCGTTCGCGCGGTAGGTGCGGGTTAGCGCGAAGGATGTTGCAGCGCACGCCCCTTATCAAGGTAGGTGGCGAATTCCGCGGCGGGTACCATGCTGCCGCCGGTGCCCCAGATCAAGTGGGTTGCATTCGCCAGCCGGGCTGCAGAGAGGCCCATGCGCTGCAGATACTCGGTGTTGCGCAGTACCCGCACGATTCCAGGTGCTCCGGCCAGCGCAGAAGGTTCCAGCTGCACATTTTCCAGTTCGTAGGCCAGGAACATCAGGCGATAAAGCTCTTCATCGGTGACCGTATAGTAACCATCGATCAGCCGTTGCATGGCCTTGCCGACGAAGCCGGAAGGCCGGCCCACCGCCAGGCCGTCCGCGGCGGTGAGGTTGTCGATGCCGAAATCCTGGACACTCACCTGGTCATGCAGGCCGGTGTGGACGCCAAGCAGCATGCAGGGGGAATGGGTGGGCTCGGCAAAAACACAGTGCACCGCATCGCCAAAGGCCAGCTTCAAACCAAACGCGACGCCTCCAGGGCCGCCACCCACCCCGCAAGGCAGGTAGACGAAGAGCGGATGCTCGGCGTCGACCTTCACGCCGGCCAATTCGAATTGGCGGCTCAGGCGTTCGGCAGCAACCGCGTAGCCGAGAAACAGGTGCGGCGAGTTCTCATCGTCGATGAAGTAGCAGGCCGGGTCGTTTTCGGCTTGCAGGCGGCCATTTTCCACCGCGACGCTGTAGTCCGATTCGTACTCGACCACTGTCACGCCGTTGGCCCGCAGCTTGTCCTTCTTCCATTGCCGGGCATCCGCTGACATGTGCACCGTGGCCTGGAACCCCAGCTTGGCGCTCATGATGCCAATGGACAGGCCCAGGTTGCCGGTGGAGCCGACGGCGATCTTGTAGTGACTGAAGAACTCCAGGGCGCTGTCGCTGGCCAGCACTGCGTAGTTGTCGTTCAGGGTGATCAAGCCTGCTTGCAGGGCCAGGTCTTCAGCGTGCTTGAGCACCTCATGGATGCCGCCCCGGGCCTTGATGGAGCCGGAGATGGGCAACTCGCTGTCTTTCTTCAACCAGAGTGAACCGAGCTCAGGCATGCCGGCTTCACTCAGAAGCCGCTCTTGAAGCATCTTCAGTGGCGCGATGCCCGACTCGATGATTCCACCTGTCTCAGCGGTTTGTGGAAACACTTTGGCGATGTAGGGGGCGAAGCGGCGCAGGCGCTCGCTGGCCGCCTTGACGTCATCCGCATTCAGCCCGACATCACTCAAGGCGATGGCGGTCGGGGCAATGGCCGGATTGAACCAGCTGACTTCCTGCAGTGACACCAGCTCCTTGATGAGCGGATGGCTGGCATACCAGGCGTCTAGGGTTTTGCCTTGAATCATGTGAACTACCTATCGTTATGTCGGGGGTGAAGCAGCCAGGGCTGCGTCACAGAAATTTGGACAGTATCAGGGTAAAGATCAGTGCCGAAACAGAAGCAAGGACCGTAGCACCGGTAAACTTCTTGATGGCCTCAGACAGGGAAATACCCAGGTATTCCTTGACCACCCAGAACGCCGAGTCCGTGACATGGGTCCAGCCGATAGCGCCGGCACCGATGGCGATGACCAGGATCTCTGGGCTGTATTCAGGGTGTTGTCCGAGGATTGGCAGCACCATGCCGGCGGCGCTGATCATGGCCACCGTGGCCGAACCCACGGCGAAATGCATCAGCCCGGCGATCAACCACGCCAGGATGATCGGATTGATCTGCGATTGCCCCAGCACCTCGGCCAGGACCTTGCCGATGCCACTGCCGATCAGCATGTCGTTGAACGCACCACCGGCACCGATGATCAGCAGAATGCCTGCCAATGGCGGAAAGCAGCGGTGGGTCAGGCTGAGCAGGTCGCTCATGGCCAGCCCGCGGCGCAGCCCGAGCGACCAGTAGGCGAAGCAGATCGACAGCACCAGGGCAATCAGCGGGTTGCCGATAAAGGACACCCACTCCAGCGCCATCGAGCCCTTGGCCAGTAACGGTGCCGTCAGGGTCTTGCCTACCATCAGTGCCAACGGCAACAGCACGGTGACCATCGCGATCGCGAAGCTGGGCGGGTTGCTTTCATCGATGACCGCTTCGCTGCGCTCGGCCAGGAACTGCGCCTGGCTGGGCGAAGCCTGTCGGGTGCAGGTCAATTTCACCCAGATCGGCCCGGCAATCACCGCGGTTGGCAAACCGACGATGAGCCCGTACAGGATCACCTTGCCGATGTCGGCATTGAGCATGCCGGTGATCGCCGTCGCGGCAGGGTGTGGCGGGAGAATGCAGTGGACCACCATCAGCGAGGTTGCCAAAGGCACGCCAAGGTAAAGCAGGTTGATCCTGGTCTGGCGTGCGACGACGTAGATCAACGGAATCAGCAGGACAAAACCCACCTCGAAGAACACCGGAATGCCGGCAATGAAGCCGACCAGCATCATTGCCCAGGAGGCATTTTTCTCCCCCAGCAACTGCAGGAGCGTGGTCGCGATGCGTTTGGCGCCACCGGACTCTTCGAGCAGCTTGCCGAGGATGCTGCCTAAACCGATGATGCCGGCGAGGAAGCCCAGCGTACTGCCCATGCCCTTCTCAAACGCCGAGACGATGGCCGTCGGCGGCATGCCGGTGCCGATACCCACGATCAGGCTGGCGGCGATGAGGGACAGGAAGGGGTGCACACGAAATTTGCCGATCAGGACCACGATCAGCAGGATGGATGTTCCAAGGATCAGTAGCGAAAACGTAGGGGTCATTGTCAGATCTGCTCCATCGCAGCTCACATCCTTGCGAGTTATTGTTGTTTGTTTGCGATGGATTTAATTTCAGCGCTCTAGCGGGCACAAACGATGAATCATCACGCCTTGGATGAACCCTGGTCATCTATGTTTTTATACCTTTGCGCTCACTATCGGCGGCGCTCGAACGGACTCTCGGCAGATTCGTCATGCAGAGGCAGACGCGTGGCGGCAATCATCAGTCTGATCCGCCCGGCACGGAGCAATGGGCATGCAGCGGAGGCCTGCCGCAAGGGCGTTTTCACCGGCCAGCCGACGTCGCAGGCGCATTGCCTAGCGCTCGGGTGGAGGCCCGCTCAATTCAATACAACTCAAGGGAGAAGGCTGTGAACTTACGGATCGAGATAGAAGAAACGCCTCAAGAGGCCGATTACCAAGCCATTCTGGCACCGTTGAGTGAGTACAACCGGGAACACGCTGGACAGGTGCGAAGCGAAAAAATAGCGATCCTGATCAAGGATGAAATGGGTGGCACTCAGGGAGGTCTATACGCCAAGGTTTCCGGCCAGTGGTTGTTCGTTGAGTTGCTGGTGGTGCCTGAAGTCGCCCGAGGGCAGGGAGTGGGCTCGAAGTTGATGAGCATGGCGCAAACGCTGGCTCGCAAGAAGGGCTGCCAAGGTATGTGGCTGGACACTTTCTCCTTCCAGGCGCCGGACTTTTACCTGAGGCTTGGCTTTAGCATATTCGGCGAACTCAAGGATTACCCCAGCGCCGGACACAGCCGGTTTTTCATGCAAAAGCGCTTTGATGTCTAGGCCATAACAAGCCGGTTGCCAGGCTGCCCTGATCCTCCCGCTCAAAACGCTGGCGCGAGCCGGGCGTGTGGCCGTGCTCAACCCGGACCACGCTCCCGACCCAAGCCTTGCAACCCTACCTAGGCGTGTACATCAACGCCTATCTGGGCTTGCAGCCAATCCTGATAGACCGCTGTGCTGTCAGTCGACAGGCCACCATTCCTGGCACTGATGGCCTTGCCGTCCAGGCGGCCGATGTCGAGCAGATATTGCAGGCCCTTGAGCACATGGGTGGCGTCGTTCTGGTTAAGCGAGGCGACATCGGGCAGTTCGACAGCGTTGCTTTTATCGTCGAATTTCGCCCAGGTCGGATTGGCTCTGTAGGTGGCTGTCAGCTGTGCTGTCGAGCGTTCCGACTGGCGGAAACTCTCGTCGAGCTGGGCCTGGATTTTCGGCGTCGCGTTGAGGACTTCGATCCTGCCGGCGGTGACCGTGCCGTTCTCCAAAGACCTTACGAGCGCATCAACGGCCGGCAGTCGGGGTGGGGTGCTTCCGATCATGTTTTTACTCCCTGGTTGGTGAGCGGGGAGCACAGCAAAAGTCAGGCCATGGGTTGCTGGTCTTGTCCGGCAAGGCCTCCTCGACGTTGCCGGGGCAGGGCCGTGGCATGCGCTTGCCAGGGCTGGCAAGGCATTGCCACCCGTACCAGGGCAATCATCGCCTGCTGATCAGCGGTGTTTGAGACGATTCAATGCGCGCGCAGCCTGGAGGAGTAGGCGCTGATCAGTGACTTGAGTTTCGCCAGAGGCGCGCCACCAGACAGCTCCTGTTGCAAGTGTCGCCACAGGCTGGTTGGCGCCATTGAGTCGGCCTGCAATGGCTTGCCCCTGGTTATCTGCTGGTACATCCGGGCTCTGCGATGGTTCTCGGAGTAGCCGCCCATGGCGGCAACCGTGCCACTTTGAATATGGTCCAGATACGTAAATATCTTCCGTGGCGAGATCAAGCCGATCTTGTAGTTCAGTGCGCTCATGCGGTCTTGCAGTTCATACCCCGGGTTGCGCGAATCCATTTGAAAGTGCAGGCCATATTGTTTGATCAGGCGAGCGTTCCATAAGGTGCAAAAGCTCTTCAAGTGCGTTTCTTTATAGGGTTTCGGCTCCCTGGCGTTGGCCCCCAGGGCGCGCAAGCCACGGCGGGTGTAGTGCTTGCCGAAGCGCGAAATCCTGCGCCACACCGAGCGCAGTATTCCCCGGTCCAGTTGCTCCAGGCAGCCGACCGCTGCAACTTCAGGCTGAGCACCACACTGCTTGAGCATCAGTGAGAAAATCGTCGGGTCGTAGATGAAGGTGTCGCTGTGCAGCAAAAACAGGTACTCGGTTTCCACCCGTTCCAGTGCGAGGTCAAGCGCCCGGCCATGGGCCACGTTGCCGGCTTCGGGAGCGCTGGGTTTGCGTTCAATCAGGTTGATCCAGTTCAGGCTGCGCAGGTAGTCGCAGCTGGCATCCCTGGAGTCGTTGTCGACCACGAACACCGGAACGCCCTGGCCTTGCAACGCCTGGTGCAGCAGTTGCAGGCAGGTTTTAGTCAGTTCAAGGGATTTGTAGTTAACCAATACGATGCTGAAGTTCGCTTGAGTGGTCAGTGTGCTGGTCATGGTCGGGTCGATCTCGAGTCATCAATGGGTTGATTGGCAGGCAGGGTTGCGCCAAGGACAGGCTTCTCGATGTTTCAAGTGCAGGGCATTTGAATCTTCAGTAGTCGATGCCCGTGGTGCAGGTAACGCCTGTGCTTGATGGGCAGGCATACGCTGCCGATTGCTGCTGATTCTGGAGGGGGCAACCTTTCAGTCTGTTCCCCGCCAGTTAAATTTTTTGACAGGTGCGGAGCCGGCCCACAGGGTCGAGCCTTTGTGGGC
>NZ_JAAARL010000027.1:0-80590 GCF_009908205.1 Pseudomonas sp. Fl5BN2 | reverse complement strand
GGGCCGGGGTGGTGGGCCTGGCCAGCGCCCTGTGGCTGCAACGCCTGAACTGGAAGGTGACCCTGCTCGACCGCCAGCCGCCGGGCAGTGGCACCTCCTTCGGCAATGCCTGTACCTTCGCCACCTATGCGGTGGAGCCAGTGGCCACCCCCGGCATCTGGCGCAAGGCCCCGGGCATGCTGTTGCGCCCTGACAGTCCACTGGCGATTCGTCCCGGCTACCTGCCGCGAATCGCTCCGTGGCTGTGGCGTTTTCTCGCCAGCTCACGCGAACACCGGGTCGATGCCATCAGCCAGGACCTGCACAGCCTGCTCAAACCCTGCATGGGTTCATGGCAGACCCTGTTCGACGAGGCAGGGGCCAATGACCTGGTGCGCCACGACGGTTCGTTGTACATCTTCGAAGACCATGAACGCCGGAGCGCCATTGACATGCTGGCCTACCATCAGCGCTTCGACGTACCGATGCGACTGCTGGAGGGGCCGGAGTTGCGGGCCCTGGAACCCGCGCTCAACGCCCGCGCGGCGCTGGCCCTGGAACTGCCGGACGTCAGCCGCACCCTCGATCCCTATGCACTGAGCCTGCGTTTGCTGCGGCGCTTCAGCGAGCAGGGTGGTGAGTTTCGCCAGGGTGAGTTGCAGGGCGTGCAGCGCAGCACCCAGCACAGTGAACGGCTCACCGCCCGCTTGAGCAGCGGCGAGTCGTTGCAGGCCGAGCGCCTGGTACTGTGCACTGGCGCCTGGTCCCGCAGCCTGGCGCAGACCCTGGGTGATGAGATCCCGCTGGACACCGAACGCGGCTATCACGTGCTCTTCGACCAGTCAGGGGCCTTGCTCAAGCGCCCGGTGTGCTGGGCTGCCGGCGGTTTCTACATGACGCCAATGGCCCAGGGCCTGCGAGTGGCGGGCACCGTTGAGTTCGCTGGTCTCGAAGCTGCGCCGGACCCGCGGCGCTACCGTTACCTGGCCAAGGCTGCGCGGCGTTTTCTCACCCTGCACCACGAGCCTGCCTCGCAGTGGATGGGCTTTCGTCCGTCGCTGCCGGACAGCAAGCCGGTGCTCGGCCAGTCGCGGCTGCTGCCCCAGGTGCACTACAACTTCGGCCATGGGCATGTGGGGCTGACCCTGGCTGCAATCACCGGGCAACTGGTGGCGGAGCAGGCCAGTGGATTGGCGCCGAGCGTGAGTATGCAAGCGTTTCTGGCGGGGCGTTTCAGATAGCCACGCAGGATATTGCTGCGGTGTGCATGGGAGTAGGGAAACGGTCATTTTCGTCTGCTACAACGGCTTCTTCCCTCGACAGAGTTGCATGCTCCGGTAGCCGGAATGGTCCCCGGGCATGTTCTGCAGCCATGGATGCGCCCGTATGCGAAATGCACTTCTGCTGACCTCCTTGTTCCTGTGTGCCGGCGCAACTCATGCCGAAGACCCCGCCTCGGTGCTCGGGCATGGCTTCGTCTCCCTGAGCTGCGTCGACCTCAAGGACCCCGACAGCAAGGCCACCTGCGGCGCCCGGGCATTGTCCAATGGCACGGGCTGCCATGGCCTGTCCAGCCAGGGCATGCGCGACAAATGCCTGGATGAAGCGCTGTACCCGCAAAGCAGCTCGACCCGTAGTCACATAGCCAGGGCCAAGCCGCCGGCGCCTGTCGCGGCGGTTGTCGCCAAGCCTTACCTGCAGCCTGCGGCGCCAGCCCTGCCGGAGCGCGAAGTGCAAAGGCTGGAACAGGTGCTGGGGGTCGATAACGCCCAGCCTTGAGCCGGTTTCGAGCTTGCTCCGGTCTTGCAGTCAGCGTCCGCACAAGGCCGCACTCGCGTCGCTACACAAAATTTTGTGCGTGTCAGCGCCAGCCTATATGCTCCCTGGCCCCAAGGCAGCAGTGACCTGTTGCAGGTCCTGGCGCCCACGCCATTCGCAATGGAACTGACGATGCACCACCCACTTTCGATGCCGCTGTGGCGGCCGCACCTGAGCGCCTTGTTGCTTGGCGGTCTGTTGCTTATGGGTGGGTGCAAGACTTTGTCGCCCGCGCCCGACACGCCGGAGTCAAGAGCGGCGAGTTTGCGCAGCAGCTTCCTCGCCAGTTTCAACCATGTCTTGGGCCAGGGCGTGCGTCGAGTCAATCTCGATGGCTGGGTCGGCGGCGTGTCGTTGCGCACCGTGATCAATCGTCAGAACCAGGTGGTCAGCTGTATCGCCGAGGCACTCCCCGAGTACCCGCTGGAACGTTTTCCGGACAATCGCCAGTTGGTGTCACTGATGGAAAAGCTGTGTTGGGATACGGTGTTTCCCCGTGTGGAACCAATGCTGTTCGCCAGCGTTTCCGGGGCGGTGATGGAGGTCGTGGTTCCGTTGGTTTTCTCCCGTCCCGGAAAAATGCCGACAGAGGAGCAGAAGGTTCGCGAAACCGTGCGTGAGTACAACGCGCGCGAGGAGTACTTCTGGCAGCAGCTCTTCGTCGGGGCGACGCTCGACAGCATTGGCTCCGCACGGATTAGCGGGGCGGCCAACGCACAGGGGCAGGTGCAGCGTTGTCAGGTTGAGCTGACAGCAAACCCCATGAGACTTGCCGATTTCAAGCCAGACCCAGGTCTTGCGCAACGCCTGCAGAGCGCCTGTGCCAACCTGGATCTGCGGCAGATGCCTGGTTTCTTCATCGCCGAACCGATGGGTGGCCGGTTTCTGCTCGAGCTGGATTATTCGCCCTGGAAAGGCGGGCCGAAACAGCCTTGAGTGCGCGGCTCAGGCTGGCCCGCTGAAGACCCCGAGCCTGGCGACCCTGTATTTCACCGCACCTTGTTGTGCTCCGCCGCATGCATGCCGATATACGCCGTCAGATTCTCATCATCGATGCCCAGGGTGCGCAGGATCTGCGCCATGAAGCTCACCGGTGCGCTGCCCGGTGCGGTGATCACTCGCTGGTCCGCCACGGCATGGGGTACATCCTGATAGTGCGCGGCGCCGGCGTAGTTCACTGCCAGCAAGTTTTCCGCCGAGTTTGAGGTGTGTCGCACATGGTCCAGCACTCCGGCCTTGGCCAGCATCCGGGTGCCATCGCAGATGCCGGCGAGGACGATATTGCGCTCCCGCGCGGCGCGCAGCAGGGCGCTGATATCCGGGGCCTGGTCGCTCTGCCAGACAGTTCCGCCGCAGACCATCAACAGGTCGACCTCATCGAGGCGGATCTCTTCCAGGGCCAGATCCGGAGTCACGCGCATGCCGCCCATGGAGGTTACCGGAGCGCCTTTGGGCGCCGCGAAGCGGCAGTCGAAACCGTAGTAGGCGCGGGCCGTGGCGTTGATCAGGGCGGTTTCCCAGTCGGCGAAGCTCTCGCAGATGATAGTAATGGCGCGGGTCATGCAGGTGTCCTTCCTTGGCTGAGTGAGCGTTAAGGGCACGCAGGGTAACCCGATTTTCAGTGGATGAATGGAGCATTTTGCGGGGCGGCAAGGATATGCGGGTGCTACCCGATGGCAGGTTTCTTATGCCAACAAATGTGTTGCGTAGGATTGGTCCTTGGTGTCTGAGGATTTGTCTTCAGTGCTGCGTGCCCGGGCTGATAGGCGGCTGTGGTACGGCTTGCCTAAAATCGAGGTTTCGGGCCGACCCGTCACCAGCTGTCATCAGGAGACAGGGCGCCGGATCTCATGGGCATTCGGATAGGCGCAGTACTTTCATGAAGCGTAACGTTCTGCTCTTGGCAATTATCTTGTTGTCGGTATTTGTAGGGTCCCCAGTATTTGCTGGTGGGGAGTTCACCCCCGAGACATCGAGCATACAGTTGCCCGCCAGTATTTTCGTGAGCGCGGATGCCAGGAATGGCGATGTCATTGCTACCACGGCAGAGGTGGAGGCAACGATGAAGGACCCATGGCCACAACTGATTTTTTCAGAATTTATGCTCTACAAGCTTCAAAGCCCGACGCTGGCCCCTGGCTACAGCAATGTCTATCTGAGCAACGTGGCTGGAGTCGGATTCAGGTGGAATGCTAGATGGCGGTCGCGTGACAACCCGTTCGGAATCACCCAGTACCTGGTTGGCAATGGACAGTCGCCAGCAAGGCTCAAATGGGGCAGGGGCGACGTCTACAAGCAATCCATGTGGTTGGAAATCATAAAGATCGGTGACATCAAAGGCGGTGATCTGAGGGGTAGCGCAACAGTGACTGTGGCGTTCAACTGCATTCTTATCTGCAACTCCAAAGGCTGGACGGTCTACACGGGCAGTAAAAGTACGGTCACGGTGCAGGTACGGATACCCACCTGCAAGGTGTCTACCCCGCAGATTCCAGTATCGCTGGGCAGGATATCGAACACGGCCTTCAGCGGAGTGGGAAGTACCTCTGAAGCGGTTCCTTTCAAGATTGGCCTGTCATGTACGGGCGGGGATGCGGGGGCTTCGATCGGGGCCTATGTCACGCTGATGGATGTGAACAAGATGGACAATCAGGGCAGTACCTTATCGATCAGCTCTGCATCGACCGCTTCAGGAGTGGGGGTGCAGATCCTCAAGGGGGGGACGGTTCTCAAGTACGGCATGGGGACCATCAACCAATGGTGGGCGGGAAATATTTCGGGTGGCGTGTCGAGGTACGAAATTCCCCTCAGCGCGCGTTTTGTCCAGACCGCTTCGCGCATCACCCCGGGAACAGTCAATGGTATGGCAACCTTCACGATGAATTATCATTGATCGGCTTTGCGCTAAGGGATCTGGGCCGCCGCCGGGGCCTTTTCATTGCGGGGCGCGGGCCCGGATCTGGCCGGCCTGTGGCGGCCGTGATTGCCAATGAGGCGCCAGCCCTGTAGCGAGCGCTGGCTGTTCGTTTGCTTCTGCCCCGGGCCTGCTGCCGGGGGCGGCTTTTCAGCACGATACTTACCGGCTGACGGTTGATGGCAGCCTGATCTTCAGCCTGACCGATGATTTTGCCGAAGACGTGACCCTGGTTCACCGCATCCCCGCCGGACCTGCCGTGGAATACCCGCTATCGCGCCAGGGCACCAGCAGCGTCACCCTCAAGGGCGGCTGCATGCCCGTGAGCGAAGGCAATCTGGCAGTGGCACGGCTGTGCCATTTCCACTGGGGCAGCGTGCAGGTAGTCAAGGATGTGCGCTTCAGCTTCTAACCCCCTTTGCAGGCGTCGGCTTGCCGGCGAAGGCGTCCACCCAGGCGCCTCCTCAAATAATTTCTCCCTCGCCTATTTACATCAACGCCGCCATTCCCCATCATTCGCGCCGTCTAAGTTTCGCTGCTGACCAGACAATTCCAGCCACCAAAAGGGTGGTTGTTTTGTTGCGTCCAAGAAAAGCAGTTGAAAATGACCAAGACTCCTCTGAAAAGAATTCAGCACAAGCTCGCCCGTTCCGGGGTGGCCATCGAACGCCTGAATTCCAATTCGCTCTCTATCTCCTCGATCAATGACGCCGGGCTCAAGGTGGATTTGCTGCTGCCTGACAGCTTTGCCATCGAAGAGAAAGCCATCCTGCAACTGATGGATTTCGCCAAGGTGGCCCACCCCGATGGCGGCGAAGTGAAGTGCGCCTGCGCCACGCCGGACTTTCACACCGGCAGCCCGATTCCGGTGGGCAGTGTGATCGTCACCAGCCACGACATGGTGGTGCCGCAAGCGATTGGCACCGACATCAATTGCGGCATGCGCCTGCACAAGCTGGGGCTGAACTACGAGCAGTTCATGGCGCAGAAAGCCAAGTGGACCGCCCTGGTGCGCGGCGATCTGCTGGAAGGCACGCGCAACATTCCTACCAGTCCCTCCGCCATGAGCGCGCTGTTTCAAGCCGGGTTGGGGGACTTCTGGGCCCAGGTGCAGCAGCAGGACCCGATCGGGCTGTTTGCCGGGGCGGATTTCGCTCAGTTGCAGCGTGAGCTGTCGGGCCTGCATGAGTCGTCGTTCGCCCGAGGCAGCGCCGACTACGCGCCGGAAGCCTTGCAGGACCGCTCGCGGAAAATCCTCCGCGACCCGGGCCTGGGTTCCCTGGGCGGCGGCAATCACTTTGTCGAGATCCAGGTGGTCACCGAACTGGTGGATCGCCAGGCCTGCTTCGCCCAGGGCCTGTCCGTAGGGCAGGTGGTGATGATGATCCACACCGGCTCTCGGGACGTGGGCTTCTATGTGGGCCGGCGCTGGATGGACAAGGCCAAGGCCCTGTGGCCGGCGGGGATCAAGCATCCCGACTCGAAGATCTTCGCCCTGTTTGGCGAGATGGCGGATGAGTACCTGCTGGCCATGCACAGCGCGGCTCACTACGCCGACGCCAACCGTGCGCTGATCGCCGAGATGGTGCGCCAGCGCACCCGGCAGGTGTTCGGCGCGGGTATCGAGGCGCCGCTGATTGTCGATGTACCGCACAACATCGTGCTGCGCGAAGAGGGCGGCAATGTGCACCGCAAGGGCGCCACACCGGCCTACGCCGGGCAGCCCTTGCTGATTCCGGGGAGCATGGGGCATGACTCCTACCTGCTCACTGGGCTGGGCAATGAACGCTGGCTGCGCTCGGCCAGCCATGGCGCCGGGCGCTCCATGTCCCGCAGCGAGGTGGTGTTCAAGGCCAAGAAGGACAAGGCCTTTCTCGGCCTGCAGGGCGTGGAGTGCATCACCACCAAGGAGGAACGGATGATCGAGGAAGCACCGGGGGCCTATAAGGAAATTGGCCAGGTGATTCGCTCGCAGGTGGAGGAGGGGACGGTGTCGGTGATCGCCAGGTTTTCGCCGATTCTGACCTTCAAGGCGTAAGTACGGCGGGCCCTTGGGGGTGAGGGTTCATCCTCATGGCTAAGCGATGTCTTGGGTTGAAGCGATGCGTTCAAAGATGGTCTCGGTGGTAGGCATGAGCGCTCGCTTCAAGTCGGCTGTACCGGTCGTGGGCGCGCTGATTTCGGATTTGCCGTTCAGGGTGCTGGCCGATACATTGTCGCCCCCCGGCCACCGTTCGCTGGTAATGGGATGCGTTCAAGTCGTCTATGGAAGGGATGTCATCAGATCGTGAAACTGCTTAAAAAAGCTATTTGGTTTGTCTTGTGTATTGCCTCTGGGCTGACGATGGGCGCTGGCCTTTATCAATTCATGCTGCCTAAAGGTGATCCGGGCCTGGCGTTGATGCTGGTCTTGATTGCTTTTCTCTCCGGCTATTATCTGCGGCCGCAAAAGCCCAGGGCGCGGTAGCCACCATGGTGATTGCCTGTTTGCGGCCAAAGTCGGGTGCTCAATCATGAATCAAGATGAAAGTCTGAAGCACGATGCTGTAGCGCCATTTACAGGTGCCAGCCAGTGCTTCGTCGACAAGCAACCCCTTGTCGAACTACTTGCCGTGCTTGCTGAATGTGGCGAGCTGGTGTCCAGCTTCTTCAAGCCAGCCCCCTCAATCAAGGCGTGGGATGAGAGGCTGCGACTGACCGAGTTTCTGGAGCGTTTCAGCAACCTCGCCAGGTCGACGGCTATTGGGCCGGTTGAGCGTGAGTTCGGGCCCTTTTCCATACTGAATCGATATGAGTTCGAGGGCTCGTTGCTGGCGGTGGTGCTTCGGGGCGGCTGTCACCAGTCCACCCGTGGATTGTCCCTGGTCAATGCCCGGAAGGTGGTGTTCGACGCTCTGGATGCTGTGTTTCCGGCGCCGTTTTCCGAGCTTGTGGTGTACCGGTTCGATAGCCCCGATTGGTGTGAGTTAACCAGGGATTCGACGATTTCTTCTGCCTATGTTGCCTGCCAGGGGGCTCGGAATCTTTGGTGGGTGTTGTGCGTTGCTGATGTTGATTGATGCCTTGTGGGCGCCAGGCTTTTTATGTAGGAGCTGGCTTGCCAGCGAAGGCGGTATCGAGGGCGCCGGTGGATTTGGCGTTGTAGGTATTGGGTGCTGCGGTGTCATCCAGTCGTCTGCCATGACCACAACCTCTGTGGCGAGGGAGCTTGCTCCCGGTCGATCGGCCGGTGTTCCGGCGCGCAGCGGGTGTAAAACCAGAGTCCTCGATTTACTGGGTGTACATATCCGTTGCTGCGGGTGTGGCCACTTATGGTTTCGCTCTTACAGCGAGTCACTTTGGGGCCCCAAAGTAACCAAAAGGCTTTGCCCCTCCACTCGGTGCCTCGCCTAGGCTCGGCATTTCCTCACTCCGGCATTGATCCGTGGGCCGCCGCCCCAGACCATCCATGGCCTGGGGCGGCTAACCCGGCATCCCTGGCGGGTTACCCACGGATCAATGCCTGCGTTCGGCCATCGTGGTTAAGGGGGCAGGAAGATCAAAAGCCAAGGCAAAGAAAAGCCAAGCAAAACCATGGCTGTGTCTTGGGGTTACTGCTCCGGCAGTTGCAGCGCTTGTTGTTCCGCTACCTGCAATACATCGCAGCCGTCCTGCAACAACAGGGTCGCCACGCTGGAGAAGCGCTTCAGGTCGAGGTGGTCGGCGTTGCAGCTGGTCATGTTGCAGACGCTGTCCAGCATGTCCCGGGCAGCGCGGATGCGCAGGCCAGCGTAGGTCAGCAGCTCAAGCGACGGGGCTTGAGGGTTGATAAAGGCGACGGGGTGGTCGGTGGTGAAGGACGTGAAGGGTTGAAGATCGATAGCAGTGACGCTCCATGAAGGAGAACTCAGGTTTGCTCATGGAGACTCGGACGGCCAGATCCGCTCGCAGATTGCCGCGACGCAACGGAATGTTGGAGGTGTTGAGCATAGTCATCAGCCAATTGAGCGTGCTTTCCGCAAATACTGAAATGCCTGACATGGGGCGACGACTTTTTCTAATACTTCCTCAATCCTTGTTTCCGGAAAGTTTGCCATCCCCTCTGTTATCTCCTTTGTTCTCCATGGCACACTCTTGTACGGTTTCCGCTATTTAACACTTAATTCCGCTATAGCGGATTTTTTGAGGGCGGAGTTTCTTTGTTTAAAGCCTGCGTGTTTTCCAGACCATTGTTGGTTTCTGCGGCGGTACCGCTCAGAAACGGATGGCGAGCTGGATAGCGCTCTCGCGCATGGCCCCTAGATGGCCAACCTTCAACCAGGAGAACCTCTCATGAGCATCACCCGTTACGGCGCCGGCAGCACCGCAGGCGGTGGCCAGCCGCGTCCTTTCGCCCGCGCCGTCGAGGCCGATGGCTGGCTGCATGTGTCCGGCCAGGTTCCGGCCCTGGATGGCGAGATCATTCACGGCGGCATCGTGGAGCAGACGCACCAGACGATGCGCAATCTACTGGCCATTCTCGAAGAGGCCGGCTACGGCCTGGAGGATGTGGTGCGGGTCGGCGTGTGGCTGGAAGACCCGCGGGATTTCTGGAGTTTCAACAAGGTGTTCGGCGAGTATTTCAAGCCCGAACACGCGCCGGCCCGGGCCTGTGTGCAGGCCAGCATGATGGTGGACTGCAAGGTCGAGATCGATTGTGTGGCCTACAAGAAGAAGCCTTGATGGGGCGACCTGCCGGACTTGTCCCGGCGGTGTTGTGTAGGAGCTGGCTTGCCAGCGAAGGCGGCCGTGAGGGCGGCACAAGGCTTGAGGGCCTCTTCGCCGGCAAGCCGATTCCTACAGGTGGGGTGTTGGCCGTTGTCAGCTTTTTCGGGAAGACCAGATAGATGAGTGAAGACACCATCAAGCGGCGGGCCAAGGGCCTGGATCGGGCGTTCGATATTCTCGATTTCCTCAAGGAGATCGGCCAGCCGTTGCGGCCCAATGATATTGCCAAGGGCATTGGCAGTCCCAAGTCCACGGTCTATGAACTGGTGGCTTCCCTGCTGGAGCGACGGGTTCTGGAACCGGTGGGCAAGGACGGGCATGTGTACCTGGGCCGCCAGCTGTATTTTCTCGGGCAGGCCCATTTGCGCCATTTCGACCTGACCCGCGAGGCCGATCAAGCGTTGCAGGAAATCGTCAGCCAGACCCACGAAACCGCGCAGATGTGCCTGCTCAATGGGCGCAAATACACCGTGGCGCTGATGAAGGAGGGCGAGCGGCATTTCCGCATTTCCTCGGACATTGGCGAGAACGCACCGATCCCCTGGACCGCTTCCGGGCGGCTGTTGCTGGGGCATTTGAGCGATGAGCAGATTGCCCGGTTGATCGATGATCGGGATTTCGTGTTGCCCGATGGCCAGCGTCTGCCCCTTGAGACGTTTCTGAAGGAAATCCGTCAGGCCACCGAGGACGGCTTCTTTTCCTTCGACAGCGTGGCGGACACCTTTACCCATTGCTTCGCCGCCCCGGTACGGGATGAGCGCGGGGTGTGCATTTGTACCCTGTGTATCGTCGCGCCGCGGGTCGATGCGCAGAACAATTATCAGGAATACCGCCGGGTGCTGATCGACAGTGCCAGCCGCTTGGCTCGGCGGATCAACGATTAAGGGTTGTACCTCGCGGCTGTGCGCAGTCGCCTTGATAAGGAGTGCCAAGATGTCTCGCGTTTCGAATCTGCCCCTGGTGGAAAAGGGCGCCGCTTACAACGGTGCGAATTTGCTTAAAGACGTCAGCCTGCCAGCCCTGGTGCTGCATCGTGAGGCCCTGGAACACAACATCCGCTGGATGCAGAAGTTCGTCAGTGACAGCGGCGCCGAGCTGGCGCCTCACGGCAAGACCAGCATGATGCCAGGGCTGTTTCAGCGGCAGCTGGAGGCGGGGGCTTGGGGCATTACCCTGGCCACGGCGGTGCAGACGCGCGCCGCCTATGCCCACGGTGTGCGGCGGGTGTTGATGGCCAATCAGCTGGTAGGGGCGCCGAACATGGCGTTGATCGCCGAGCTGTTGGTGGATGCGGATTTCGATTTCTATTGCATGGTCGATCATCCGGACAACGTCGCTGACCTGGGGGCGTTTTTCGCTCAGCGCGGGGTAACGCTCAAGGTGATGATCGAGTACGGCGTGGTCGGTGGTCGTTGCGGCTGTCGCAGCGAGCAGGAGGTGCTGGCCCTGGCCAAGGCGATCCAGGCGCAGCCAGCCTTGGCGCTGTGTGGCATCGAGGGTTACGAAGGGGTGATCCATGGCGATCAGGCCATCGACGGTATTCGTCGCTTCGCTGCTTCCCTGGTACGTCTGGCGGTGGACTTGCACAACGATGGGGGGTTCGCCATCGAGCGGCCGATCATCACCGCCTCGGGCTCGGCCTGGTATGACCTGATTGCCGAGTCCTTCGAGACTCATAACGCCAAGGGCCGTTTCCTCAGTGTGTTGCGCCCGGGCAGTTATGTGGCGCATGACCATGGCATCTATAAAGAAGCCCAGTGCTGCGTGCTGGATCGACGCCGTGATCTTGTGGAAGGCCTGCGCCCGGCGGTGGAAGTCTGGGCCCATGTGCAGTCGCTGCCGGAACCGGGTTTTGCGGTGCTGGCCCTGGGCAAGCGCGATGTCGCCTATGACGCCGGGCTGCCGCTGCCGTTGCGCCGCTACCGGCCCGATGCAACCGGCACTCAGGGTGATGACGTGAGGGCCTGCACGGTGACGGCGGTGATGGATCAGCACGCCTTCATGAGTGTGGCGCCAGGGGTGGAGCTGCGCGTCGGCGACATCATCTCTTTCGGCACTTCGCACCCGTGCCTGACCTTCGACAAGTGGCGTACCGGCCTGTTGGTGGATGAGCACTTGCAGGTAGTCGAGAGCCTGCAAACCTGCTTCTAGTCGAGCCTTCGGGCGGCGTTCTGTTGGCTGGCGAAGGCGGTCTCACCGACGCTTTCGCTGGCTGGACAGCAGCTACCCGGTTCGCGGTACGCCGAGTTTAGAGGTCAAGGATATGAGCCAGAAAAAACGCATTGCCTGCATCGGCGAATGCATGATCGAGCTGCAACAGCATCACGATGGCAGTCTGCAGCAGAGTTTTGGCGGCGATACCCTGAATACCGCAGTGTATCTGTCGCGGGAAATGGGCGAGCGGGCGCAGGTGGATTACGTCACCGCCCTGGGCTACGACAGTTTCAGTGATGCCATGTGCCAGAGCTGGGCGGCCGAGGGCATCGGCCTGGATTTGGTCCAGCGCTTGCCGGGGCGCCTGCCGGGACTGTATTGCATCCAGACGGATGCCCGTGGCGAGCGGCGCTTTCTCTACTGGCGCAATGAAGCGGCGGTGCGCGATTGCTTTACCACCCTGGCCGCCGGGCCGATTCTTCAAGCGTTGCAGCGCTACGACGTGCTGTATTTCAGCGGCATCACCCTGGCGGTGCTGGGGGAGACGGGGCGCAAGAAGTTGCTGGAGACGCTGATCGAGGCCCGCCAGCGTCAGGCGCTGATCGTTTTCGACAACAATTACCGGCCGCGCTTGTGGGCTTCGGTGGAGCAGGCCCGGGCGGCTTATCGCGAAGTGCTGCCGCAGGTGGATCTGGCGTTGTTGACCCTGGAGGACGAGCAGGCACTGTTTGCCTACGATGACGCTGATGCTGTATTCGCGGCCTATCGCGGTACACCGGAAGTGGTGCTCAAGCGCGGCGCTGAATCCTGCCTGATTCGCGGTGCAGGCAGTGCCTTCGAGGTGCCCGCGCAGCGGGTGGAACAGGTGGTGGACACCACGGCAGCGGGGGATTCGTTCAGTGCGGCCTACCTGGCGAGTCGTTTGCAAGGTGGCAATCCGCAGCAGGCGGCCCAGGCCGGGCATCGACTGGCGAGTCGGGTGATCCAGCATCCCGGGGCATTGATTCCCAGAGAGTGACGGGGCGCGGCGCTCGCCAACCAGCGCCTGCCGGGAGGGCCTCAGTCGCGGTAGAACACCTGCACCAAGTGGTAGCCGAACTTGCTCTTGATCGGGCCGTGCACGGTGCGCAGGGGCTTTTTGAAGATCACCTGGTCGATGGCGCCGACCATCTGTCCCGGGCGCACTTCACCCAGGTCGCCGCCGCGCTTGGCGGACGGGCAGGTGGAGTATTTCTTCGCCAGCACGTCGAAGGCTTCGCCTTTGGCGATGCGCTGCTTGAGCTGTTCGGCCTCTTCGGCGGTTTTCACCAGGATGTGGCGGGCTTGGGCTTTCATGGGCAGGTGACCTGGTAGCGGGTAATCGGCGGCCGCGGATTATGCCTGAATGGGTGGCTCGCGGCCGATCATCTGACGAATTTTCTGCGCCAGGTCTTCAATTGAAAATGGCTTGGCCATCAGGTCCATGCCCGGCTCCAGGAAACCTTGGCGCTCGGCGGCCTTTTCCGCATAACCGGTCATGAACAGCACCTTGAGTCCGGGGCGGTGCTGGCGGGCGATCTCTGCCAGCTGCCGGCCGTTCATGCCCGGCAGGCCGACATCGGTCACCAGCAGGTCGACGCGCATCGGTGATTCCAGCAAGGGCAGGGCGCTGCGGGCGTCCTCGGCCTCGAAGGCGCGGTAGCCCAGCTCGCTCAGCACATTGAGTACCAGCATGCGCACCGCCGGGTCGTCCTCGACCACTACCACGGTTTCCCCGGCAATGGCCTGGGGCGCCTGGTTGGCGCTGGCGGCAGCGGGAGGTTCCGGCGCAGCGGCGTACAGCCGTGGCAGGTACAGGCGCACGCTGGTGCCCTGGTCCGGTTCGCTGCTGATGGTCACGTGGCCGCCGGACTGCTGGGCAAAACCGTAGATCATCGACAGCCCCAGGCCAGTGCCTTGGCCGATGGGCTTGGTGGTGAAGAACGGGTCGAAGGCCTTGGCCAGGATCCGCGGGCTCATGCCGGCGCCGTTGTCACTGACGCCGAGCATCACGTAGTCGCCGGCCTTGACCGGTTCCAGGGTGCTGATGTCGCTGCCGTCGAGGTAGCTGTTGGCGGTCTCGATCAATAGCTGGCCGCCATCGGGCATGGCGTCGCGGGCGTTGATCACCAGGTTGAGCAGGGCGTTTTCCAGCTGGCTGGCATCGGTGTTCACCGGCCATACGCCGTCCGCCAGTTGCATGCGCAATTGGATGTGCTCGCCCTTGGTGTGGCTGAACAGTTCCTGCAGCGATTGCACCAGCTGATTGGGGTCCAGGGGCCGGCGGTCCAGCGACTGGCGGCGGGAGAAGGCCAGCAGGCGATGGGTCAGCGCCGCGGCGCGCTTGGCCGAGGACATGGCGGCCTCGGTGAAGCGGCCGATCTCGTCGCCGCGACCGTTGTCGATGTAGCGCTGCATCAGGTCCAGGCTGCCGATGATCCCGGTGAGCATGTTGTTGAAGTCGTGGGCTATGCCACCGGTGAGCTGGCCCACGGCCTCCATCTTCTGCGCGTGGCGCAGGGCCTCTTCGGCACGCTCGCGTTCGAACATCTCGCTCTGCAGGCGCTGGTTGACGGTGGCCAGCGCCTCGGTGCGCTGGTTGACCCGTTCTTCCAGGGTTTCATTGAGGTAGCGCAGGGCTTCCTCGGTCTGTTTGCGCTCGGTTTCATCGATGACGAAGATGTAGAAACCGTTGATTGCGCCATCGCCGCCGTAGCGTGGCAGGTACTTCATCAGCGCGTAGCGCGGGCGACCGTCGCGGTGCGGCGAATTGGCCTCGAAGCTGCACGGCTTGCCGGTCAGGGCGGCAGCGATGTTCTCGGCACGGGTGGCGTAGATCTCGTCGCCCAGCACTTCGCGAATGGTCTTGCCGTACAGCTCTTGCGGGGTCAGGCCGTACCAGTCGAGGTAGGCGCTGTTGTTCAGGCGAAAGCGTTCGTCGCGGTCGACGTAGCCGATCAGCACCGGCATGGCGTTGATGATCAGTTGCAGCTCGGTCTGGCTCTGACGCAGTGCCTGTTCCATCTGCTTGCGTTCGGTGAGGTCCAGGGCTGCGCCGAGAAACCGCGTCGGTCGGCCGTGATGGTCCTTGTAGCAGCGGCCCCGGGCGAACACCCAGCGCAGTTGCCCGTCGGCCAGTTGCAGGCGGTACTCCTCGGCGTACTCGGTGCCGTGGGTGATGCAGTGCTTGATGCCCCGGGCGACCATGCCGCGATCCTCCGGGTGCACGCCTTTGAGGTACTCGCTGATGGGCAGTTGCCGCGCTTGCTGCGGGTCGACGCTGTGCAACTGGGCGAAGTGCGCGTCGGCGATAAAGCGGTCCTCGCCGATGTCCCAGTCCCAGGTACCGACTGCGTCGGTGGCGGCCAGCGCCAACTGCAGGCGCTCCTCGGTTTCGTGCTGGGCTCGCAAGCTGTCGTCGGAGCGCTGCTTGAGCTCCAGAGCGATGCGCCGACGCTCGTTGGTTTCGATGGCCGTCACCAGGATTCCGGCCACGACGCCGCGTTCATCGCGGATCGGGCTGTAGGTCAGGTCCAGCCACAGGTCGTACTCGCTGCCGTTGCTGCGTTGCAGGATAAAGCGTCGTTCGCTGAAGGTGCGCACCTGGCCATTGAGCACCGCGCTGTAGATCGGGTCGGTGAAGTCCCTGAGTTCCGGCCAGATGTGGTGCGCCGGCTGGCCGAAGGCGCCGGGGTGCTTGTTGCCCGCCAGCAGGGCGAAACCGTCGTTGTAGATCTGGGTCAGCTCCGGCCCCCAGAGCAACAGCATCGGCATCGGCGAATGGATCACGATATCCACCGCAGTGCGCAGGCTCTGGGGCCAGTGATCGGCAGCGCCCAGGGGTGTGGCGCACCAGTCCAGGCGGGCAATCAGGGTGGCGGCTTCGCTGCCTGGGTGGGGGGCATTCATGTCGAAGGTGTCCTGGGTGGAGCAGTCGTGCGCGGCGAGGCGTCAGGCTCGCTCACTCGAAAAGTCGCATGGACATGCGGTGCATATTCAAACGGATGGATTGTCGGGGGTTCGGCTGAGTTATTTTCACCTGCTTTTGCGGCAGATGACCAGTCTAGAGGGGCTGAACGGTAATCCGCGAGCATCGACCCAGCCCCAGGCGCCGATTGGCCAGCGAACAGGACCGGGCCTTGGAGACCCCTTCGCCGGCAAGCCGGCTCCTACGGTAGGGGAAAGGGCTGTGGCTGTGTAGGAGCTGGCTTGCCAGCGAAGAGGCCCTTGGCTGGTGCTCCGGCCTGGATGACCCCTTCGCCGGCAAGCCGGCTCCTACGGTAGGTGAAGGGGCTTTGGCTGTGTAGGAGCTGGCTTGCCAGCGAAGAGGCCCTTGGCTGGTGCTCCGGCCTGGATGACGCCTTCGCCGGCAAG
Organism: Pseudomonas sp. Fl5BN2; assembly: GCF_009908205.1. NCBI lineage: Bacteria > Pseudomonadati > Pseudomonadota > Gammaproteobacteria > Pseudomonadales > Pseudomonadaceae > Pseudomonas > Pseudomonas sp. Fl5BN2. Next base: position 64,587 of record NZ_JAAARL010000027.1, on the reverse strand, counting down.
CCGGCTCCTACGGTAGGGGAAGGGGCTTTGGCTGTGTAGGAGCTGGCTTGCCAGCGAAGAGGCCCTTGGCTGGTGCTCCGGCCTGGATGATCCCTTCGCCGGCAAGCCGGCTCCTACGGTAGGGGAAGGGGCTTTGGCTGTGTAGGAGCTGGCTTGCCAGCGAAGAGGCCCTGGGCTGGTGCTCCGGCCTGGATGGCCCCTTCGCCGGCAAGCCGGCTCCTACGGTAGGGGGGAAGGGGCTTTGGCTTGTAGGAGCTGGCTTGCCAGCGAAGAGGTCCCTGGCTGGTGCTCCGGCTTGGATGACCCCTTCGCCGGCAAGCCGGCTCCTACGGTAGGGGAAGGGGCTTTGGCTGTGTAGGAGCTGGCTTGCCAGCGAAGAGGCCCTTGGCTGGTGCTCCGGCCTGGATGACGCCTTCGCCGGCAAGGGATGGGGTCAGTTGCGCAATTCCTCGCGGTGGCGAAACTGCTCCAGGGCCTCGGGGTTGGCCAGGGCGTCGGTATTTTTCACTGGCAGGCCATGCACCACGTTGCGCACCGCCAGTTCGACGATCTTGCCGCTGATGGTCCGGGGTATGTCCGTCACCGCAAGGATCTTCGCCGGCACATGGCGCGGGGTGGTGTTGGCTCGGATCACCTGGCGGATGCGCTCCTGCAAGGCGTCGTCGAGGAGGATGCCGTCCTGCAGACGCACGAACAGCACCACCCGCACGTCATGCTCCCAGCTCTGGCCGATGGCCAGGCTTTCCAGCACCTGTTCCAGCTTTTCCACCTGGCGGTAGATTTCAGCGGTGCCGATGCGCACGCCACCCGGATTGAGCACTGCGTCCGAACGCCCGTGAATCAGCCAGCCGCCATGGGGCAGTTGCTCGGCGTAGTCGCCCTGGGCCCAGACCCCGGGAAACAGACTGAAGTAGGACGCCCGCAGTTTGCTCTGGTCCGCGTCGTTCCACAGACCCACGGGAATACTCGGGAAGTGCCGGGTGCACACCAGTTCGCCTTTCTCGCCGATCACTGGCTGACCCTGGTCGTTCCACACTTCGATGGCCATGCCCAGGCCCTTGCCCTGCATCTCGCCACGGCGCACCGGCTGCACCGGGTTGCCGGCGACGAAGCAGGCAACGATATCGGTGCCACCGGACATCGACGCCAGGCACAGGTCGCTCTTGATCTCGCGGTAGACGTAGTCGTAGCTCTGCGGCGACAGCGGCGAGCCGGTGCAGAGCAGGGTCTTGAGGCTGTCCAGGCGGTGACTGTGGCGCGGCCGGCTGCCGGCCTTTTCCAGGGCCGCCAGGTATTTGGGGCTGGTGCCGAAGACGCTGATGCCTTCGCTATCGATCAGGTCGATCAGTTGTTCGTTGGCTGGGTGGAAGGGCGAGCCGTCGTAGAGCACCAGGCTGGCGCCGGTGGCCAGGGCCGAGACCAGCCAGTTCCACATCATCCAGCCGCAGGTGGTGTAGTAGAACAACCGCTCGCCGGGCCCCAGGTCAGCGTTCAGGCCGTGTTCCTTGAGGTGCTGCAGCAGCACCCCGCCAGTGCCGTGGACAATGCACTTGGGCACCCCGGTGGTGCCGCTGGAATAGAGGATGTACAGCGGGTGGGCGAAGGGCAGCGGGACGAATTCGGGCTCGCCGCCTGGACGGTAGAAGGCGTCCCACAGGCTGACGCTGGCCGGGGTCCGGTAGTCCTCGATCCGCGCCTGCGGGCGGGCGTAGGGCACGATGAGCAATTGCTCCAGGGATGGCAGGCGCTCAAGGATTTCGTTGATCTTGGCTGTCTGGTCGATGTCCTTGCCGGCGTAGCGATAGCCGGCGCAGGTGATCAGTACCTTGGGTTCGATCTGGCCGAAGCGATCGATCACCCCCTGGGTGCCGAAGTCCGGCGAGCAACTGGACCACACCGCCCCAAGGCTGCTGCTGGCGAGCATGCCCACCAGGGTTTGCCAGGTGTTGGGCATGCAGGCGGCCACCCGATCGCCGAGGCCCACCCCGGCATCGCGCAGGCTGCGCTGCAGGCCGGCCACCTGGGCCGCCAGTTCGGCGTAGCTCAGTTGTTCACGCTGGCCGTTCTCGTTGAGCGCCACCACCGCAACCTTGTCATCCCGGCGTTTGAGCAGGTGCTCGGCGAAGTTCAGGGTGGCGCCGGGAAACCACTGGGCGCTGGGCATCTGCGGGCCTTCGCGGAGCACGCATTCGGCGCTCTGGTGGAAGCTGACGTCGAAGAAGTCGACGATCGCCTGCCAGAAGCTTTCGCGCTGGTCGATGCTCCACTGGTGCAGGCCGGGGTAGTCGCTGATGTCCAGGCCGTGGCGCTGATTGATGAAGCGGCGAAAGGCGTCGATGCGCGTCTTGCCGATGCGTTCGGCGCTGGGTTGCCAGAGAATGTCGGACATGCAAGGCCTCGTGTTCTTATTGTTTTTCCGGGTCGGGCTTTTCGCTGCCAAGCCCGCTCCTGCAAGGCGGTGATGAGCCGTGTAGGAGCCGGCTAGCCGGCGAAGGCATCAGCCTGGGCGTCGAGTCATTGCGCCAGCCAGCCACCATCGATATTCCACGCCGCGCCGCGCACCTGGGCGCCCGCGTCACTGCACAAAAATAGCACCAGTTCCCCCAGCTGCGACGGGGTGACGAACTCCAGGGACGGCTGTTTTTCCGCCAGCAGATCGTGCTGCGCCTGCTGGGGATCGGTGCCGGCGGCGATGCGGTCGTCGATCTGCTTCTGCACCAGCGGGGTCAGCACCCAGCCCGGGCAGATGGCATTGCAGGTGACGTTGCTGGTGGCGGTTTCCAGGCCCACCACCTTGGTCAGGCCGATCACCCCATGCTTGGCCGCCACATAGGCGGCCTTGCCCACCGAACCCACCTGGCCGTGCACCGAGGCGATGTTGACGATCCGCCCCCAGCCCCTGGTGCGCATTCCCGGCAGCCCCAGGCGGGTGCTGTGGAACACCGACGACAGGTTGATGGCGATGATCGAGTCCCAGCGTTCCACGGGGAATTCCTCCACCGCGGCCACGTGCTGGATGCCGGCGTTGTTCACCAGGATATCGACGCCGCCAAAATCCCGTTCGGCGTAGGCAAACATTTCGGCGATCTGCGCCGGGTCGCTGACATCCGCCGGGTGGTGGCCGACCTGGCCACCGAACTGCCGGACCTCGGCGATTGCCTTCGAGGCGTCGCCAAAACCGTTGAGGATCAGCTTGGCTCCAGCCTTGGCCAGCACCAGGGCGATGCCCAGGCCAATGCCGCTGGTGGAGCCGGTGACCAGTGCGGTCTTGCCCTTAAGAGTGGTCATGAATACCTCACACAATGCCGGTGGCGTAGAAAGTGGCGATGACGACAAACACCGCCAGGGTCTTGATCAGGGTAATGCAGAAAATGTCCTTGTAGGCTTCGCGGTGGGTCAGCCCGGTGACCGCCAGCAGGGTGATCACCGCGCCGTTGTGGGGCAGGGTGTCCATGCCGCCGCTGGCCATGGCGGCCACCCGGTGCAGCACTTCCAGAGGGATGTTGGCGGCGTGGGCGGCGTTGATGAAGCTGTCGGACATCGCTGCCAGGGCGATGCTCATGCCCCCCGAGGCGGACCCGGTGATGCCTGCCAGCAAGGTCACGGTGATGGCTTCATTGACCAGCGGGTTGGGGATGCTTTTCAGCCAGTCGGCCAACACCAGGAAACCCGGCAGGGAGGCAATCACCGCGCCGAAACCGTATTCCGAAGCGGTGTTCATGGCCGCCAGCAGGGCGCCGCTGACCGCGCTCTTGCTGCCTTCGGCGAGCTTGCTGCGGATCGCCGAGAAGCCGCACACCAGCACCATCAGGATGCCCAGCAGTAATGCGGCCTGCACTGCCCAGATGGCGGTGAGCTTGGCGATCTCGGTGGTCACAGGCTGCGTCATGCCCGGCAGGCTGAGGCTGTGGGTCTTGCCGTACCACTGGGGAATCCAGTGGGTGAACAGCAGGTTCATGATGCCCACCAGCAGCAGGGGCGACAGTGCCAGCCAGGGGTTGGGCAGCTTCAGGTCTTCGGCGGTTTCCGGCTCGTTGCGCAGCTCGGTGCCGTAGCCTTCGCCGGCCTTCTGCGCCTTGTTGCGCTGGCGCTGGAGGAACAGCATGCCGGCGCAGAACACGAAAATGGTGCCGATCACCCCCAGCCAGGGCGCGGCCCAGGCGGTGGTGTTGAAGAAAGTGCTGGGGATGATGTTCTGGATCTGCGGAGTGCCGGGCAGGGCGTCCATGGTGAAAGAGAACGCACCGAGGGCGATGGTTGCCGGAATCAACCGCTTGGGAATATTGCTTTGGCGGAACATCTCGGCGGCGAACGGGTAGACCGCGAACACCACCACGAACAGCGACACGCCGCCGTAGGTCAGCAGGGCGCAGACCAGCACGATCACCAGCATCGCCTGGCGGGTGCCGAGCAGCTTGATCGCCGCGGCGACGATGGAGCGCGAGAAACCCGACAGTTCGATCAGCTTGCCGAACACCGCGCCGAGCAGGAACACCGGGAAGTACAGCTTGATGAAACCGACCATTTTCTCCATGAACACCCCGGTAAAGGCGGGCGCTACGGCGGAGGGATCGGTGAGCAGCACCGCGCCGAGGGCGGCGATGGGGGCAAACAGGATGACGCTGTAGCCACGGTAGGCAGCCAGCATCAGCAGCGCCAGGGCTGCCAAGGCAATGATCACACTCATGGTGTGTCTCTCCAGGATTGTTATTGTTGTCGGGTGTTGCGTGTGGAGAGGCTTATAGCGAGAACTGTGCCATCTGTTTAAGTAATTGAAATATATGAATATTTTTATTTTTCTAGGGGCGGACTTGAGTTGGTTGTCTCTGTTTTGAGAATTTTTTGGGTGGGCCGGCCTCTTCGCTGGCAAGCCAGCTCCTACAGAGATCGTTCAGCCCACCGTAGGAGCTGGCTTGCCAGCGAAAAGCGCTGCCCGATCGGCAAATTCTCCAAATGGAGATTTATGTCTCTTTATTGAGATTCTGCGAGCCCCAGCGCTGCCATCTTCTTGTATAGGGTGGAGCGGCCCAGCCCCAGGAGCCGGGCCGCTTCGTCTACCTTGCCGGCACATTGGGCCAGGGTGGTGTGGATCAGTTGCCGATCGAATCGCTCTCGGGCCGCGGCGAAGGTTTCCTGGTCCGGTGACTCGGTCGGCAGCGGGGCTTCATTACGCTGCAGCGGGCTGAAGCTGCCGATGGCCGCGCGAATATCCGCAGCCCCCAGCACCAGGTCATCGCTGAGTAGCGCCGCGCGCTCCAGCACGTTGCGCAACTCGCGGATATTGCCCGGCCAGGCATGCTGGGCCAGCAGGGCCAGTGCCTGCGGGTCCAGCTCATGCTGGCTGCGCAGCTCTTCGAGAATCCCCTCGCTCAGGGCCGGCAGGTCGTCCAGGCGTTCGCGCAACGCCGGCACCTGGATCGGCAGTACGTTCAGCCGGTAGTACAGGTCGGCGCGAAACTCGCCGCGCTTGATCGCCGCCTCAAGGTCGGTGGAGGTGGCGGCGATGATCCGCACATCGCTGTGGATCACCTCGTTGGAGCCCACCGGTTCGAACTCCTTTTCCTGCAGTACCCGCAGCAGCTTGCTCTGCAGGGGCAGCGGCATGTCGCCGATTTCATCGAGGAACAGGCTGCCACCCTGGGCGATCTGCAGCTTGCCCGGGCGACCCTTGCGGTCGGCGCCAGTAAAAGCGCCGGGGGCGGTGCCGAAAAATTCGGCCTCCAGCAAGGCCTCGGGAATCGCCGCGCTGTTGATGCTGACAAAGGGCTTGTGGGCCCGTGGCGACGCGGCGTGGATGGCCTGGGCCAGCAGCTCCTTGCCGGTGCCGGTTTCGCCTTGCAGCAATATCGGCGATTCGGCGCTGGCCCCGCGCCGGGCACGGCGCTTGACCTCCAGGCTGGCGGCGCTGGTGCCGATGAAGTGGGCGAAGTTGTACTTGGTCTGCCGGGCCCGCAGCAAGGAGCGGGTGGAGGCCAATTCTTCCTGCATGCTCAGGTAGCGCTTGAGCATCGGCGACAGGCTGCGCAGTTCGTCGAACAGGGCAAAGCCGATGGCACCGATCACCGTGCCGGCGTCGTCGTGGATCGGCAGGCGCATCACCACCAGGGGTTCCTTGGGCGTGTCCTGCATGTCCAGGAGGATCGGCCGGCCGGTGCGCACCACTTCGCGCAGCAGGCTGCCGGGGATCACGCTTTCGCAGGGCTTGCCGATGGCGAACTCGGCGGACTCCAGGCCAAAGCGCCGGGCATAACGCTGGTTCATCCAGACGATATTGGCGTCGCGGTCGACGATCACCGTGCCCTCGCTGGACTGCTCGATGATCTCGAACAGCGAGCGGATCGCCAGTTGGCGGACGCGCTGGTAATCCTTGAGGCTTTCGCTGTCGTTCATGCGGGCATCCTGAAAATGGGCGCCAGGGATTATGCCCGATTTGCAGGCATCGGCTTGCCGGCGAATGGGGCCCTTGGATGGGGCGTCGCTCTTGCGGACGCCTTCGCTGGCAAGCCAGCTCCTACAGGTCAGAAGGCTACCGCGGATCTTGTAGGAGCCGGCTTGCCGGCGAAGGGGCCTTTGAATGGGGCGCTGGTCTTGCGGACGCCTTCGCTGGCAAGCCAGCTCCTACAGGTCGGGAGGCTACCGCGGATCTTGTAGGAGCCGGCTTGCCGGCGAATGGGGCCCTTGGATGGGGCGCTGGTCTTGCGGACGCCTTCGCTGGCAAGCCAGCTCCTACAGGTCGGGAGGCTGCCACGGATCTTGTAGGAGCCGGCTTGCCGGCGAATGGGGCCCTTGGATGGGGCGTCGCTCTTGCGGACGCCTTCGCTGGCAAGCCAGCTCCTACAGGTCGGGAGGTTGCCACGGATCTTGTAGGAGCCGGCTTGCCGGCGAAGGGGCCTTTGGATGGGGCGTCGCTCTGGCGGACGCCTTCGCTGGCAAGCCAGCTCCTGCAGCAGTCAGCCGGGCTGGGCGGCGGCGAGCAGCTCCTGGGTGTAGGGGTGTTGCGGTGCGTCGAACACTTCATGGCTGGGGCCGCGCTCCACGACTTTGCCGTCCTTGATCACGATCATGTCGTGGGCCAACGCTCGCACCACAGCCAGGTCATGGCTGATGAACAGGTAGGTCAGGCCGTACTTTTCCTGCAGTTGACGCAGGAGCAGCACCACTTGTTTTTGCACGGTGCGGTCCAGGGCCGAGGTCGGTTCGTCCAGCAGGATCAGCGCCGGCTTGAGCACCAGGGCCCGGGCAATGGCGATGCGCTGGCGTTGGCCGCCGGAAAACTCGTGGGGGTAGCGATGGCGACTCTCCGGGTCCAGGTCAACTTCTTCCAGGGCGCGGACCACTTGTTCATCACACTGCCTGGCATCGTACTGGCTGTGTACTTCCAGGCCTTCGCTGATGATCTGCGCCACCGACATGCGTGGGCTGAGGCTGCCGAACGGGTCCTGGAACACCACCTGCATCTGCTTGCGCCAAGGCCGTAGCTGTTTCTGATCGAGGCCATCCAGGGCCTGGCCCTGGAAGCGGATGCCGCCCTGGGAATCCAGCAAGCGCAGGATCGCCTGGCCCAGGGTCGATTTGCCCGAGCCGGACTCGCCGACAATTCCCAGGGTCTTGCCTTGCTGCACGCTGAGGCTGATGCCGTCTACTGCCCGCAGATACTCCTTGCGCCGGAACAGGCCGCCGGCGATCTGGAACTGGACGCTGAGGTGGTCCACTTCCAGCACGGTTTTCCGGGTGTCGAGGCACAGGGGTTCGCCCTCGGGTTCGGCGTGCAGCAGCTCGCAGCTGTAGGGATGTTGCGGGGTGTTGAACAGGGTTTCGCAATCGGCCTGTTCGACGATCTCCCCGGCCTTCATCACGCACACCCGCTGGGCAATGCGCCGCACCAGGTTGAGGTCGTGGCTGATCAGCAGCAGCGACATGCCCAGGCGCTGTTGCAGGGACTTGAGCAGCAGCAGGATCTTGCGTTGCACCGTGACGTCGAGGGCGGTGGTCGGCTCGTCGGCGATCAGCAGTTCCGGCTCGCAGGCCAGGGCCATGGCGATCATCACCCGTTGGCGCTGGCCGCCGGAGAGTTGGTGCGGGTAGGCCTTGAGGCGTTCCCTGGGTTTTTGAATGCCAACCAGCTCCAGCAGTTCGAGGATCCGTGCCTGGGCTTCCTTGCCGCCCAGGCCACGGTGCAGCAGCAGGGTCTCGCCGATCTGCTTCTCGATGCTGTGCAGCGGATTGAGCGAGGTCATCGGCTCCTGGAAGATCATCGCGATGCGGTTGCCCCGCAGCTTCTGCAGGGTCGCGGCGTCGGCGCCGATCAGTTCCTGGCCGCGATAGCGCACGCTGCCGCTGCTGCTGCAGCCGGTCTGCGGCAGCAGTTGCAGGATCGAGTGGGCGGTCACCGACTTGCCCGAGCCGGACTCGCCCACCAGCGCCAGGCATTCGCCGGGGCGGATATCCAGGTTCAGGTTGCGGACTACGCGGTGCTCGCCGAAGGCCACGTCGAGCTGGCGGATTTCAATCAGGTTGTCGGTCATTGGTTCAATCCGCTTCACGATCGTGGGTCAAAGGCATCACGCAGCGCCTCGCCGATAAACACCAGCAACGAGAGAATCAGCGCCAGGGTGAAGAACGCCGTCAGTCCCAGCCAGGGTGCCTGCAGGTTCTGCTTGCCCTGGCCGATCAGTTCGCCCAGGGAGGCGCTGCCGGCGGGCATGCCGAAGCCGAGGAAGTCCAGGGCGGTGAGGGTCGAGATGGCGCCGGTGAGGATGAACGGCAGGTAGCTCAGGGTCGCGTTCATGGCGTTGGGCAGGATGTGCCGCAGGATGATCTTGCGGTCGGTCAGGCCCAGGGCCCGGGCGGCCTTGACGTATTCCAGGTTGCGTCCGCGCAGGAACTCGGCACGCACCACGTCCACCAGGGCGAGCCAGGAGAACAGCGCCATGATTCCCAGCAGCCACCAGAAGTTCGGTTCGACGAACCCCGAGAGAATGATCAGCAGGTACAGCACCGGCAGCCCCGACCAGACCTCCAGCAGGCGCTGGCCGAGGAGGTCGATCCAGCCGCCGTAGTAGCCTTGCAGGGCGCCGGCGGCGATGCCGATCAGGGCGCTGATGGCGGTCAGCGCCAAGGCAAACAGGATCGATACCCGGGCACCGTAGATCACTCGCGCCAGTACATCCCGGGCCTGGTCGTCGGTGCCCAGCCAATTGACGGTGCTCGGCGGGCTGGGGGCGGGTTGGCTGAGGTCGTAGTTGGGCGTGTCCTCACTGAAGGGCACCGGTGGGAACAGCAGCCAGCCACCGTCCTTGCGGATCAGTTGCTGCACGTAGTCGCTGCGGTAGTCGGCCTGGAATGGCAGCTGGCCGCCGAATTCCTGCTCGGTGTAGCGCTTGAACACCGGGAAATACAGCGAGCCCTGGTAGCTGACCACCAGCGGTTTGTCGTTGGCGATCAGCTCGCCGCCGAGGGTGAGGATGAACAGGCCGATGAACAGCCACAGCGACCACCAGCCACGGCGGTTTTTCTTGAAACGCTCGAAGCGTCGGCGCGCCAGGGGAGAAAGCGTGAACATCAGGCGTTCCTCGCGGCGAAGTCGATACGCGGGTCGACCAGGGTGTAGCACAGGTCGCCGATGAGTTTTATCAAGAGGCCGAACAGGGTGAAGATGAACAGCGAGCCAAACACCACCGGGTAGTCACGGGACACGGCGGCCTCGTAGCTCATGCGGCCCAGGCCATCGAGGGAGAAGATCACCTCGATCAGCAGCGAGCCGGCGAAGAACACACTGATGAAGGCCTGGGGAATCCCCGACACCACCAGCAGCATGGCGTTGCGGAACACGTGGCCATACAGCACCCGGCGTTCGCTCAGGCCCTTGGCCCGGGCGGTGACCACGTACTGGCGGGTGATCTCGTTGAGGAAGGAGTTCTTGGTGAGGATGGTCAGGGTAGCGAAGCCGCCGATCACCAGCGAGGTCACCGGCAGCACCAGGTGCCAGAAGTAGTCGGCGATCTTGCCCAGGGTGCTCAGTTGCTCGAAGTTGTCCGAGACCAGCCCGCGCACCGGGAACCAGTTCAGCGAGGTGCCACCGGCGAACAGCACGATCAGGAACATGGCGAACAGGAACGCCGGCATGGCGTAGCCGATGATGATCGCGGTGCTGCTCCAGATGTCGAAGTGGCTGCCGTGGTGCACCGCCTTGCGAATGCCCAGGGGGATCGACACCAGGTAGGTGATCAGGGTCGCCCAGAGGCCGAGGGAGATGGTCACCGGCATCTTTTCCAGGATCAGGTCGGTGACCGTGGCGCCGCGAAAGAAGCTCTTGCCGAAGTCCAGCCGGGCGTAGTTCTTGAGCATCAGCCATAGGCGTTCGTGGGCCGGTTTGTCGAAGCCGTATTGTTTCTCGATGTCCTCGATCAGCTTGGGATCCAGGCCGCGGCTGGCCCGGGAGCCGCTGCTGCTCATGACGTCGGCGGAACCGCCGACACTGCCACCACCGCCGATGCCTTGCAGGCGAGCGATGGCCTGTTCCACCGGCCCGCCGGGGGCGGCCTGGACGATGACGAAATTCACCAGGAGGATGATCAACAGGGTCGGAATGATCAGCAGCAGGCGCCGCAGAATATAGGCCAGCATCAGTGGCGTCCTCCGGGTTTGCCACGGCGGATCTGCTCGGCGGCCATTTGTTCATCGGTCAGCGCAGTGTTGCTGACTTCCCACCAACTCTCGATGGCTTCATCGTTGCTTGCGGGCACCTTGGGGATGCCGAAGCGGTTCCACCATACGGTGGAGGTGCCCGGTGGGTAGTAGTTGGCGATCCAGTAGTAGTTCCACTGCAGCACTCGGTCCAGGGCGTGGGCATAGCGCAGCATCTCCGGTTGGCTGGTGGCTTTCACCAGGCCGTTGACCAGGGTGTCCACCGCCGGGTTCTTCAGCACCATGTAGTTGTTGGAGCCGGGGTCGTTGGCCGCGGCCGAGCCGAAGTAGTTGTACAGCTCCATGCCGGGCGAGGTGGTCACCGGGTAGCCGGTGACGATCATGTCGTAGTCCCTGGCCATCAGGCGGTTGACGTATTGCGAAGAGTCGATGCGGCGGATGTTCAGGCTGATGCCGATCTGCGCCAGGTTGCGCTTGTAGGGCAGCAACAGGCGTTCGATGGAGCTTTGGGTGATCAGGAAGGTGAAGCTCAGCGGCTCGCCCTGGGCATTCACCAGCTTGTCGCCTTCGGCTTTCCAGCCCGCCTGTTCCAGCAGGGCCAGGGCTTGCAACTGCTTGTCGCGAATATTGCCGCTGCCATCGGTCTTGGGGGCTTCGAAGACCTGGGTGAAGACTTCGTCGGGGATCTGCCCGCGCAGAGGTTCGAGGATCTTCAGCTCATCGGCGTCCGGCAGGCTGCGGGCCGCCAGCGAGGTGTTGGAGAAGAAGCTCTGCTGGCGGATGTACAGGTCGCGCATCATCTGCCGGTTGCTCCATTCGAAATCCCAGAGCATGGCCAGGGCCTGGCGCACCCGGCGGTCCTGGAACACCGGCCGGTCGAGGTTGAACACGTAGCCCTGGGCCGGCTGCGGTGCCGACTGGGCCAGGTGGGCCTTTTGCAGGCGGCCATCGCTCAGGGCCGGACTGCTGTAGCCGATGGAGTAGCCGGTGGCGGAAAATTCACGGTTGTAGTCGTAGGCGCCGCCGCGCAGCACCTGGCGGGCGACGTCGATGTCACCGAAGTACTCGACGCTGAAATGATCGAAGTTGTACAGGCCACGGCTTACTGGCAGGTCCTTGCCCCACCAGTCGGGGTTGCGGGCGAAAGTGATGCTGTTGCCCGAGTCGACCTTGCTTACCCGGTACGGCCCGCTGCCCAGGGGCGCTTCATAGCCGCCGCCATTGGCAAAGTCGCGACTCTTCCACCAGTGTTCGGGGAACACCGGCAGGGTCGCGATATCCAGGGGCAGGGTGCGGTTTTCATTGTTCTTGAAGTCGAAGCGCACCACCCGTGGCGATTCCACGGTGACGCCTTTGACGTCCTCGAACTGGGTGCGGTAGCGCATGCTGCCCTGGGTCATCAGCAGCTCGTAGCTGTAGCGTACGTCTTCGGCGGTGATCGGCGTGTTATCGGCAAAGCGAGCCTTGGGGTTGAGGTAGAAGCGCAGCCACAGGCCGTCTTCGGCGCGCTCCATCTTCTCGGCCACCAGGCCGTAGACGGTGTAGGGCTCGTCCAGGGAACGCAGGGCCAGGGGCGAATAGACCATGCCGTCGAGCTGGGACACGCCGATGCCTTTGTCGATATAGGGCAGCACATGGTCAAAGCGGCCGATCTCGATCGCCGAGCGGCGCAGGGTCCCGCCTTTCGGGGCCTGGGGGTTGACGTAGTCGAAGTGGCTGAAGCCCTGGGTGTACTTGGCCGGTTCGCCGTAGACGGTCATGGCGTGCTGCGGTGCGGCCTGGGTACTTGCGGCGCCCAGCAACAGGGCGGTGAGAAGCGCGGAGGAGGAAAGCAGTCGCATTGTCAGCCTTAGGAGCCGGGTGATCGATGACCACGATTTGTACGCTAGCGGCGCGTTGCTGGCCAGCCGCATCCTGTGTCACAAGCACAACGGCCCACCAGAAGGCGGGCCGTTGGCTGGAAAAATCGCGAGCGGATCAGTCCTGGCGGCTGGTGACTTCCAGCAGGTGATAACCGAACTGGGTCTTCACCGGACCTTGTACGACGTTGATCGGGGCGCTGAACACCACGGTGTCGAATTCCTTGACCATCTGGCCCGGGCCAAAGGAGCCCAGGTTGCCGCCGTCACGGCTGGACGGGCAGGTGGAGTTCTTTTTCGCGACTTCGGCGAAGTCGGCGCCGGCTTCGATCTCGGATTTGAGTTCGTTGCACTTGGCTTCGCTGGCAACCAGGATGTGACGGGCAGTGGCTTTGGCCATGGGTGTTGCTCCTTTCAAGAAAGTTGAGAGCCTACCGGATTCAGGTGGCTATTTCTTCTCAAAGTTCCTTCAAACCATTGCCGCCGGGCGGTTGCGGGGGGATGGGTGGTGATAGTCCCGTAGGAGCCGGCTTGCCGGCGAAGAGGTCCTTGGAGGAGACGGTGCTCTTGAGGACGCCTTCGCTGGCAAGCCAGCTCCTACGGGGGCGCTGGTGCTCAGGCGGGGACGGCTGCGGCCTTGTGCGCGCGCTGCAGTTGCTGGGCGGCATTGCGCAACAGTTGCTCGGTGGCGTCCCAGCCCAGGCAACCGTCGGTCACCGATACGCCGTAGCGCAGGTTGGCGCTCAGGGGCTGGCAGCCTTCGAACAAGTGGCTCTCCAGCATCACCCCCATCAATGAGCGATCGCCTTGTAGGCGCTGTTCCAGCACCTCGTTGAATACCGCCGGCTGGCGCAGTGGGTCCTTGCCGCTGTTGGCGTGGCTGCAATCCACCATGATCCGCGCTGGAATCTTCAGCTTCTGCAGGTCGTGCTGGACCTGGGCCACGCTCTGGCGGTCGTAGTTCGGCCCGCGATGGCCGCCGCGCAGCACCAGATGGGTATCGGGGTTGCCCGGAGTCTGGATGATCGCCGGATGGCCTTGGCTGTCGACGCCGAAGTGGCGGTGCGGATGGCTCGCCGAGCGCATGGCATCGCAAGCGATGGCGACGCCGCCGTCGGTGCCGTTCTTGAAACCCACGGGCATCTCCAGGCCGCTGGCCATTTCGCGATGGATCTGCGATTCGGTGGTGCGCGCGCCGATGGCGACCCAGCTCAACAGGTCATCGAAGTAGCCGGCGGCCATGGGCTGCAGCAGTTCGGTGGCAATCGGCAGGCCCAGGCGCAGCATTTCGCGCATCAGTTCGCGGGACAGGCTCAGGCCGCCGGCCATGTCGTCGCTGCCGTCCAGGTGCGGGTCATAGGCCAGGCCTTTCCAGCCGACGGTGGTGCGAGGTTTTTCCACGTAGGCGCGCATCACCAAGAGCATCTGGTCGCTCACTTGGCTGGCCAGGCGGGCCAGGTTGGCGGCGTATTCCAGGGCGGATTGCGGATCGTGGATGGAGCAGGGGCCGACCACTACCAGCAGACGCTGGTCTTGACCTTCGAGAATGGCACGCACCGCTTGGCGGTGGGCAGCGACTTGCTGGCTCAGGGCCAGGGACAGCGGCAGTTGCTGCTTGAGCTCCAATGAGCTGGGCAGGCGCTGGGTCAGGGTTTCATTGGCACTGACGTGGGTGGACAGGGGCAGAGCGGATACGGACGAGTTCATGTTCGGTCTTCCTGGGCGGGCGGCGGGGTTTGTCCCGCTCGCGGCCCTACTGGGGTGTTCGACAATTGGCCGTACTGGCCATAAGTGTGCAATTGCCACCGGTAGGTGACCGATCGGAGGCGGCAGGCTGTCCCGAACGGAGGCTGCTAAATCGCCAGGCGGAAAACATGTCGTAGCGGTAATAGGTGGCGTAGTTCATGGGGCAATCCTCAATAAGTTCGGTGTGTCGCTGAAAGTCGTGGTTAAAAACGTCGAGCCTGAAAAAACAAAACCCCCGGTCGGGAAGCCGACCGGGGGTTGAGAAATCTCTGGTAGGCGACCCGTTTACATGGGCGCCGGTTGGGTATCAGGCGCGCCAGTGGCTAAACCAATACCCAAAATAAAAGTTGACCGGAGCGCAGGTGCCGTTGACCCAGGCAGCCGCAACCGAACGCAGTGCGCTGGCGGTGTGGCGATGCAAGGAAAGGGTCTGGGACAACATGTGGTTTCTCCGTGAAGTGGGGCGAGCTTACTAGAGGCTGGGGCCGTGATTCAATCAGTAATTGCTATGGGCATTGGTATGAGGGGCTATGGATTAAGTCACGAAGGGATTTATGCCACACTCGCCGCTCCCTCAGATTGTCCCGCCAGGAATGTCCATGACCATGCTGACCCTTGCTGCTGCCCAATCGGTGTCCGTCGCTGGTGACCTGCAGGCCAACCTCGATCGCCATCGGCGCTTGATGCAGCTGGCGGCGCAGCAGGGGGTGCAGTTGCTGGTTTTTCCCGAGCTGTCGCTGACCGGCTACGAGCCGCAACTGGCCGCTGACTTGGCGCTGGCGCCGGACTCACTGGCGTTGCAGTCGCTGCGGAATCTGGCTCGGGAGCTGGGGCTGACGGCGGTGGTGGGAATGCCGATCCGCCTGTCTGCCGATGGGCCGGTGTTGGTCGGGGCGTTGGTGCTTGGTGCTGATGGCTCACTGGCGGTGTACAGCAAGCAGCACCTGCATGCGGGAGAGGAGCGGGCGTTTGCTCCAGGCACTGGCGGTGCGCCGTTGAGCCTGGGCGGTGAAACCGTGGCCTTGGCCGTTTGTGCGGATTTTTGTCATGCCAGCCATGTGCAATCGGCGGTGGACGCCGGTGCCGGGGTCTATGCCGCCGGGGTACTGATCAGTGAAGGCGGTTACGCCACCGACAGCGCATTGTTGCAAGGCTATGCCCGTGACCACGGGATTCTGGTGATGATAGCCAACCATGGTGGTCCCAGTGGTGGTTGGGCCTGTGCCGGGCGCAGTGCGGTCTGGGGCACGCAGGGTGAGCTGCTGGGCGCTGTGGAGGGTGTCGGCGAGGCACTACTGATTGCCCGGCGCGACGCTGGGCGGTGGCAGACCGAAGTGTTGGCGATCGTGGATTGATGAGCGCTTTTGAACTGCGTCCGGCGACTGACATGGACCTGGCGTTCGCCCGGGACCTGACCCGTTCCACCATGCTCGGCTATTACATTCGCAATGATTTGCTGTGGCAGGATCAAGCTTTTGATGTGGCCTGGGCTGGACGCGAGAACCTGCTGATCTGCCAGGGCGTCGAGGTGCTGGGTTTCGTCAGCCTGAGCCGGGATCTGCGGGCGCTTTATGTTCGTGAACTGCATGTGCTGCAAGCGTGGCGCGGGCAGGGCGCCGGGGCCTGGACGTTAGAGCAGGTGCTGGAAATGGCGCGCCAGGAACGACGGGGTTTGTTGCGCCTGACTGTGTTCAAGGGCAACCCGGCGCAGCAACTGTACGAGCGGATGGGGCTGCAGGTGGTAGGCGAGGATGATTGCTTCTGGCGCATGGAGCGCTCATCGGCTTCAACTGCGAAAGACTGCGCCGACAACTGAGTGATGGGCCTGGTGCTCTTACAGCCGGGCTGGGTCCACTGGCGAGACCTGGTCCGGAATGATCCCGTCCTTCATCCCCAGCAATACGGCCACTTTGTGGGCTTCCCCCCGTTTGCCTTTCTTGCGGCCTGCCAGTACCTGATAGGTAGTGGCCGGATCAACTCCGTGTTCGCGTGCGAACTGTTGAACCGATTTACCTTGATGTTCCAGCCAGGCCTTGGCTTGTGCGGCAGTGCGGATACCGGGCATAGTTCAATACCGTTCAATTTTGTTCAATGCTTGAAGAGTATGACACCCCTAGGGGTGTATCTGACGGGATCATACATCCAAATGAGTGGAATCGGTTCGCGGTTGAGGCAGGAGCGAGAACGCCTTGGACTGTCGCAAAAAGTTTTTGGCGAAATCGGCGGCGTTGAAGCCAACGCCCAAGGTAAATATGAAAGTGGAGACCGTGCACCCAAGGCGGACTACCTGTCGCGGGTGGCGGCAAAAGACGTGGACGTGCTGTATGTGCTGACAGGCAGCCGCACGCCGATCCAGGTCGGCAAGCTGAGTCAGTCGGAGGCCAAGGTGCTCGACGGTTATCGGGCATTGTTCAAGGAGGACCAGGAGGCAATCTGTCGCCTGACCACCACCCTGGCCGAGTTGTCGCAGGGCCAGGGTGCACGGAAAAAGCCCCAGGCCGCGGAGTCCTGAGGCCGGGACACTTTCTACTAACAGGTCGGCAGCGTCTCTTATCGCTCGTCGATGAATTTTATATAGCGCTTCTGATTAGGTTTGTACGGTGCTTTTTTGCTAAGGTGTCCGGCAACCTTTAAAGACCATATCGCGAGGTGTCTGCTTGATTAGGGTGCTAGTAGTCGATGACCATGATCTCGTTCGTACGGGCATTACACGAATGTTGGCTGACATCGATGGCCTGCAAGTAGTCGGGCAGGCAGAGTCAGGGGAAGAATCCTTGCTCAAGGCGCGGGAGCTGAAGCCCGATGTGGTCCTGATGGACGTCAAGATGCCCGGGATCGGAGGTCTTGAAGCGACGCGCAAATTGCTGCGCAGCCATCCGGATATCAAAGTCGTCGCGGTGACTGTCTGCGAGGAAGATCCGTTTCCGACTCGCTTGCTGCAAGCAGGCGCGGCGGGCTACCTGACCAAGGGCGCCGGTCTCAATGAAATGGTCCAGGCCATCCGCCTGGTGTTTGCCGGTCAGCGCTACATCAGCCCGCAGATCGCTCAGCAACTGGTATTCAAATCATTCCAGCCTTCCAGTGATTCGCCGTTCGACGCCTTGTCGGAACGGGAGATCCAGATTGCGTTGATGATTGTCGGCTGCCAGAAAGTGCAGATCATCTCCGACAAGCTATGCCTGTCGCCCAAGACCGTGAACACCTACCGCTATCGTATTTTCGAGAAGCTTTCGATCAGCAGCGATGTCGAGTTGACGCTGTTGGCAGTTCGCCATGGCATGGTTGATGCCAGCCTCTGAAATGACCGACCTGTTTGATCCCAGTGCCTTTCTTTCTACCTGCAGTGGCCGTCCCGGTGTGTATCGCATGTTCGACAGCGATGCACGCCTGCTCTACGTCGGTAAAGCCAAGAACCTGAAAAGCCGCCTGTCGAGCTATTTCCGCAAGACTGGCCATGCGCCGAAGACCGCTGCCCTGGTGGCGCGCATCGCGCAGATCGAAACCACCATCACCGCCAACGAAACCGAAGCCCTGCTGCTGGAGCAGACGCTGATCAAGGAATGGCGGCCGCCGTACAACATCCTCCTGCGCGACGATAAGTCATATCCCTACGTGTTTCTTTCGGACGGCGACTTTCCGCGTTTCAGCATTCATCGCGGGGCAAAGAAGCAAAAGGGCAAGTACTTCGGACCTTACCCCAGCGCCGGTGCCATTCGTGAGAGCCTCAGCCTGCTGCAGAAGACCTTCATGGTCCGGCAGTGTGAGGACAGCTATTACAAGAACCGCACGCGGCCTTGCCTGCAGTACCAGATCAAGCGCTGCAAGGCGCCTTGCGTCGGCCTGGTGGAGCCCGAGGTCTATGCCGAAGACGTGCGCCACTCGGTGATGTTCCTGGAAGGGCGCAGCAACGCCCTGACGGATGAGCTCTCCAGTGCCATGGAGGCCGCTGCCGGCACCCTGGATTTTGAAAGGGCCGCCGAGTTGCGCGATCAGATTTCCCTGCTGCGCCGGGTCCAAGACCAGCAGAGCATGGAGGGTGGCACCGGCGATGTCGACGTGGTGGCGGCCTTCGTCAACCCGGGCGGCGCCTGTGTGCACCTGATCAGCGTGCGTGGCGGGCGGGTGCTGGGCAGCAAGAATTTCTTTCCCCAGGTGGGCATCGAGGAGGACGTTTCCGAGGTCATGCTGGCCTTTCTTGGCCAGTACTTCGTCAGCAGCCCCGAGCGCGACCTGCCTGCGGAATTGATCGTCAATGTGCTCCATGAGGACTTCCCGGTCCTGATCGCCGCCATCGATGAGTTGCGCGGTCGTGAATTGACCATCAGTCACCGAGTGCGCGGCACCCGTGCCCGCTGGCAGCAACTGGCAGTGACCAACGCCGAGCAGGCCTTGAGCGCGCGCTTGGCCAACCGCCAGCACGTGGCCGCCCGTTTTGAAGCCCTGGCCGAGGTGCTGAACCTGGACGAGCCCCCGCAGCGCCTGGAGTGCTACGACATCAGCCACTCCAGCGGCGAGGCGACGGTAGCCTCCTGCGTGGTCTTCGGGCCGGAAGGGCCGCTGAAATCCGATTACCGCCGCTACAACATCGAAGGCGTTACAGCCGGCGATGATTACGCGGCCATGCACCAGGCCCTGACACGACGCTTCAGCAAGCTCAAGGACGGAGAGGGCAAGCTGCCAGATATCCTCCTGGTGGACGGTGGCAAGGGCCAGTTGTCCATGGCTCGTGATGTGCTCAATGAACTGGCAGTGCCGGACCTGATTCTCCTCGGCGTGGCCAAGGGGGCGACCCGCAAGGCCGGTTTCGAAACCCTGTACCTGAATGATGCCGCCCATGAGTTCACCCTGAAGGGGGACTCGCCGGCGTTGCACCTGATCCAGCAAATCCGCGATGAGGCTCACCGCTTCGCGATCACCGGTCACCGCGCCCGACGTGGCAAGACCCGGCGCACCTCGACCCTGGAAGGGGTGGCGGGCGTCGGCCCGAAACGTCGGCGTGACCTCCTTAAACATTTTGGTGGATTGCAAGAACTGTCCCGTGCAAGCATCGACGAGATTGCCAAAGCACCGGGAATCAGTAAAAAGCTCGCAGAGTTGATTTATGCAAATCTGCACAGCGAGTAGAATGCCCAATCACCTCGTAGCCAGTTGTGCCGATGAATATCCCTAATCTGATCACCGTTCTACGCGTCCTGCTCATCCCGATTTTCATATTGCTGTTCTATTTGCCGTATAGCTGGAGCTACATGGCTGCCAGTTCGGTCTTTGCCTTCGCGGCCGCCACGGACTGGCTGGATGGGTACCTGGCGCGACGCCTGCAACAGAGCACGCCGTTTGGCGCGTTCCTCGATCCCGTGGCCGACAAGCTGATGGTGGCGGTGGCCTTGGTCTTGCTGGTTCAGGAGCACCACAATCTGTGGCTGACCTTGCCGGCCGCGGTGATCATCGGTCGCGAGATCGTGATTTCGGCGCTGCGTGAATGGATGGCCGAACTGGGCGCCCGTGCCCAGGTAGCGGTGTCCAGCATGGGCAAATGGAAAACCGCGGCGCAGATGCTTGCACTGGTGATCCTCCTGGCCAACCCGTCGGATTTCAGTTTCTGGGTGCTGGTGGGCTACGCCTTGCTGCTGGCAGCAGCGGGCCTGACCCTGTGGTCGATGCTGCAGTATCTGCGCGCTGCCTGGCCGCATCTGAAAATCGACAATGAAAAAAAATAACTTTTTTGAATCAAAGGCTTGACGCGCATTCTAATTTCTATAGAATGCGCATCACCAAGACGTTGCGGGAATAGCTCAGTTGGTAGAGCACGACCTTGCCAAGGTCGGGGTCGCGAGTTCGAGTCTCGTTTCCCGCTCCAAACATAGCGCTGCAGAGTTCAACTGAACTTTGCAGCGATCGCAAAAAGGACCTTCGGGTCCTTTTTTCGTTTCTGCGGATTTCGCTGAAATCCAGCATCCTCCAGTGCTTTAAGTCCAGAGCGGAGCCCTGATTGGGAGCCTTGAGTCTGGACAGGTGCTGCTTCTCCTCGGCAAAACTGATGGGCTTGCGCTCAATGGCCGCCTACGGCTCTATCCGCTGAATGATGACCGAGCCTTGCGCAAGATCGAGGCGTTGCTGTCTGCATACTGGTGCTGGTGGGATAGGCGAGCCGTTACGCAATACCTATCTGCATGTCCTTGATGACACCTTGCAACCGTGCAGCCAAGGCGACCTCTGCATCTCGGGTGCCGGTTTGGCGCAAGAGTACCTGGGGGATCCCGATGCGACTGCTGCGGCATTCAGGCGGCACCCCGATACCGGCACCTTGATTTACCGCAGTGGCGACAAGGTTCGGATGCATGAGAGGGGAGTCCTGGAGTGGATTGGCCGTGGGGAGGCCGAGTTGAAGATTCGCGGCAACCGCATCGGTTCTCGCGAGGTGGAGCGCGAGCTGGAAAGTATCAACGGGCTCGATGCTGCGGTAGTCGCTGCGCGCGGCTTCGAGGGCCGGGGGGAAGACATGTTGGCGGCTTACATCGTCGTCAGTCGGCCGTTTAGCAAAGAAGAGCTGAATCTCATGTTAAGCCGGCATCTGCCGGAGTACATGATTCCTGATCTGTATGTCGTGCTGCCGGAGTTTCCGCTGTTGCCCAATGGCAAGTTTGATCGATCGAATCTTCCCGTTCCATCGCGCAGCAACACATTGAGCAGTGAAAAACGCGTACTTGCGTCATTACCAGTTTCCCCTGCTTCCCTTGCGGAACACCGGTTACGGGTGGAGCAGATTTGCCAGGTCTTTGCCCAACTGCTGGGACGCGATCACTTTGATGAGCATGACGACTTTTTCGACCTGGGAGGCAATTCGGCGTTGGTGGTCATCGCTGCGGGGTTACTCAGTGTGAAACTCAAGTCAAAGGTTTCTGGAGCCATTGTCTTGGCGTCGCGCACTCCTACGCGAATGGCAGAGGTGCTGACCAGCAGTGACAAGGACCTCAAAACCACACTGGCCTGATGACTGATAGCTGGGTTTATAACCCAGGGCTGGTTGCACATCCTGGAATGGACAACCAGCCGCCGGTTGAAGGAGAGTAAGTTGCAAGGGGTTCAAGTGTTGATGAATTCATTCAGGCTTGCGATGAACACTTCGCATTTTTCTTCATGGGCGCAGTGGCCGGCAAACGGAATATTCATCAGCCGGGCTTCAGGAACTTGATTGGCCAGTTCAACTGAGTTGATCCTTGAGACCAGCATGTCATCGTCGCCGCGAACCACGAGCAACGGGCAACGAATGTGCCTGACACTGGCATTGGGATATCCGCTGTTGCTTGAGTCGAGCCAAAGGTCGACCAGAGCCTTGGACAGCGCGTCGAATTCAGGCGTCGGGTTGAGTGTCATGTAACGGTCGTAGCTGGCGGGAAACATCGTATGCCAGCTGTTGGCGGTAATGTCGGCATACACCTTGCGCGTCGGATCATTGGCCTTCAACGTCCAATGGGCACCGATGGTGACGAGCCTTTTGATCTTGATCCGATTGTCGGCTGCCAATCTGAGTGCGGCAATGCCGCCGTCGCTGTGGCCGATCAGGATGATATCGTCGAGCCCAAGGTGGTGGATGACCGCCTCGACATCATCCTGGATTCTTTTGTAGGTCAGCGCGGCTGTGCCCAGTGTCGATTTGCCGTGGCCTCTGCTATCGATGCCTATGAGCCGATAGTCCTTGCTCAGGTAAGGCGTGATGGGGTTGAAATCTTCAATGTTTCCAAAGCCGCCGTGGAGGAGAACAATCACCGGGCCGGCATCATTGCCCTGGATTTCGAAATAGATATTCGCGCCGCCAATTTCCAGGAACTGACCATCCTGATGGTTGAATACATTCATTTACATACGTCCTGTGTAATGACTTCCTTGACCTGGCTGGCGACCGTGACCGTCAAGGCTCGGGGTCCTCAAGGTCACGCGGCAAGCGCCAGGCCTCCATGGTAGCGCAAGGCTGTGAGTTGGTTTCTGCTTTGTTAGTGCGATGACCGAGCCATACCAACGTTTAAAGTTGGAATCACCTAGCCGATGATTTCTTTAGCCACGTAGCTTCGGGCAAGCATGCCTTCACGGGCCGCACGATATGGCTGTTGTGTTTTTTGCTGATGCCGATCTTGGGTCTCTTTTGCCGGCGCTGGCGTGGTGCGCAGACTTGCCGGATAGCTGCCAGACCTTGTTGCAGGATGAAGGTATGAAGGCCGCTGCACGGCGAACCATCAGCTTCGACCTCCTGACCGCCTTGCGCCCTTGCGCAGCCGACAGCCAATCTGGCTCAGCCAGGACCTGCCGGGTTCTGTGGGCGGCGCGCTTTAACTGATCCGACCAGGCAGTGCCGCGAGCGCGCGCCTGCCTGTTGTCGCGCCCTTGCTATCCGGTATCGAGAGCCACCGCCAGTTGTGGCTCGAGAGGGGGCAGATGCGCTCGATCCAGCGGACTTTATGATTGAATTGATCATTTATTGATTGAGTTGCGCATTATTGAGTCTTGTTTTAAGGTGCGATTGATCGAGTCAATCATTTCGTGATTGTTTCGATCAGGTCAGAGCCGTGTTGCGCACCATAAAAATAAGGAGTTACCGGATGATCCAGATTCCAATCAAGCGCTCCATCGAGCGTGTTCCTGGCGGCATGATGATTGTTCCGTTACTGATCGGTTCACTCATCGCCACCTTCCTCCCGGACATGCCAAAGTACTTTGGCTCGTTCACCAATGCGCTGTTCAGCGGTTCACTGCCGATTCTCGCGGTGTTCTACGTCTGCATGGGCGCCAGCATCAATATCAAGACCACGCCCTATCTGTTGAAAAAGGGGGGTGTGCTGTTCGCCACCAAGGTTGGAACGGCCATGATCATGGGGTTGGTCATGGGGCACTTTCTGGGCGAGCAACCGATTTCCTCGGGATTCTTTGCCGGACTGTCCACCCTGGCCGTGGTGGCGGCGATGAACGATACCAACGGTGGTCTGTACATGGCGCTCATGGGGCAGTACGGACGCCCCGCCGATGTCGGTGCCTATTCGGTCATGTCCCTGGAGTCCGGTCCATTCCTGACCATGATCACCCTGGGTGTTGCAGGTTTGTCGGCCTTTCCCTGGCCCACCCTGGTGGGCGCGATTCTGCCGCTGATGCTCGGCATGCTGCTGGGCAATCTTGATCGGGAGATGCGTGATTTTCTGGCCAAGGCGGTGCCGGTGCTGATTCCGTTCTTCGCCTTGGCCCTGGGGGCCAGCCTGGATCTGTTCAAAGTCTGGCAAGCCGGTTTACTGGGCATCGCCCTCGGCGTGGCCGTGGTGGTGGTCACCGGCATTCCGTTGTATTTCGCCGATCGCCTGTCCGGTGGCACTGGGGTGGCCGGGGCCGCGGCGGCGACCACGGCTGGCAATGCCGCCGCCGTACCGGCGCTGATTGCCGCGGCCAATCCCGCCTATGCCGAGGCGGCAAGCAGCGCGACACTGCTGGTCGCCGCTTGCGTGGTGGTGACGGCGATCCTGGCACCGATTCTGGTGTCGTCGCTGGCCAAGCGGCAAAAGGCCAGGGAAGTGTCGGCCACCGAACAAGCGGGTCTGCACCGACAGGAGACGCAACCATGAACCTGTTGATTATTGCCGATGACCTGTCTGGGGCCGCGGATTGCGCGATCGGTTTTGCCAGCGCCGGGCTGCACACCGTGGTGGCGCTCGATACCTCGACGGACACCCTTGGGGCTCAGGTCATTGCGATCGATACCGACTCCCGGCGCCTGGCGCCGACGGACGCGGCGGCGCTGACCCTGCGTGCGTTCGACGCGCTGAACCGTCCAGGAGGTCGCCTGTACAAGAAGATCGACTCGACCCTGCGTGGCAACTGGGCAGCCGAAGTGGCTGTTCTGCAACCGCGGGCCGGGCTGGCCATCATCGCCCCGGCATTTCCTGCCACCGGCCGGACCTTGCGCGAGGGCCGGGTTCTGGTGGCCGGTGCGCCCCTGGAAAGCACAGACACCTGGCGTTTGGAAAATGCCGATCGAGAGGCGGATATCGAGGCCATGCTGCTGGGGGCCGGGCTGACCTCCGCACGCCTGGATCTACAAGGGCTGCGGGTTGATCCCCGGCAGCTCGCCCAGCACCTGCTGAACGTCAAGGAGAGCGGTGTACAGGCATTGATCGTCGACAGTGAAACCAGCGATGACCTGCGCACCCTGGCGCTGGCGACCATTGACCTGGAGCGGGAGGTTTTCTGGGTCGGTTCCGGAGGCTTGGCGCGGGAGATCAGCGCCTTGCTGCAACCTGGCACTTTTTCAGCAGCGGACGCTGCCCTGGCGCCGGAGCCAAGCGGCTCGATCCTGGTCATGGTCGGTAGCCTGTCTGCTGTGTCGGACCGTCAATGCGCCTTGCTCAAATCCCAGAGCGGCATTGCCGAACTGTTGGTGCCGCCTGCGGTTCTGCGTGCCGGTCCGGAACACCACGACTGGCGACTGTGGCAGGCGTGCATGATCCAGGCACTGGATGGCGGTTCGGACCTGCTGCTGCGCATCGGTCGTGACGCGGTCTTTGCGCCAGCCGAGGGTGAGCGCCTGTGCACGGCGCTGGCGGCCATGACCGCGCCGTATTTCGGGCAGGTGGCGGGGCTGGTCGCCACCGGTGGCGAAACCGCTCGGGCCATGCTCAGTGCCGCAGCGATTGGCGGCCTGCAGATACATCAGGAAATAGAGGCCGGTGTGGTGCTCGGCAAACCATTGCTCCGGGCCCAAGACCGCTGTCCCCGCATCGTCACCAAGGCCGGGGCCTTTGGCAGCGATCAGGCGCTTTACCGGGCTTGGCAGTATTTGAACCAGGCGGGCGGTAACCACGCGTCTGCACACCCAGTTAAGGCATCGAGGTCAACTTTATGAGTAACACGCTTCCCGTCATTGGCATCACCATGGGTGACGCCACCGGTGTCGGGCCGGAAATCATTGTCAAAAGCCTGACTCATGCAGTGGTCTATCAACAGTGCCGGCCACTGGTGATCGGAGATGCCCGGCGTCTGGAGCAGGCCAACCGCATTGTTGGTGGCCAGCTGGTGATTCGCCGGATCAAGGATGCATCCGAGGCGTTGTATCAGCCTGGCAGCATCGATTGCATCGACCTGGGGCTGATTCCCCAGGACCTGCCATTCGGCGTGCTCTCAGCCATAGCGGGTGATGCGGCCTACCAGTACATTGCCCGCGCCGTGGAGCTGGCGAACGCGCAGCAGATCGACGCGATCTGTACTGCGCCGCTGAACAAGGAAGCACTGCACGCGGGAGGGCACAAGTACCCGGGGCACACGGAGATGCTTGCCCACCTGACTCACGTCGACGAGGTGTCGATGATGCTGGTGGCGCCGCAGTTGCGGGTGATCCACGTGACGACTCACATCGGCATCATCGACGCTATCCGCAAGATCGAGCCGGGTCTGGTACAGCGCACCATCGAGCGCGGCAACGCGACCTTGATCAAGGCCGGGATCGCTCGTCCGCGCATTGGCGTCTGCGGGATCAATCCCCATGCGGGGGAGAATGGTCTGTTTGGCTATGGCGAGGAAGAGGAGAAAATCATTCCCGCCGTGCAGCGCTTGCAGGCCCTCGGCCTGGACGTGACCGGCCCCTTGCCTGCTGACACCCTGTTTTTTCGCGCTGGGCGAGGTGATTTCGACCTGGTGGTGGCGATGTATCACGACCAGGGCCATGGCCCGGTGAAGGTCCTCGGCCTGGAGGCGGGGGTCAACGTCACGGTGGGGCTGGAAGTGATTCGTACCTCGGTGGATCATGGCACCGCGTTCGATATCGCCGGCCAGGGCATCGCTGATGAACGCAGCCTGTTGGAAGCGTTGCGCCAGGGTGCCGAGTTGGCCACTCGACGCTGAGATCGCAGTGAAGGCTACAAGGCACTGATGGGCTGCTGTATAAGATCAGCGCCCACCAGACAAGGAGCCCGTGCATGAAACCCGTCGACCGCCACCGCCTTATCCTCGATCTCGTTCGGACCCACGACACCAGCGTCGAGGAGTTGAGTTCGGCGTTGAATGTGTCGGAAGCCACGGTACGCCGTGACCTGACCCTGCTGGGCAAGCAACGCCTGCTGGTGCGTACCCATGGCGGCGCCACGGCGTTGATCGGCGTGCACGAGCCAGAGGCTTCACTGGAAGAGCGCAAGGCCAGTCGGGGGGATGAAAAGGCCGCGATCGCCAGGGCCGCCATTGCCCACATTCAGGATGGAGACACGGTATTCCTGGATGGCGGCACCACTTGTAGTGCACTGGCGGCACTGCTGTATTCGCACGGCAATATCCAGGTGGTTACCAACAATTTGTTGGCGGTCATGACGCTGGCCACGGCCCCGGGTGTCCGACTGACCCTGATCGGTGGCGATCTTCGGGAATCCAGCATGAGCACCCTTGGGCCTCTCGCCGAGCTGGCGATCAGCCGGCTCAGCGTTGATCGGGCTTTTCTTGGCGCCGACGGTGTGGTCGCCGAATTCGGTCTTTGTGAGGCCAGTGCACAACAGGCCTACCTCAAGGAATGCATCATCAAAAGGGCCGCGCAGGTATTCGTCCTGGCCGATTCGGAAAAGCTGGGCAGGGCACGTCAACAGCACTGGACGCCGCTGGAGCGGGAATGGCGGTTGATTACCTCGGCGGTTGATGAGGTGGAACTGCAACCGTTCCAGGATCTGGCCATGGCCACCGTGGAGACCGTCGAGCTATAGGTGCCCTAACGGTCGGTGCCAGTCGGTAATGCTTGCGAGTCGGTCGGCATGCTTGCCGCGAGAAAATCGAGGGCGACGCACTCAAGTCGCACCTCGATCGCCGGCCTGTGTTGCTGACATGATGGGAGGCGGGCGTCGTGGCGCCCACCCGAAACGCTTGTGAGGCTGGATCAGGCCCGCGCGTTGCCCTGGTATGCATTGGCGGGTTCGGCACTGCCTTGGCTGGCGATCCGCGCAGCCGCCTCGGCGTCGACCTGGTGCAGTGATTTGCCACGGGTTTCGCGGGTCAGGCCTACGGCGACAATCGAGATCAGCGCGGCGCCGACCAGGTACCAGGCGATCGGGGTTGAGCTGTGGTATTTGTTGAGCAGGGTGAGCGCAATCAACGGTGCCAGGGAGCCGGCAAAGATAGGTGCAACCTGATAGCACAGCGACAACGCGGTATAGCGGACATGGGTGGGGAACATCTCGGCCATCAGCGCCGAGTACGGGGCATAGGTCATCGATTCGATGGCCAGGCCCAAGGTAATGGCCGTCATGATCAGCCAACTGTTACCCGTGTCCATCATCGGGAAGCCAATGAACCCCCAGAAGGCTGTCAGCACTGCACCGGTCAGATACACCGGTTTGCGCCCGACGATATCGGACAGGTAACCCATCAGCGGGATCAGGAAGAAATGCAGCAGGTGTGCACCGAACATCAACAGCAGAATCTGCGATGTGTCCTTGTGCACGACCAGCTTCAGGTACGTAATCGAGAACGTCACCACGGTGTAGTAGAGGATGTTTTCGGCGAATCGCGCCCCGATCCCGACCAGCACGGCACGCCAGTGGTGACGCAGCACTTCGACCACGCCCAGTTGCTGCGAGGTGTTCTGCGCTTGGCGTGCCTGGGCCTCCTTGAAGATCGGCGCATCATCGACGCTGGTGCGGATCCAGTAGCCGATCAATACCACGACGGCCGAGAACCAGAACGCTACGCGCCAGCCCCAGGCCAGGAACTGTTCCTCAGTCAGGCTTGAGGACAACAGCAGCAAGGCAACGGTAGCGACCAGATTGCCGGCGGGTACCCCGGCTTGCGGCCAACTGGCCCAAAAACCTCGGCGGTTGTCCGGGCAGTGCTCGGAGACCAGCAGGATGGCCCCGCCCCATTCGCCGCCAAAGGCGAACCCCTGGATCAGGCGCAAGAGCACCAGCAACAACGGCGCGGCATAGCCGATGCTGTCGAACCCCGGCAGGCAGCCCATCAGGAAGGTGGTAATTCCGACCACCACCAGGCTCAGTTGCAGCAGCCGCTTGCGGCCGAACTTGTCGCCATAGTGACCGAACACCAATCCGCCCAGCGGGCGGGCCAGAAAACCGACGGCGTACAGGGCAAAGGCAGCAATGATGCCATCGACCGGGCTGTCGGTCTGACGGAAGAACAGCTGGCCGAAGACCAGTGCCGAGGCGGTGCCATAGAGAAAAAATTCGTACCACTCGGCCACGGTGCCCGCCATGGCGGCAGCCACGACGCGTTTCAATCCGGAGGGCGTGGTGGAGCTGGAAGCATGCGGGTGAGTAGGCATGGGATGTCCTTTCAAGGCACGAAGAGAGGAGGGGCGATTATCGGTAAATCCACTCAGGCACCTGGCCAGGTGTCTGATAGTCGATAGCCCTGGGGCCATGGGTCCGTTGGGTCGAGTAATAACTGGTGTGTTCCGGTGATCCAGGCTTGGCCGGATATGCACGGGTAGATTGCTGCGCGTCCGGCCACCTCGGTCAGTGAGTCGATGCGGCAGTGGAACTCGGAGCCAATGATCGAGCGCCCGATAAAACGATCTCCCACGTTCATCAAGCCTTTGGCCTGGAGCACTGCCATGCGTGCCGAGCAGCCGGTACCTGTGGGTGAGCGGTCGATCTTGCCGGGTTGGATGACCACGGCATTGGCGCCGCTGGCAACGCCACGTTCACTCACGATAGGTGCGGCGATCTGGCAAAACGAGATATGCGACCACTCGGGGTTCAGCGGGTGCACGAAGCCCAACTGCTCATTGGCTGCCCGAGTGATTTTCAGCCCCACCTCGACCAGATCCGCGGCCTCGTCGGCCTGGATGGCAAACCCCAGGCGCTTGGCGTCGGCGATCACGAAACTGTCACCGCCATAAGCCGTGTCGACTTGTAGCGTGCCAATGCCCTCGACCTCGATCCAGGCATCAAGGTGGTCGGCGAACGAGGGCACGTTCTTGATTTCCACACGTTCGACCTTGCCATTGCGGCAGTCGGCTACCGCTTCAATCAGGCCGCCTGGCGCCTCGAGCACCAGATGGGTTTGCGGTTCGGTCATCGGCAGGATGCCGCTTTCGAGCAGCACGGTGGCCACGCAGAGTGAGTTCGAGCCGGACATCGGCGGTGTGTCGGCCGGCTCCATGATAATCCAGGCCATCTGTGCCCGCGGGTCTTTGGGCGGCACCAGCAGATTGACGTGGCGAAAGACGCCGCCACGCGGTTCATTGAGGACGAAATTGCGCAGGGTCTGATCGTTGGCAATCCAGCGAGACTGCTCCCACACAGTGGCACCAGGTGGCGGCGCGACGCCGCCAACAATCACGTCGCCCACTTCGCCTTCGGCATGGCAACTGACGACATGAATCACTTTTGAAGAGCGCATGGTGTACTCCTATTTGACTGATTTGAGGAACGCAGCGGTTTCAGGCTGGAGAGGGTTGCCAATCACCTGATCGGGCGATCCGATTTCATGCACCAATCCATTGCGAAAGAACGCCACGCGATCCGAAACGTCGCGGGCAAAGCGGATCTCGTGGGTGACCAGCACCATGGTCATGCCGTCTTCGGCGAGCGTGCGCATGGTGTCGAGCACTTCGCCAACCAGTTGTGGATCAAGTGCCGAGGTGGCTTCGTCGAACAGCATGTAATCCGGCGACATGGCCAGTGCACGGGCAATCGCCATGCGCTGTTGCTGGCCGCCCGAGAGCTTGCCGGGAAACACCTTGAGCTTGTCCCTCAGGCCCACGTGCGTCAGTTGCTTTACCGCCAGCGCTTCAGCTTCTTCGCGGCTCTTGCCCAGCACTTTGCGGGGCGACAACATCACGTTTTCCAGTACGGTCAGGTGGGGGAAGGCGTTCCACTGCTGAAAGACAATGCCGATTTTCTGGCGCAGTCGATTGAGGTCGGTGGCCTTGTTGTGCACTTCGACCCCGTCCACGCGAATGCTGCCTTTCTGGATCGGCTCAAGACCGTTGATGCACATCAGCAGGGTGGACTTTCCCGAGCCGGAGCCGCCGATGATCGATACCACTTCGCCCTTGTTGACGGTCAGGTTGACGCCCTTGACCACTTCGAGTTCACCGAAGGATTTGTGTACGTTGTCGATCTCAATCATTTTCTTGCCACCTTGCTTCCAGGCGAGCCCCCAGACGTGCGACCGCCAGGCTCATGAGGTAATAGATAAGGCCCGCGATGCACAGCACCAGAAGCGGCTCCTGGATGCGGGTCACGATGGTTTGCGAGGCGCGAAGCAGTTCAACGATGCCGATCCACATCACCAATGCGGTGTCTTTCATCACCCCCAGCACCAGGTTCAGCCAGCCGGGGAAGGCCACCCGCGTCGCCATGGGCAGGACGATCCAGCGCAAGTCCTGGAAGTAACTCAGGCCCAGCGAACGACTGGCCCGGCGCAGCGTGAAAGGCACCGACAGCACGCCGCCGCGCACAATTTCGGTGAAGTACGCGGCGGTGTAGATGCCGAGTACGATGCAGCCGACGCTGAAGGCGCTGATATTCAGGCCGACGATGCTTTTGAACGAGTTGAACAAGACGAACTGGATCAGCAGCGGCACGCTGCGAAAGATGTCCAGGACCCAGGCCAGCGGCAGGCTGGCGAGTGGCATCAGGGCCCGTAGCAAGCCGAACACCAGGCCGGCGATGGTGCCCAGGATGATTGCCCAGAAGGTCAGCTGCAGGGTGACCCAGGCACCGTCGAGCAGGAACAGCAGGTCGTTCCAGGTAAAGCTGGTGGTTAGCATGAAGAGGTCCTCAATAGCGGAACAGCCGCCAGGCCATGAGCCGGGCTACCGCGACGATCGACTTGGCGATCAGGTAATACAGAACCGCCGCGAGCGCGAAATATTCAAAGGTCCGGAACGTTTTGACGTTGAAGTCCTGGGTCACGCCGGTGAGGTCGTTGTTCAGCCCGACGATCACCCCCAGCGACGTCATCAGCACTGCCCAGACCATCTGGTTGCTCAAGGGGTAGAACACCACCCGGAGCAGCTGCGGAACGATGATCATCCGGTACGTTTGAAACGCGCTCATGCCCAGCGAACGGGCGGCGCGCATTTGGGTGCTGGGAACGGCCTTCAGGCCACCGCGAAAGTTCTCCGCCAGGTAACCGGCATTGTTGAAGGTGATACCGGCCAGCAAGGCCAGCCATGAGCTGACGTGCAGCCCCAGCGAACCGAGGCCGAAGTACAGGATGTAGATCTGGAACAGAGAAGGCGTATTGCGGGCGATCGACACCCAGCCATTGGCAAAGCCACGGATCAGCGGTTGCGGGGCTTCACGCATCACCGTCAAGGCCAGGGCAATCAGCACCCCGAGAATCATCGACAAGGCCGCGGTCTCGAACGTGACCCAGGCCCCAGCGAGCATGTCTGGCAGCGCACGCAGCGCTGAGCGCCACTGGAAGGTGTAATCAAACATGCGCAGGTTTCTCCTGTTGAATGGCAGGTTGCAGCCAACGTGGTAGGCGGCCGCTGGCCGTGGTGGTGCAGGCGCTGTCGACACATTCGGCAAGGCTTGCGAAGTGCACCAGGCGCCCCACCAGCCCCGGTGCGTAATGGGCGTACTTGCCCGAGTTGGTCATGAGCGTACGGGCCCCCGGTGGCATCACCGGCTCACCGACCATGCACCAGCAGGTATCGGTGATCAGGGTCGCGCCGAAGCGTTCAAGCACGTCCAGGTATCCCGCGTCTCGGGCCTGCTCCAGTACGGCCCGCCCACAGGTGATCGCCAGCACCATGTCAGGGTGTTTGCGTCGGCCGTGGCAGAGGTGTGCCAGCTGAGCAAACTCACTCAGTGAAAAATGCGGATTGCCCAGCGAGACAATGTCCACATGCGGGTCGTTGGCACTGTTGAGCTCGCACCAGGCGTCATACAGGTGCTCAAGGCGAATGCGGATAACCTCGGGCGCATTCCCAGGCGCCAGCACGTTCGCGGGCTCCAGCGCCTCCGGGGTGACTCCGCCGATATGAAACAAGGGCGCGGCCGACGTGGTGGCAAATGCCGCACCGAAGGCTTTCAAGTCGTCCAGGCTCGGGGAGGCGTTTTGCAGCCCCAGCACCAGCGGGATTCGGGAGCCTGCCAGGGCACCGATGTGATAGCCCAGCAGTGGGTAGAAGGCGTCGTCCAGATCCTCCAGCGGCGGCACTTCGACAATCATCCGGGCCTTGCGTTGGGCTTGCAGGTGGCAGCCAGCCAGTGGTGCCCGGCCAGTCAGGGCAATACAGATATCCAGGTAATCCGGGTATTTCTGGGTGTGTGCCCCCAACACGCTGTTGGCATAGACCACGGCATTGGATTCGGCCCAGACGATCTGTTCTCCGGCCTTGGGGGCGCTGTCGAGCAGGTACGGTGCGCAGGTGTAGCTCAGTTGCGCACCCATGGCCATGTAGGCATCCCCCAGCGCACTGGCAGGTTCGCCAAGTGCCGGGTCGACGCCCAACTCACGCCAACGGCGCTGATCAACGGATATCGAGTTGAGGGTGGTTGGCACGCGTACGCGAGCTCCCCACTTAACCAACTGCTCGGCAAACTGCAGGCTGGCGGGCCCGGTATAAATGCAGCCATCGATGT
This sequence comes from Pseudomonas sp. Fl5BN2, assembly GCF_009908205.1. NCBI lineage: Bacteria > Pseudomonadati > Pseudomonadota > Gammaproteobacteria > Pseudomonadales > Pseudomonadaceae > Pseudomonas > Pseudomonas sp. Fl5BN2. Next base: position 31,766 of record NZ_JAAARL010000027.1, on the reverse strand, counting down.
GCGCCTGGCTGATAGTGACCAGGCTGCTGGCGCCTTGCAGTTCGGCCATGCGCACCACCAGTTGCATGGCTACTTGGGCGGCCTTGCCATGCTGGCCGTCGAGCTGCGCCTGGTCTTCAGCGCTCAGCTCCAGTGACGCGCCAGGCACTGGTTCGGCCAGTGTGTTGCTCGCTTGGCAGTCGCTGTCGGGGGCGTGCTCGAATAACGTCAGCGCCTGCCCCTCCACCCGGGCGAACGCCGCATCGCGCAGTGCGCCGAAGGCTTCCCTGCCGATGCATAACACCGGCAGGGAACGTTCAAACAGGGTGTGAGCCACGAGCACGCCAAGGGTCAGAATTTCATCGACATCCGCCAGCACCAGTGCGGCCGGTGCATGACCATTGCTGATCAACTCCATCAGGACGCTGCTGCCTGTGCATGAGCCGCGACCGCTGGGGATGGCCAGCACGCGACCGGCCATATGCTGCCCGCTGAGCGGATGATGGCGATCAATGACTTCGCCACTGACGGGATCGACGCCACCCCAGAAGCTCAGACCGACATCGGCAAATAACAGTGCACCTTGTGCAGCACCACCGACCAAGGGGCGACCGGTCAGCGTCATGGGAGTACTTGGCATACCGGACACCTTGCTCAGTAGTAGACGTGCGGTACGGTCAACTCGGTCGGAGCAATCTCGGTCCCGACCCATTTAGCGAACAGCTCCTGGTAACGGCCAGTGCGCACTTGTTGGTTGATGAACAGATTGAGGTAGTTGATCAGGCCATACTCATTGCGCTTGGCGCCCAACGAAACGAAATCGACCACATACGGGGCATTGCCGGCGACCTTCAGGTTCTTGTACTTACCGGATTTCAAGGTGGCGGCGGCGACGGTATTGGTCACCACCGTGGCATCGATATGGCCTTGGGCGACGGCCAGGATGGTGTCGCTTTGCGATTGGTAGGCGCGGAAACTACCGTTGCCCCAGCTCTTCACGTCTTTTTCCAGCGCGATGGCTTCGTAGGTGCCACTGGTATTGCCCATGGCTTTGCCCTTGATGTCGTTGAAGCTGTTGATGCCGGTGTCATCGCGAGTCAGCACGACCATCTGGAAGGCAAAGTAGGGCACGGTCAGCCCAACCGTTTTGGCGCGTTCAAGGGTGTCTGAGGTGGATGCTACGATGACGTCGGCACGGCCTGATACCAATGCGGGAATGCGGTCGGGAAAGGGCGTTTCGACCACTTCGGCATCAACCCCAAGCACCTTTGCCAAATCATGGCAGTAGTCCACATCGAACCCGGCCGGGCTGTTGCTGGCATCGCGAAAACCCATCGGAGGGAAGTCCAGCGTCACCGCGCAACGCAGCTTGCCGGAGCTGATGATGTCGTCGAGCTTGTCGGCGTGGGCGGTGCTCATAATGGTGGAGCCCAGAACAGCGGTGAGGGATACGGCAAGGATCGAATGCTTCATGAGTGCCTCGTGTCGTAATGGTCTTTGAATATCGTATTGTGAATTTCGTATACGATATTAAATAAGCAATCGGCATGCCTATTCCCTGGCAGGCTCTGCAAATATTTTTGGATCGTTGTGGGGCATGCCTTCGGGCCGCTGGGCACGCGACCGCGGTATTGTTCCGGCTCGAAACTGTGCGAGGTAATGTTACATAAGGGAGCAGTAGCGTTAGTTTGTGCCTCCAAACGGGAACGCGGGGTGCTACCGCGGGGTGCGATTGGTTTTGCGATAGGGGCTCGGGGAGCGCTCGGTCAACGCAGAAGCTTGCCGGCGGAAGGCACTGTGATTGGTGTAACCGCAATGCAGGGCAATCTCGGTGGTGGGGAACTCGTGCTCCAGCAACAGTCGAGATGCCTCTGCAAGGCGTGCTTGATGAATCTGTTGCCGGGGCGTGAGTTGAAAGACTTCCTTGCCGTGACGCTCCAGTTGGGCGACAGATACGCTGGCCTTGGTCACCCGCGCGACAAGGCTGATGGTGCGTGTGAACTCGTTATGAATAGATTGGCGAAAGCGATTCAGGCAGGGGGAGTGTCGTCCAGGCACATCAGGGTTTCGATGCGCGCGGGGCTGAAGGGTGGACGTGGCGCTGAGGGTTGCCAGCCGAACAGGTGATGGACCGCGCCACCACAAATCCGCCCCTGGCAGGCGCCCATGCCACAGCGGCTGGCGAGTTTGGCCTCGCGCCAGTTGTCATGCCCAGCCAGTGCGGAATAGGCAACGTCTTCGCATCGGCAGACCAGGGTATCGGGTTCGGCGAGCGTTTTTAGTCCAGGTGCCAGGGTAAAAGCCTGGTGCAATGCATCGGCAAATCCTTGCCAGCGTGCCCGGCGCGGCCAAAGTTGCTCGGCGAGGTCAAGCTCGCCGACCGCTGCATATCCGGCAATTGCCCCTTCGACCAGTGCCAGTTCGCTGCCGCCAAAGCCCGTGCATTCGCCGGCGGCGTAATGGTCAGGGCGGCTGCCGGCTTGCCAGGCATCGACGGCGATGGCTTGTCCCGCCAGTTCGTAACCCAGTGCCTGGCCGAGTTGGCTATTGGGGATCAGACCAAATCCGCAGGCCAGCCGGTCACAGTCGATTTCGACTATCTTGCCCTGCTGTAGCAGGCGCACTGCCTCCAGCCGGCCATTGCCCAGTGCGGCGAGAACGTGGCTCTGCGGGCGGTAGTGGCGGTCGAACAGGTTGAATGACTGCACAAGCTTGTGGGGCCAGCGGGGCAGTTGCGAGGCAAACCGGGCGATCGCGCCCAGCGATGCCTGTTCGGCAATGCGCAGCACCTTGGCTGCGTTTTTCTTCGCCGTGGCGGCGCTGGCCAAGAGTAGAGGCCCGCTACCGGCAATCACGATACGTTGCTCATGCACCGTCAGGCCGCTCTTGATCAAGGCCTGCAGGCCGCCGGCGCCGGTGACACCGGGCAGGGTCCAGCCTGGAAACGGCAGAAGTAATTCCCGCGCACCGGTGCACAGGATCAGGCGGTCATAGTTGATCTGCCAGCCACGCTCGGCGTTCTCCAGCAGCAGGGACTTGGGACCCGCACTGGCAATCACCCGGGTACCGCTGTGGAGGCGGACGTTGGTGCAGGCCAGCAAGCGCTCACGTAGTTCACGTGCCTGGGCCGGTAGACTGGCTTGTGGCCCATCGCGCCAGATTTGCCCGCCGGTAAAGGGGTTGTCGTCAACCAATACAATCTGCGTGGCAAAGGGTGCGGCAGCAATGGCTGCTGCCATACCCGCTGGGCCGCTGCCGATAATCAGCAGTTGCGTGTCTTCGTTCATGACCGGGTCTCCACGTGCATGTCATCACGGCACAAGGTCTGGCAGGCCAGGCGCCGGAAACCGTCGATGCTGACTCGACACTCCTGGCAGATACCCATGCCGCACAACGGTGCGCGGCGCTGGCCGCTGACCGAAGTCCGGCAGCAGCCATCGTCATTCAACGCCAGCGCTGCGGCGACGCTGGTACCATCGGCGACGCGCAGCTTGCGACCGTCCAGGAACAATTCAGGCATACAGGGCTTCTCCCAGATAACGGTGGGGCAGATACGGTTGTGGGGGCAAAGGCGGGGCCTCATCGAACAATTGTGCGACCAGCAAATCAGCGGTGCCCGGTGCCGTCGTTACGCCAAGACCTTCATGCCCGACTGCCAGCCACAAGCCCTTGCGCTGCGGATGCGGGCCAACCAGGGGCAGGCCATCGGGGCTGGCGGCACGAAAGCCGGTCCAGGCGCGAATGCCATTGAGTTGTGCAAGCACCGGCATGTACTCGGCAGCACGCTTGAGCATCTTGGCCAACATCCAGCTCTCGACCTCAGGGGCCACGGTGCCGAATTGTCGTGAGGCACCGATAAAGAGCTGGCCGGTGGGCCGCGGCTGAATATTGCAGGCCGTCGATGGGCCACTGGTGGTGTGGGCGCTGGTGACATAGCCCAGTTCGACGAGGGTATGGGTCACCGTCCCGGGATAACGGTCGGTGATCAGCAGGTGGCCTTTTTTCGGTTCGATCGGTAGCTCCGGGCACAGATCATTCGCCTGAATGCCATTGGCCATCACCACCGCTTGCGCGCTGAGCCACTGGCCGTCCTCAAGCTTGACCCGGTTGCCATCGACTTCGACAACTTGCGCCTTACGCTGGCGGATGTTCGGGGTGTCGAGCATCCAGCGGGCCGTTGCCGGCGCATAAAGAATGCCATCGCCGTTTATCAGCAGGCCGCCTTCCAGGCCTTCGCGTAAGTGCGGCTCACGTTCGCGCAGGCTCTGGCGACCGACCAGTTCGCAGCGGACACCGTGGGCTTTCAGGTTGTTGTATTTGCTTTGGGCAACCGCCATTTCTTCCGGGTTGGCCGCGAGCCAGAGCGTGCCGTTGCTGCGGTAAGCGCAGTCGTCAGGCAACTCGCTGGCGGCATCGCGCCAACGTTGCAGCGAGTATTGGCTCAAGGCCAATTCAGCCGGGTTGTCATCGAGTACCAACAGATGGCCCATGCCGGCCGCCGTGGCGCCGGACAGGCCGGCATCCAGTACCAGCACGCTCAGGCCACGGCGTGCCAGGCCCTGGGCGCAGGCCGCGCCGATGATGCCTGCACCGATCACGATGATGTCGGCGACCGCTGTTGGGGTCACAGGTGAATGCCCCAGGCGAAAGGATCATCCTGTTCAATCACCAGGGTGGCTTCGGCGCTGATATGGGCACGTCCACGAATGGTTGGCACAATCCGATCCCCCAGGTGTTCGTAGGAGCCTTCGAATTCGCTACCGATCACGCTGGCCTGGCGCCAGATCTGCCCGGCCTGCAATTTACCGTCGGCGGCCAGGCATGCCAGTTTGGCGCTGGTACCTGTACCGCAGGGGGAGCGGTCATAGGCCTTGCCTGGGCAGAGTACGAAGTTGCGGCTATCGGCGTGCTCGTCGTCGGCGAACAGCTCGATATGATCGATCAGCCCACCGTCTTCGCCGCGAATGCCTTGGGTCTGCAGGGCGTGTTGCACGGCGCAGGTGTAGGTGGTCAAGGCCTCGAGATTATGACTGGCCACGGCCAGCCCATGGTCGGCGATCAGAAAGAACCAATTGCCGCCCCAGGCAATATCCCCGACGACCAGGCCCACCCCGGGCACCTCGACGGTCACGGCTTTTCTGTAGCGATAGGCGGGTACATTACGCACGCTCACCGACCGATCTTCATGCAAGGTGGCTTGCACGGTGCCGACCGGCGTTTCAATACGGTGAACGCCAGGGCCGATCTTGCCCAGGTGCGCCAGCGATACCACCAGGCCGATGGTGCCGTGGCCACACATGCCCAAATAGCCGCTGTTGTTGAAAAATATGACACCGGCACAGGCGCTTGGATCTACCGGTTCGCAGAGCAGGGCGCCGACCAGTACATCGCTGCCACGGGGTTCGAGCATGCAGGTGGCGCGCCATGGATCGTACTGTTCGGCCAGCCGCTGCCGGCGCTCTGCCATGCTGCCGTTGCCCAGGTCAGGAAAGCCGTCAGTTACCAGGCGGGTCGGTTCGCCGCCAGTGTGAGAGTCGATCACGGTAATACGTTTCATCAGAAGGCCACGTCCGTTCAGATTGGTAGACGAAAGAGTGGCCTGTACCGCGGTATGTCGGCTTGATGTATTTGTCAGTCGTGGATGACGAAATTAGCACAGTCGGTTGAATCAGGGCTTGGCCGATGGCAAGTGCTCGAACAAGGTTTTACACACCCCGGCAATGTGTTCGTCAAGCAGGCCCGCAGCCCGCTCTACATCGCCGTCTCGACATGCCTGGAGGATTTCGTGGTGCTCATGGTCGGCCCGCTCCTTGCCTGCTGACAGGCTCATTTGCATGCGCAGGTAGCGTTCCAGTTTGTCGTTGACTGAGCGGATCATGCTGATCAGGAAGGGGCGTTGCGCGGGCTCGTAGAGGCACGCGTGCAGTTCCCAGTTGAGTTCGGCCCAGCGACCCACGTTGTTTTCGCCGATAAATTCCTGGCAAATGCGTTCTGCGCGGGCAAAGGTGGCTTCTGTCATGTTGGGTATGGCCAAGCGCAGGGCCTTGTCTTCGAGCAGCATGCGCACTTCGAACATTTGCGCCAGTTCCGATTCCGACATGCGTGTCACCATGGCGCCACGATTGCGTTGGAACATGACCAGGCCTTCGGCTTCCAGGCGCTTGAGTGCTTCGCGGACCGGGATCTTGCTGACGTTGAACTGGCGCGCGATATCGTCTTGGCGAATAGGTTCGTCTTCGGCGAATTGCCCGGCAACGATGGCGTCGCGCAGATGCCGGGTGATGATTTCCGAAGTGGAAGGTATGTTGCCGAGGTCCGGGGCGTTGAGGTGAGGTATGTTCACGGTATGCAGTCGTTTTAATTGAATTCAGCATATGGTATACGAGATTTCTGGCGTCCACCTGCCTTTGCCCGTTAACACTCACAGGGCTTGAGAGTGCCTGTGTAAGGGCTCCAATCGTCCTGGCCAGACGCATCCCGCAAGCGCTGAACGCCCCTCGGAGCTCAGCGCTTGCGGGATGTGGTTTTTTTGGCAGCGGTAGCTCTCTACGAGTGTTCCCGCTGACCGTCGACCAAGCGACTGAGCTTTAGCGGATTATCGCCCCTGATCGCTGATGGCAACAAAGCGTCCGGCAAATTCTGGTAGCAGACCGGGCGAAGGAAGCGAGCGATTGCGGCGGTGCCGACAGACGTCGAGCGAGAATCGGACGTGGCGGGGAACGGCCCACCATGAACCATCGCATCGCACACCTCGACACCTGTTGGCCAGCTGTTAACCAGGATGCGACCGGCTTTGCGCTCCAGGGTCGGGAGCAGGCCTCTCACTGCTTCAAGGTCGCCTTCGTCCATGTGAATCGTCGCGGTCAACTGACCCTCCAGGTGCTCGGCAACCTGGTGGAGCTCGGCCATGTCAGCGCATTGCACAATCAGCGAGGCTGCGCCGAACACTTCGACCTGCAACTGTTCTTCTCGAAGAAAATCCGCGGCCTGTGCCGTGAAAAGGTGGGACTGGCATTGGTTGGGGCCATCACCTTTCGAACCGGCGGCAACCAGGACGGCTTTTGCGCTTTGAAGCAATGCGCCGACACCCTCTTCAAAGGCATTGAAGAGGGTCGGGGTCAGCATGGTTTGAGCGGGGCTGCACATGACTGCGTCTGCAGCGGCGGCGGTGAACGCGTCCAGGGCGGCTCCTTTGACAGCGATAACCAACCCGGGATTGGTGCAGAACTGCCCGGCCCCCTGGTTGAGGGAGCTGACGAACGCTTGCGCCAGAGGCTGGTGCTGAGACTCAAGGGCTGCTGAAAACAAAAACACTGGATTGATTGAGCTCATTTCGGCGTACACCGGAATGGGCTCATGGCGCGCCTGGGCAGCCTTGCACAAGGCCATGCCGCCACTGCGCGATCCGGTGAAGCCAACGGCCTTGATGCGTCGGTCGCTGACCAGCGCCAAGCCTACTTCGCGGCCTGCGCCGAACAGCAACGAGAACACTCCGTCGGGCAGTTTGCATTTCTTGACCGCGGCCTGAACGGCTCGACCAACGAGCTCACTGGTACCAGGATGTGCGCCGTGTGCTTTGACCACTACCGGACAACCCGCAGCGAGGGCTGAGGCGGTGTCGCCACCGGCCACCGAGAATGCCAAGGGGAAATTGCTGGCGCCAAATACCACCACCGGGCCCAGTGCCACGTGCTGCTGACGCAGGTCCAGGCGCGGCAAGGGCTGACGTTCCGGCAACGCATTATCGACTCGAACGTCCAGCCATTCACCCGCACGCACCGTCCGCGCAAACATTCTGAGTTGGCTGCAGGTGCGGCCACGTTCGCCTTGAATGCGCGCACGCGGCAAGCCTGTTTCAGCGCTGGCTCGTTCGATCAGAGTGTCGCCGAGCGCTTCGATTTCATCAGCAATGGCCTGCAGGAAATCGGCCCGGAGCTCCGGCGAGGTTTCACGGTAGCGATCGAAGGCCGCCCACGCCAATCCGCAAGCCTGGTCCACGTGTTCTTGAGTGCCGCCCAGGTAGGGGGGGGCGAGAGTCTCGTTGGTGGCCGGGTTGATCGCCCAGACTGCTTCACGGGTACCCTTTACGGCCTGTTGGCCAATCAGCATTTCACCTGTCAGATTCATGTGGCTTCCTGAGGATCAAAAGATGCTGTGCCCGCTCAATCCCCGGATGAAAACAGTTCATCGAGGGATTGCGGGGCACGCGGTAGATCGGGGCGGTCGCGCAGGAGGGGCCGCCTCTGATAGACGTTTGCGGCTCAGGCCTTGTTCAGCTCTGCAGACCAGTTGCGGTACCACTCACGGAACAGTGCGTACTGGTTTTCGACGTACTTGCGCTGGGCATCGCTGAGTACGTCGGTTTCGTTGAAGTGCAGGGTGTATTCCGTGTCGCCGTTGAGCACCATCAAATGCTTGTAGTACAGCACCAGGTCGGTGCCTTCGTCGAAGGAGGAAAGTACGGCCAGGGCCGACTCCAGTTCCAAGGCTTGGCGGCGGGCGCAGGCATTGCCTTTGGCGGCTTTCCGGCTCAGGTCGACCAGTTGCAATATTTCACGCGGCAAGGCGTTGCCGATACCGGTGATAGCGCCGGTGGCACCGCAGTTTACGAAGCCGTGGAACACTTGAGTGTCGACGCCGGCCATCAGGATGACGTTCTCATCTTGGGAGGTGATGTGCTCAGCGGCGTAACGCATGTCGACAGCGCCGCCGAACTCTTTGAAGCCGATCAGGCTTGGGTATTGACGGCGCAATTCGAAGAACAGGTCGGCACGGGTAGCGAAGCCATAGTGCGGGCTGTTGTAGATCACCGCCGGCAAGTTGGGGGCAGCTTCGAGAATGGCAGCGAAGTGGGCTTTCTGGGCGGTAAGCGAAGTGCCGCGGGAGAGCACGCGGGGAATGACCATCAAACCATGGGCGCCGACCTTGGCTGCATGTGCAGCGTGGGAAATGGCTTCTTTAGAGTTCACGGCGCCAGTCCCGACAATGGTCGGAACCCCCGCAGCAACCAGGCGGCTGACGCCTTCCTGACGTTGCGCCTCACTCAGTAGTGGCCAATCGCCCATCGAGCCGCAGTAAACCACAGCGCTCATACCGAGTTCGATCATTTCGCGGCCTTTGGCCACGAGCTTATCGAAGTCTGGCTTGCGATCAGCGGTGCACGGGGTCATGAGTGCAGGAATGGTGCCGGTGAAGATGTTGTCGCTCATTGTGACCTCTCGAATATTCGTTTTGTAAGTGCCTCCTTTCAGGGAGGGCAGTCGCTCGCAATGCAAGGCCACCTGAAAACCCTGATTTGCGAATATCGTATACGTTATTTCTTATTCCGCATGTTGTAAAGGGTGATTGAGAGGACGGTTGGTGGCTGTCGCTGAGAAAGCTCGGGAATGTGCGTGGCCATTCAGATGGCAAGCCCGCTGGGTTGTCAGCGATCTTAAAAAATCATCACGACCGGGAGAGATCGCTGGCGCAGGCGACGCGCGTCGCCTTTGCCCTTAACTGTGCGGCGCCACTGATTGATCGAGAGGTTTTGGAGATTGCGATGGGTGGCAGTGGGTCGATGCGCGCATTCGACAGCGAAGCCGAAGCGATACGCTTGGCCAATGATTCGCCGTTTGGCCTGGCAGCGGCCGTCATGTCCCGTGATATTCCACGCTGCGAATCGGTTGCCCGGCGTTTTCGCGCCGGGGTTGCCTGGATCAATTGCTCGCAAGCGACTTTTGTCCAAGCCCCTTGGGGCGGTTACAAGCAGAACGGTATCGGGGGGGCTGCAACAACTACCTGGAAACCAAGCAGATCACGCGCTACAGCGGCGAAGCCTGGGGCTGGGAGTTGAGCTGAGGTGTCCTTTAGCCCCACGGCAGGCGAGTTGCTTGTGGGGTTTTTCAGCGCGGTTGGTGCTAATCAACAACGACATCATGCTTGATCTGGGGGCGCGACCGCGCTCGATGGAAGCGCACGCAGTCGATTGCGAATCAGGAGGGGAGTGTGAACTTGAAGAGGAACTCGATGGTACGGACGCTGATGCGGGCTGAAGCTGTGTAACTGTAGTCCGCGGTTTGAAGTGATGTTCAAATGGTTAGGAGCAGAGTTCAGTAACTTGTCTTGGGGCCTTCAACTGCTTGTTGTTGATGAATGCTGAAAACAAACTCATAACTAATACTTTCTGCTGTGGAAGAAACTCCTTTGAATTCAATGGGCCAGTGCTGGATATACGCCTTGTTTTTGCTCGGTGCTTTACTGGATGTGCTGCGCAGAATGTAACGACGCAAAGTAGTTAGTTGCTGCTGAATAATATCGAATTTTATTTAATTCGCTTTTCCTATACCCGCTGGTTGATACCCAGGAGCTTGAACGGAATCCGGCGCGGACCTTGAAGCTGTGACGCTGCCAAATCCCCCTGTTACGAATCATTGATTCTTGTGCATGTACAAGCTTCGAGCAGTATTGACTGCTGTATTGGCGCCAGTCCGCCGGTGAGGTTGTAGCCGCCCGAGGTTACTTCCTACGTATCGTACTGATTTGCGCAGGCGCATCATTGAAAGCCGTCTGGGCCTGGCATTACAGCGAGGTATATCAACTGAATAAGGGCGACAAATTTTAGCACGGAGGAGACTTTTGGAAGAAAGTCGACTTGATTAAGGAATTGTTTCCCTCAGTTTAGGAATTTTCTTAAGTTAATACTTGTCGCTTAGCGGTTATATTTTTAGCGCATTTGCTGCTTATTCAGCAGGAAGCTCTAAACAGGTCATGGATGAACTACTCAAATAAACTCTCCGCTCATTATCTTGAGCTCGCCAAATCCTCTGTTTCCAAAGGGGATTTTGCGGGCACGGATGTTCGTTTTTCGAGCGAGTACGAGGCCCTTGAGAGTGAGTTGGGCAAAGCCCAGTCCATGCACGAAAGCGGTCAGATCGACTGGCTGAAAGTGCTCGAAAGCAGTGAGACGCTGCTGCGCATGCAGTCCAAGGACCTGCGGGTGGCGGCCTGGCTCACCTGGGCGTTGTATCAGCGGGAGTCCTTCTCTGGCCTGCTGGCCGGTTCTGGCCTCCTGCAGTGCTTGTGTGAGCAGCATTGGCTTGAGGTCTACCCCAGTAAACTGCGTACCCGGGGTGCAGCCATCAGTTGGCTGGTGCCGCGACTGGAGCAGGTCTTCAGCGAGAACATCGCGATCAAGGAGCAGTTGCCGCTGTTTCGCCGTTTGCTGCTGAATCTGGAAAAACTCGACGCTGTGCTGACCCAGCACCTCGGCGATGACGCACCCCTGTTGCTGCCAATCTGTCGACGGCTGTCGAGCATGATCCAGCGCACCGTCGAGCATCAGCCGGAATCCGGCGCGGTGGGCGCGGTGGTGGCCCAGGTCAAGCAGGCCGCGACCCAGCTCTTCTCATCGGCGTCTGCCATCGACAATGAAAAGGACGCGCAGAAGGTCCTGCGTGCCTTGCAGGAACACTCCCGGCCGCTATGCGCCTGGTGGCTCAAGCAGAAGTCCACGGATATGCGCTCCTTGCGCCTTAACCGCACCATGCTGTGGTTACCCATCGACGCGGTTCCCGAGCGCAATGCCGAGCAGGTCACGGCATTGCGCGGGCTCCCGGCGGACAAGCTCAAGACTTACCAGGAACGCTATGCCAGCGGGCAGTTCGCCGATCTGCTGCTGGAACTCGAGGCCAGCCTGGCCAGGGCACCGTTCTGGTTCGACGGGCAGCGCCTGGTCTGGGAATGCCTGCAGGAGCTGAACGCCGACCAGGCGATGCGCGAAGTCGAATTTCACTTTGCGCTGTTGCTGCAGCGCCTGCCAGGTGTGGTCGAGTTGCGCTTTCACGACGGTAGCCCCTTTGCCGATCCAGCCACTCGCGCCTGGATCAGTGCCCATGTCATGCCCCATCTGTCCAGCACCAGTGCGCCGCGCCAGGTCGAAGCCAGCGCCAGCCAGCCGGTGTGGGAAGAGGCCCTGGAAGAGGTCTTGCCGATCCTGCGCAAGGATGGTCTCAAGGCTGCGGTTCAGGTGCTCAAGCCGGGCTTGCAGAGCGCTCGAGGCGGTCGTGTGAAGTTCTTCTGGCATTTCAGCCTGGCGCGGCTGTGTTTCATCGCCAAGAAGTACGAGCTGGCCAAGACCCAGCTGGAAACCCTGGATCAACAATTACAAAGCTCGGGCCTGCACGCCTGGGAGCCGGATCTTGCGTTGGAAGTGCTGCACCTCCTGCATAGCTGCTGTGAGTTGTTGCCGCAGAACCACGCAGTGCGAGAACGCAAGGAAGAGATTTATCGCAGGCTGTGCCACCTCGATCTCGAAGTGGTACTCGAATAGGCCCCAGGGCCAATCATCGCAAGGAGAAAACCCATGGCCAAAGAAGGCTCGGTAGCCCCCAAGGAACGCATCAACGTCACCTTCAAACCCGCAACCGGCGGTGCTCAGGAGGAGATTGAGCTACCGCTGAAGCTATTGGCGATAGGCGATTACACCCAGCGTGTGGACGAGCGCAAGGTAGAGGATCGCAAGCCGATCAGCATCGACAAAATGACCTTCGATGAAGTGTTGGCCAAGCAAGAGCTGAGCCTGACGCTGAGCGTGCCTAACCGTCTTCAGGAGAACAGTGACACCGATGAGCTGGCGGTGAGCCTGCGGGTCAGTTCGATGAAGGACTTCAACCCGGCCAGCCTGGTAGAGCAGGTGCCCGAGCTGAAAAAACTGATGGAGCTGCGCGATGCCTTGGTGGCACTCAAGGGACCGCTGGGTAACGCCCCGGCATTTCGCAAAGCCATCGAAGGCGTTCTCGCTGACGACGAAGCCCGCGTTCGTGTACTTGGCGAACTGGGCCTGAACGCCGCAGCCGCAGACGCCTGACCCAATCAGCCAAGGAAGCCAACACCCATGACTACCCGTGCCGCACAACAGAAAAGCAATGAGAATGGCGAGTACAGCATTCTCGACGGCATCATCGCCGAAACCCGCCTGACGCCGAACGACGAAGCCTACAACATCGCCAAGCGCGGTGTATCAGCCTTCATCGAGGAGTTGCTCAAGCCGCAGAACAGCGGTGAGCCGGTCAAGAAGGCCATGGTTGATCGGATGATCGCCGAGATTGATGCCAAGCTCAGCCACCAGATGGATGAGATTCTCCACCACCCGAGCTTCCAGTCGCTGGAGTCGGCGTGGCGCGGCCTGCAACTGCTGGTGGATCGCACAAACTTCCGTGAAAACATCAAGATAGAAATCCTCAACGTCTCCAAGCAGGATCTGTTGGACGACTTCGAAGATTCGCCGGAAGTGATGCAGGCTGGCCTCTACAAGCACATCTACACCGCTGAGTACGGCCAGTTCGGTGGCCAGCCGGTGGGTGCGATCATCGCCAACTACTTCATGTCGCCCAGCTCCCCTGACGTGAAACTGATGCAGTACGTGTCCAGCGTTTCCTGCATGTCCCATGCGCCGTTCATCGCCGCCGCCGGTTCGGATTTCTTCGGCCTGGAAAGCTTCACTGGCCTGCCGGACCTGAAGGATCTGAAGGACCATTTCGAAGGCCCGCAATTCGCCAAGTGGCAGAGCTTCCGTCAATCGGAAGACGCGCGCTACATCGCCCTGACCTTGCCGCGTTTCCTCCTGCGCAACCCGTACGACCCGGAGGAGAACCCGGTCAAGTCCTTCGTCTACAAGGAAACCGTTGCCAATCACCACGAGCACTACCTGTGGGGCAATACCGCGTATGCGTTCGGTACCAAGCTGACCGATAGCTTCGCCAAGTTCCGCTGGTGCCCGAACATCATCGGCCCGCAGAGCGGTGGCGCGGTGGAAGACCTGCCGTTGCACCACTTCGAAAGCATGGGCGAAATCGAAACCAAGATTCCCACCGAAGTCCTGGTTTCAGACCGTCGTGAGTACGAACTGGCGGAGGAAGGCTTTATCTCCCTGACCATGCGCAAGGGCAGTGACAACGCGGCGTTCTTTTCCGCCAACTCGGTACAGAAGCCGAAATTCTTTGGCATCAGCGCTGAAGGCAAGACCGCCGAGTTGAACTACAAGCTCGGCACCCAACTGCCGTACATGATGATCGTCAACCGTCTGGCTCATTACCTGAAAGTACTGCAGCGCGAACAACTCGGTTCGTGGAAGGAGCGCACCGATCTTGAGCTGGAACTCAACAAGTGGATCCGTCAATACGTTGCCGACCAGGAAAACCCAAGCTCCGAGGTCCGTGGCCGGCGGCCACTGCGTGCAGCACAGATCATCGTCAGCGATGTGGAAGGTGAGCCGGGTTGGTATCGCGTCAGCCTGAACGTGCGCCCGCACTTCAAGTACATGGGGGCTGATTTCACCCTCTCTCTGGTTGGCAAGCTGGACAAAGAGTAACCGGGAGCCCGCTCATGAACGGATACGGCAGCCTGTTTGAACGCTTGAACGCAGAGGCCGACCAGCGCGTCGGCTGGAGCCGCGAGGCCTGCGCGATGGCATCGGTGGCTGCCCATCTGGGCAAGATGCTCAGCACCCGTGCGGGCAGCGTGCAGACGCTGTCCGATTACGGGTTGCCCGATCTCAACGACATGCGCTTGAGCTTGCACGACGCCCTGAGCCAGGCCCGCCAGGCCATCGAGCATTTCATCGAGGCCTACGAGCCGCGGCTCAGTCAGGTGCGTGTCGTTTCCCTGCCGCGTGATCATGACCCGCTCAAGTTGGCGTTCAGCATTGAAGGCTCGCTTGAGGTCGACGGGATCAAGCGTCAGGTCAGTTTTTCCGCCTGCCTGGATGGCAGCGGACAGGTCAAGGTCAGTTAAGGAAACCACGATGACAGGAAACCCCGAAGTCTGCGCCAGTGCTCCTTGTGACTGCCCTGGCCACGACCTTGGTTGGATGCCCCGTATCCGCTGCGAAAGCCGGCGGGATCACTGGCGAGTGGGATGACTCTGGGTGCGTACCGGCAACTGCGTTGCACCGAGGTTATCCACGACTCCTACTACCAGGCATTCAGCCCATGTCCTTTAACCACTATTACCAAAGTGAACTCACGGCGTTGCGCCAGTTGGGTCGCCGCTTCGCCGAGCGTAGTCCGGCGCTGGCACCCTTCCTGGGACAGGCCGGGCGGGATCCGGATGTGGAGCGCCTGCTCGAAGGGTTTGCGTTTCTGACGGGGCGTTTGCGCCAGAAACTCGATGACGAACTGCCTGAACTGAGCCATTCGCTGATGCATCTGCTGTGGCCGAACTACATGCGGCCATTGCCAGCCTTCAGCATCTTGCAGTTCGAGCCATTGCAGCAGTCCGGGCCCGCTCAGCGGGTAGCGCGAGATACGCCGGTGGAGAGCCAACCGATCGATGAGGTTCGCTGTCGCTTTCGCACCTGCTACCCGACTGAAGTCCTGCCTCTTGACCTGACGGC
Organism: Pseudomonas sp. Fl5BN2; assembly: GCF_009908205.1. NCBI lineage: Bacteria > Pseudomonadati > Pseudomonadota > Gammaproteobacteria > Pseudomonadales > Pseudomonadaceae > Pseudomonas > Pseudomonas sp. Fl5BN2. Next base: position 16,414 of record NZ_JAAARL010000027.1, on the reverse strand, counting down.
GCTGAGCTACTCGGTCAAGGGCGATGGCGCATTGCTCAGCCTGCGGTTGCAGATGAGCTGCGACGGTCATCTCGGTGAGCTGAATCTGAGCCGCCTGCGCCTGCACCTGGCCGGTGAGCGCTACATCAGCCAGATGCTTTACCTCGGCCTGTTGCGCAACCTCGAGGGCATTGAACTGGTGCCGCTGGGGACGGGGGGTGTAGCGCTGCCCGGGGTCAATGGCGATCCCATGTCGTTCAAGATAGCGGGCAGCCATGTGCAGCCCGTGGGCTTCGCTGAAGAAGAGGCGTTGATCCCGTATCCGCTGAACACCTTCCGCGGTTATCGCTACTTGCAGGAGTATTTTGCCTTCCAGGACAAGTTCCTGTTCGTCGATCTCACTGGCCTGGACCTGCTGCAGGCATTGCCGCAAGACATCCTCAAGCAGATGCATGGCCTGGAACTGCGCTTTGACATTCGCAACAGCGGCGCCCAGCGCCTGCGTCCGACCCTGGACAACGTGAAGCTCTACTGCACGCCTATCGTCAACCTGTTCAAGCACGATGCCTTGCCGATTCGCCTCGATGGCAAGCAGGACGAGTACCTGTTGCTGCCCGGCAAATACGACCTGAAAAACTGCGGTGTATTTTCCATTGAGAGCGTCACCGGCTGGAAACCGGGCGGCCTGGGTTACCAGGCGTATGTACCGTTTGAGTCCTTCGAGCATGATCCGAGTTTCGACGTGCCGCAGAGCCGTCCGCACTACAGCATCCGCCAGCGCTCTTCGTTGTTGCACGACGGCCTCGACACTTACCTGAGCTTTGGCACCCGCCACACCGACGCCCAGGAAACCCTGTCGATCGAGCTGATGTGCACCAACCAGAACCTGCCGCGCCAGCTCAAGCTCGGCGACATCAACCAGTTGTGCGAGGAAACTCCGGAGTTCCTCAGCTTTCGCAACATCACCCCGGTCACGTCGAGCTACGCACCACCGCTGAACCGCGACTTCCTGTGGCGACTCATCAGCAACATGTCGCTCAACTACCTGTCGCTGGCCAACGTTGATGCGTTGAAGGTGATCCTCGAAACCTACGACTTGCCGCGCTACTACGACCAGCACCTGGAAAAGGTCAGCAAGCGTTTGCTCGGTGGGCTCAAGTCGATACGTCACCAACACGTCGACCGCCTGCACCGAGGCTTGCCGCTGCGCGGCTTGCGCACCGAGCTGAGTATCGATCCGCAAGGTTATATCGGCGAAGGCGATCTGTTCGTTTTCGCGTCGGTTCTTAACGAGTTTTTTGCTCTTTACGCCAGTCTCAATTCCTACCACGAGCTGCGAGTAAAAAGTACACAGGGAGAGGTGTACAAATGGGCACCACGCATGGGGCTGCAGCCCCTGCTTTAAGCCGGCTGAGCGAGGGAATACGCGAGTATTCGCTGTTTCAGGCGGTGCTGCTGGTGGTCGATCGATTACGCGACGCCCATCCGTACCTGAGCGAAGAGGAACTCTATGATCAGCTGGAGTTCCAGGCCAATCCGAGCCTGGGTTTTCCTGGCAGTGACGTCGATCGCGTGGAGTTTTTCGAAGAGTGCGGCCTGCTGCGCGCACGCCTGCGTTTCAACCTGATCGGGCTGTTCGGCGCGAGTTCGCCGCTGCCGGCCTTCTATGGCGAACAGGCCCTGGGCGATAGCGAGGAGGGTAACCCGACGCGCAATTTCCTCGATCTGTTCCACCACCGCCTGCAACGCCTGATGCTGCCGATCTGGCGTAAATACCGCTACCGCGCCAGTTTCAAGAGCGGTGCCCTCGACCCGTTTTCCGCCCAGTTGTTTGCCTTGATCGGCCTGGGTGGCGAAGACATCCGCCAGGCCCGGGAACTGAACTGGAAACGCTTGCTGCCGTACCTCGGGCTGCTCAGTTTGCGCGCGCATTCGGCGGCGCTGATCGAAGCCGTGCTGCGTTACTACTTCAAGCACGCGGACCTGGTGATCGAGCAGTGCATCGAGCGCCGGGTAGCGATTCTCGACGAGCAGCGCAACCGCCTGGGCCAGGCCAACAGCCAGCTCGGCGAGGACCTGGTGTTGGGCGAACGGGTACGCGACCGCAGTGGCAAGTTTCGCATTCATATCCGCCAGCTTGACTGGCAACGCTTCCACGAATTCCTGCCGATCGGTTTCGGTTATCAGCCGCTGTGCGCGCTGGTGCGCTTCACCCTGCGTGACCCGCTGGACTACGACATTCGCCTGGTGCTGCGCCAGGAGGAAATTCGTGAACTGCGCATTGGCGAGCAAAACGCTTGCCGCCTGGGCTGGACCAGCTGGCTGGGCCATGAACACGCCGATGGCGTGGTGACCCTGGGTAGCAAAATTCATTAAGGACGGATGAACATGATCAACGTGGACCTGCAACAACTGATTCAGGCACTGGACGCCGAAACCCGCCGTGACCTGGAGCATTGCGCCGAGCGTTGTGTGGCCCGTGGCGGCAGCAAGATCCTCGTCGAAGACCTGCTGCTGGGCTTGCTTGAGCGCCCTCAGGGCCTGCTCGCCCGTGCCTTGCAGGATGCTGAAGTAGACGCGGGCGAATTGAGCGCGGCGTTGCAGGCGCAGGTCGAGCACAGCGCTTCGCGCAACCCGGTGTTCGCCCCGGAACTGGTGCAGTGGCTGCAGGATGCGTTGCTGGTGGCCAACCTCGAATTGGGGCAGACCCAGGTCGAACAGGCGGCGTTGATTCTGGCGCTGTTGCGTAACCCGATGCGCTACGCGGGCAGCCGTTATCAAACGTTGCTGGCTCGGCTGGATATCGAACGGCTGAAGGCCTTTGCCTTGGCGCAGAGCGCCCCGGCGGCGACGGGTGTGAAGGCGGCCCAGGGCGAGTCGTTGTTGCAGCGCTTCACTCACAACCTCACCCAACAGGCCCGCGATGGCCAACTGGACCCGGTGCTGTGCCGCGATGATGCGATCCGCCAGATGATCGACATCCTCGCTCGTCGCCGCAAGAACAACCCGATCGTGGTCGGTGAGGCTGGAGTCGGCAAAACCGCCATCGTCGAAGGCCTGGCCTCGCGTATCGCCGCCGGTGAAGTGCCCCCGGTGCTCAAGGGCATTGAGCTGCTTGCCCTGGACATGGGCCTGCTGCAAGCGGGCGCCAGCGTCAAAGGTGAATTCGAGCGGCGCCTGAAAGGGGTGATTGACGAGGTCAAGGCCTCGCCAAAACCGATCATTCTGTTCATCGACGAAGCTCACACCTTGATCGGTGCGGGCGGCAATGCCGGCGGCTCCGATGCGGCCAACCTGCTCAAGCCGGCCCTGGCCCGCGGTGAGTTGCGCACCATCGCGGCGACTACCTGGACCGAGTACAAAAAATACTTCGAGAAAGATCCGGCCCTGGCCCGTCGCTTCCAACCCGTGCAACTGCACGAACCGACCGTTGCCGAGGCGGTGACCATCCTGCGTGGCCTGGCCCAGGTCTACGAGAAAAGCCATGGCATCTACCTGCGGGATGATGCAGTGGTGGCGGCAGCCGAACTGTCCGCCCGTTACCTCGCGGGTCGCCAGCTTCCGGACAAGGCCGTCGATGTGCTCGACACCGCCTGTGCCCGGGTCCGCATCAGCCTCGCTGCGGCGCCGGAAAGCCTGGAGCGCCTGCGCGGCGAACTGGCTGAAGGCGGCCGGCAGTGCCAGGCCCTGCGTCGCGATGCCGAAGCCGGTCTGGTCATCGACCAAGAGGCGCTGGATACCCTCGAGGCGCGTCTGGTTGACGCCGAGGATGAGCAGCAGGCACTGGAAAAACTCTGGAGCGAACAGCGTGGGTTGGCCGAGCGTTTGCTGGCACTGCGTCAGCAACTGGCCAAGGCCCGCGATTCGGCCAACCAAGAACCTGTGCTATCGGTGGCAGAAGACGCCGCAGGCACCGTGATCGAAATCCTCGAAGCACCTGTACCGGAAGGTCAAAGCGTGGAAGCGCTGGAAGCGGCGCTAAAGCAAACCCATCGTGCCCTGGGTGATGCACAAGTCCGCGAGCGTCTGGTCAGCTTCGAAGTCTGCCCGCGCTTGGTGGCTGAGGTGATCAGTGCCTGGACTGGCGTGCCCCTGGCGCAACTGGCCCGTGAGCACAACGCCAAGGTGGCGAGTTTCGCCACGGACCTGCGCCGCCGTATTCGCGGCCAGGAACAGGCCGTGCATGCGCTGGACCGTTCGATGCGGGCCACCGCGGCCGGGTTGAACAAACCGGATGGGCCCGTCGGGGTGTTTCTGCTGGTGGGGCCGAGCGGGGTCGGCAAGACTGAAACCGCCCTGGCCCTGGCCGACCTGCTGTACGGCGGCGAACGTTTTATCACCACCATCAACATGTCCGAGTTCCAGGAAAAACACACCGTGTCGCGGCTGATCGGCGCGCCGCCGGGTTACGTCGGCTATGGCGAAGGCGGCATGCTCACTGAGGCGGTGCGGCAGAAACCGTACTCGGTGGTGCTGCTCGACGAGGTGGAGAAGGCTGACCCGGATGTGCTCAACCTGTTCTATCAAATCTTCGACAAGGGCGTGGCCAACGACGGCGAGGGGCGTGAAATCGACTTTCGCAACACCCTGATCCTGATGACCTCGAACCTGGCCAGTGAACACATCAGCGCCTTGTGCGAGAGCGGTGAGCGACCGAGCGCCGAGCATCTGGAAGCGACCATCCGCCCGGTACTGAGCAAGCACTTCAAACCGGCCTTGCTGGCGCGCATGCGCGTGGTGCCGTACTACCCGGTGAGTGGCCCGGTACTGCGCGAGCTGATCGAAATGAAACTCGGTCGTTTGGGCGAGCGCCTGAACCGGCGTCAGCTCGACTTCAGCCATTGCCAGGACCTGGTTGATCACTTGGCCGAGCGTTGTACTCAAAGCGAGAGTGGCGCGCGCCTGATCGACCATTTGCTCGACTTGCACGTACTGCCGTTGGTGGCCGACCGCCTGCTGGATGCGATGGCCACTGGCGAGCACCTCAAGCGTGTGCACGCAACGCTCGATAGCAGCGGCAGCGTGGCCTGTGAGTTCGCCTGAGGTGGGGCTGATGTTCAGGCGCGTGCCGCAGCCGCTGGTTTATGCAGAGGCACTGCTGGCGCAATTTGCCGACTTGTCCCGTGCCGCGGAAGGTACGGTGCTGCTTGACGACTTTGTCCGCGCCGTGGCGCAGCTCAGTGGTTGTGAGCTGAGCCAGCTGTACCTGCTCGATGCCAGCCACACCTGTCTACAGCTCAGTGCCGAATGCCTGGACGGCTTATTGCAGCCGCGTGAAGTGACGAGCCAGCCGGCAGACTACAGCGCTGAGCCACTGCTGCAGTTCGCTCTGTGCCAGAACCGCGTGGTGAGCCTGGTGGGCTTGAGCCACAGCGTTCACGAAACCAGCTTCCTGCCAGCCCGCAGTGCGTCGTGGCAGTCGCTGTTGTGCGTACCGCTGGTCAACTCGCGCAAGGCCGTCGAGGGCCTGCTGCTGTGTGCCAGCCCTGAACATGACGACCTGCAGGTTTTTGCCGACTCGCTGGGGCAACTGGGGTCATTTGTCCTGGGGCAGTTGGCATTGCTGCGACGTTTGCGTTGCCCCCTGGGTGAGCCGGCTGTGGCTCTCCCGCCCGAGGTCATCACCAGCGGTTATGGCTTGATCGGCAACAGTTCGGCAATGCGCCAGACCTATCAACTGATCAGCAAGGTGCTGCACAGCCCTTACACCGTGTTGCTGCGGGGCGAGACCGGCACCGGCAAGGAGGTGGTGGCGCGCGCCATTCATGACTACGGTCCGCGTCGCTCCCAGGCATTCATCGTGCAGAACTGCGCGGCGTTCCCGGAGAACCTGCTGGAGAGTGAGTTGTTCGGTTATCGCAAGGGTGCGTTCACCGGCGCCGACGGCGATCGACCCGGGCTGTTCGACGCAGCCAATGGCGGCACCCTGTTGCTGGATGAAATCGGCGACATGCCGCTGTCCCTGCAAGCCAAATTGCTCCGTGTGCTGCAGGACGGCGAGATCCGCCCGCTGGGCTGCAATGACACGCACAGGATCGACGTGCGAATCATTGCCGCCACCCACCGCGATCTGGTCGCGTTGGTCGGCGAAGGCAAGTTCCGCGAAGACTTGTACTACCGCCTGGCTCAGTTTCCGATCGAGTTGCCGGCCTTGCGTCAACGTGAAGGCGACATTCTCGAGCTGGCCCGGCACTTCGCCGACAAAGCCTGTGCCTTTCTCCAGCGCGACCCGCTGAGCTGGTCCCCCATGGCCCTCAACCATCTGTCTGGCTACGCCTTTCCAGGCAACGTGCGCGAGCTCAAGGGCCAGGTGGAGCGTGCGGTCCTGCTCTGTGAAGGCGGCGAGCTTCTGGCTGAACATTTTTCACTGAGCATTGAAGTCCTGCCGCAGGACCTGAGCCTCAACCTGCGCGAGCAACTGGAGCACGTCGAGCGTCATCTGTTGCTCGATTGCCTGCGCAAGAACGCCGGCAATCAAACCCTGGCGGCCCGCGAACTGGGCTTGCCCAGACGCACGCTGCTGTACCGCCTGGGGCGCCTGAATATCAATCTTGGCGACTTCGAGGTGTAGCCATGCATGACGCATTCAGCCCTTTTTCGTACTGCTCGGCGCGCCCGCAAGGGCGGGCGTTTTGTGCACTTACCTATGGAGACCTTCTGATGTCTGTTCGTCACTGGCAAGCCGTCCTCTTGGCCCTGGTTGTTCTTGTTGGCCTCGGCGGCTGTAGCGGCAATTACAAATTCAACGACAGCACCTATCGCCCACTGGGTGATCCGCAGGCGGTCAATCGCGGTAAGTGAGCGCAAGGAGCATCACCATGGAACTGGTTTTTGAAATGCTGAATACCAAGCAGTTCGTGCCAGCGCAGTTGAGCAGCAAAACCTTCGGGCAGGCTGGTGGAGTCATCGGCCGGGGCGAGGATTGCGAGTGGGTGATTCCTGATCACCGGCGCCATTTGTCCAACCATCATGCGTTGGTCAGTTATCGTGATGGGCGGTTTTTCCTCACCGATACCAGTAGCAATGGCATCCAGGACAGTGGCAGCGGTGCGCGCCTGCGCAAGGGTGAACCCCAGCGTATCGAGCAGGGCAGTGTCTACGTGCTGGGGGATTTCGAGATCCGTGCGCGGCTGCTGCAAGCCCCGGAAACCTTCGAGCTTGAAGCCGGTCGCCCGCAGGCTGCCGGCAGCATCATTCCGGATAACGCTTTCTTTGATCTTGACCCACTCAAGGCGTTGCAACAGCAGGAGCAGAGCGGGGCGCAGCTTGACGAGCTGAGCGCGCTCAACCTGCAGCACCAGGAGTCCGCACCGCGAGCCGACTATGCCCGCATCGATATGGAACGCTTGCTGGTGCCGGAGCTGGTGGCGCCACCTGAGCCGCAGGCCGTGCCGGAAGCCCAGGAGGTGGCGCGTCAGAGTGAAACTTTCTGGCAGCGTTTCGCTGCAGTTCTGGGTGTCGATCTCAAGGGGCTTGATGATGACCACCGTGAGGCATTGGCAATCAATGCCGCGCGCTTGCTCAAGCAGAGCATTGGTGGCTTGCAGCAGAGTCTGCGGACGCGCCGCGAGCTGAAAAACGAGCTGCGCCTGCCCCTCACCACGGCCCAGGACCACAGTAAGAACCCGCTCAAGCTGGCTGCGGATGCCGAAACGGTACTGGGCATCCTGCTGCAGGGTAACAAGCCCGGGCAACTGCCCGCCGAGCAAGCAATTTCCCGTGCGTTCCGCGATCTGCAGGCGCATCAGGTGGCACTGCTCAGCGCCAGTCGCGCCGCGGTACGCAGCACCCTCGAACACTTTTCGCCGCAGCAGTTGACCCTGCGTTTCGAGCGCGATGGTCGCCAGCCGTGGCTGGCGACTTCCGGCAGTCGCTGGAGAGCTTACCGCCGCTATCACCAGACGCTGTGCCAGGACGCTGACTGGAATGAGCGCCTGTTGGCGCGGGATTTCGCCCAGGCCTATGAAGAACAGGTCCGTCTGATCTCCACCCTTCACATCGACGATCAAGGATGACCTGCATGTCTCACCGTACCCACCTGCTAAGCAAAGCCCTGGCTGCGTTGATGGCGCTGGCGCTGTTGGCTGGCTGTTCATCAATGTCGCCGTATTCGACCGTGACCAAGCTGAACCTGAAGCTGATCGCCAGCGACAAGCTCAACCCCGACCTCAATGGGCGTCCGTCGCCGATCGTGGTACGGCTGATGGAACTCAAGCATCCGGTAGCGTTTGAGAACGCCGACTTTTTCAGCCTCTACGAGCGCGCCAAGGAATCTCTGGCGCCGGACCTGGTGGCCAGCGAAGAGCTGGAGCTGCGTCCGGGCGAAAGCGTCGAACTCAAGCTGCGGGTCGAAAACGGCAGCCGTTTCGTCGGTGTGCTTGCGGCCTATCGCGACCTGCCGGAAAGCCAATGGCGCTATGTGGTGCAACTCACTCCGGTGGAGGTCACCGAGGCCAGTCTGACCCTCGACCAGTCTGGTATCCGCAACAGCCACGAAGTGTTCGCCCAAGCGGATGACAACTCATGAACGTGCATAAAATCATTTGGCAGGAAGGCATGTTGCTGCGGCCCCAGCATTTCCAGCACAACGATCGTTACTACGACTACCAGATGAAAACCCGCACCCAGTTGCTGAGCAGCTACAGCTGGGGGTTCCTGGCGCTGGAGATCGACCTGCAGTTTCTCAACATGGGCAAGCTGGTGATCAGCCAGGCCTCTGGGATCCTGCCCGACGGCAGTCTGTTCGAGCTAGGGGGCGACACCGAGCCGCTGGCCCTGGATGTGCCGCCCAATACGGGGAATACGCCGGTCTACCTGGCACTACCGCTGGTCACTGGCAACCATATCGAGTCACGTCGTCCAGAGCAGTCCGATGTGCTGGCGCGCTACACCGTCTACGAGGCGGAAATCGCCGACTCCAACGCCGGTGACGACTCCAGCAGCCAACTCAGCTGTGCTCGCCCGGACTTCCGTCTGTTGCTGGGTGAGCAGCAGAGCGAGCAGGCCTACGTCAAATTGAAGATCTGTGAAGTGCTGGACGCGACCCCCGATGGCGTGATCAGCCTTGATGCGGATTTTGTGCCGACCTTCCTGCACACCCATTCCTCCGCCTATCTGCTGTCGTGCCTGAAAGAAATCATCAGCATGCTCAGCCATCGGGGCGACACCATCGCCGAGCGCATTCGCTCCAACGGCAAGGTGGGTGGCGCCGAGGTTGGCGACTTCATGATGCTGCAACTGATCAACCGCACCGAGTTGCTGTTGCGGCATTACCTGGAGCTTCAGCATGTCCACCCGGAAGAGCTCTATCGCACGCTGCTGAGCATGCTTGGCGAGCTGGCGACGTTCGCCAGCGACAGCAAGCGCCCGCGACTGGACAGCCGCTATCAGCACAGCGACCAGGGCTTGAGCTTCCGCAAACTGATGGATGCGATTCGCCAGGTGCTGTCGATGGTGCTCGAGCAGCACGCCATCGAGTTGCTGCTGCAACCCCGCCAATACGGGGTGCTGGTGTCGCCGCTGCATGACCACAAACTGCTGGGCTCGGCCTCGTTTGTGCTCGCCGCCAGTGCCAACTGCGACTCCGAAGAGCTGCGGCATCGCTTGCCGGCGCACCTCAAGGTCGGGCCGGTGGAAAGCATTCGTCAGTTGGTCAACCTGCACCTGCCGGGGATCAAGGTCCGGCCCTTGCCAGTGGCCCCGCGGCAGATCGCTTTCCACTCCAATAAAACCTATTTCATCCTCGAACTCAGCCCCGAGGACTTGGCACAACTGGAGCGCTCGGGTGGTTTCGCCTTCCACGTGTCCGGTGAGTTCGCCGAGCTTGAATTGAAATTCTGGGCCATTAGGAACTGACCGACATGATCAAGGACATGGAACACCCTCAGGACGAAAAGACCGTCCTGCTTGACCGTCATGGACATGGCCCGGCGCAAAGCCCGCTGACCGACTTCGCTGAACCACCGCGTTTCGAACAGCTGGAAGAGCGGATGATCTATGCCGCGCGCCTGGGCCCCGCACAATCCTTCAGCGTCGGCCTCAACGCACTGGTGGCGGCGGCGTCCGACCTGCTGTCGGAAGTGGTTCGACTCAAGCACAGCGACACCGCTGAAGACCTGCCGGCGCTCAACGCGCGCCTGAGCGCCAGCCTCAAGCAGTTCGATGTGCGGGCCCTGCAAAACGGTGCGCAAAGTAGCCAGGTGATGGCCGCACGCTATGTGCTGTGTACGGTGGTCGACGAGGCGGTGGTGACCACCTCCTGGGGCAACGAAAGCAAGTGGTCGCAAATGAGCCTGCTCAGCAGCTTCCACAACGAAACCTTTGGCGGCGAGAAGTTCTTCCAGTTGCTGGATCGCTTGTCGAAGAACCCGGTCAAGCACCTGCCGATGCTGGAACTGATGTACCTATGCCTGTCGCTGGGGTTCGAGGGCAAGTACCGAGTCATATCCCGCGGCATGCTCGAACTCGAAGGGATTCGCGATGCGCTGTACCGGCAGATTCGGCAGTTGCGTGGCGATGTGCCCCGTGAGCTTTCGCCGCGCTGGGAAGGGCTGCGCGATCAGCGTCGCAGCCTGGTGCGCATCGTGCCTTGGTGGACGGTTGCGCTGTTCACGGTGGTGTGCCTGGTGGTGATGTACTCGGGGTTCGCCTGGGTACTTGGCCAGCAGCGCGAAAGCGTATTGCAGACTTATCAGCCGCTTGACTCGGTGGCGGTCCAGCCCCAGCAGTAAGACAGGGACGTGTGATGAATAATTTCTTCAAGAAAGCCGGCGCCTTCCTGCGCAAGACCTGGGTCTGGACGCTGCTGTTGGTGCTTTTCGTGGCCGTGCTGGTGTGGTTCGTCGGGCCGCTGCTGGCGGTCAACGACTATAAGTTCTGGGCCGGCGCAACCTCGCGCCTGCTGACCATCAGCCTGTCGTTCCTGCTCTGGGGCTTGGCGATGGTCTTCGTCAGTTGGCGCTCCGGAGTGCGCAAGAAAGCCGTCGAGGACAGCGAGGCAGGGCAGGAGCGCATCCATCGTGACGAGTTGATCGACCAGGAGCACAAGGAGTTGCATGAGCGCTTCAAGGACGCAATGCGCACCCTCAAGAGCTCAAGCCTGTATCGCGGCCGCAGCGAGCGCTGGCGCAATGATTTGCCCTGGTACCTGCTGATCGGTCCGCCAGACAGCGGCAAGACCAGCCTGCTGGATTTTTCGGGGCTGGAATTCCCACTCAACAAGATGGGCCGCAAGCTGACCCGCGACACCGTCGGTACTCGTCACTGTGACTGGTACTTCGCCGAGCATGGTGTACTGATCGACACCGCAGGCCGCTACCTGACCCAAGCGGCTGCCGACGTCGACGCCAGTGCCTGGAGCACCTTGCTCGGCCTGTTGCGCAGGCGTCATCGCGGTCGTCCACTGAATGGCGTACTGGTGACCCTCCCGGTGGAGGCACTGCTGAGCGATGATGAGCAGGCGCTGGATACCCTGGCGCACCAGGTGCGCATGCGCTTGCAGGAGATTCATCAGAAGCTGCACGTCGATGTGCCGGTCTACCTGGTACTCAGCAAGGCTGACCAACTGTCGGGGTTTGATGAGTTCTTTGACCAGATGAGTCGCGAGGAAAGCGATCAGGTACTCGGCACCAGTTTTGGCCAGGAACAAAGCGGCACCGATGTAGCGGTACTGCGCCAGGAGTTCGAGGAGTTGCTGCGGCGCTTGAACAGCCAGGTGATCATGCGCATGCACCAGGAGCGAGACACCCAGCGCCGTGGCCGCATCCTCGACTTCCCGCACCAACTGGGGCAGATCGGTGAGCGCCTGTGCCTGTTCGTCGACATGGCGTTCACCGGCAATCGCTATCAGCGGCCCACCCAGCTACGTGGTTTTTACCTGACCAGTGCGCCCCACCTGCTTGAACAACTCGATCAGGATACCGCCAGTATCGGTTCTAACCTGGGCATGGCGGCCGCTGTCCTGCCGACCCTGCGCAGCGGTCGGGCGCGGTTCATTCACCACTTGCTGAGCCGGGTGATCTTCCCCGAGGCCAACCTGGCCGGCCTGGACCAGCGTGAGCGCCGACGCATTCACTGGGGCCAGCGCGCCATGTATATCGGCGCCCTGGCAGCCCTGGCGGTGTTTGGCCTGCTGTGGACGGGGAGCTTCTCGGCCAACCACGGGCGCCTGGAGCAATTGCGTTCCCTGGCGCAGGCCTGGACCGAGCAACGCACGAGCCTGACTGCGCGTGACGATGCACCGACACTGCTCAAGCTTCTCGACACCCGCTATGCGGCCACTCAGGTCTTTGCGCCCGAGGGCAATGTGTCGTTGCATGAGCGTGGCGGACTGTATCAAGGCGACGCTAGCAATCCGCTGGTCCTGAGTGCCTATGAGCGTGAGTTGCAGGAGCAACTGCTGCCAAGAGTCGCGCAGATGCTCGAAGGGCAGATTCGAGCCAACATGCGCGACCGCGAACGCCTGCTCAACAGCCTGCGGGCCTACCTGATGCTGAACATGCAGGATCGCCGGGATCCGTCCCTGCTCAAGGACTGGGTGGCTCGAGACTGGTCCAGCCGCTATGCCGGCAACACGGCTTTGCAGAACGGCCTGAATGGGCACTTCGAGCGCCTGCTCGAGTTGCCGTTCAGTTACCCGCTCAACGATGCACTGGTGGGCCAGGCCCGTCAGGTGCTGCGCAGCGAATCGCTGGCCAACGTGGTCTACCGGGTGCTGCGCGAACAAGCCCGCAGCTTGCCGCAATACCGTCTGAGCCAGCACCTGGGGCCACAAGGTGGCCTGTTTGTCGGTACCGACTATGTGATTCCCGGTTTTTATACCCAGCAGGGTTATCAGCAGTATTTCTCGATCCAGGGCTCGGCCCTGGTCACCGATATCCTGCGGGACAACTGGGTGCTGGGCGAAGGCTCGGGAATCAGCGGCATGGATTTGCATCGGCTGATGGTCGAGCTGGAGCAACTGTACTTTCGCGACTACGCCAACCACTGGAGCGAAGCCGTGGGCCAGGTCAGCCTGCCGCCGTTCAGCGATGCCGGTGAAGGGGCCGAACAGCTGGCCAGTCTGACCGCGGCCAACTCGCCGTTGTTGCAGTTGCTGGTGGAGATCCGTGAGAACACCCGTTTCCAGAGCATTGTCGAGCCTGCTGACGAGGTCGCCGCGTCCGCGGACAAGGCGGCGGACCAGGGCGGCGTGCAGGGCAAGGTGCTGGCCGCCGTCGCGGGGAAGGCCCAGCAGGCGCTCGCCAAGAGCCTGCCGGATACGGCAAAGAAGGCGCTGCAACGGCGTTTCGAACCCCTGCATCGCTTGCTGGATGACAACAACGGCCCGGCGGCTGACCTGACCCCGGCGCTACAGGCGCTGAACGACCTGCAACTGCAGCTGTCCAGCCTGGCCAGGGCCAGCCAGCCTGACCAGGCCGCGTTCGAGATGGCCAAGGTGCGCATGAGTGGCCAGCGCGATGCTTTGAGCAGTCTGCGCAATGCCTCTGGGCGTCTGCCACGGCCGGTGAGCCTGTGGTTCAACATGTTGGCCGAAGACACCTGGCGTCTGGTGCTCAACGACTCGTACCAGTACCTCAATCAGCGTTATCAGAGCGAGTTGTACAGCTTCTACGGCAAGGCGATCAGCAAGCGTTATCCGTTCAACGCCCATAGCAGCAGCGATGTGGCGATCAACGATTTTCGCGAGTTCTTCAAGGCCCAGGGCATCGCCGAGCGTTTCTTCGACACCTACATCCGCGCTTTCGTCAGCGGTGATCCAGGCAGCTACCGCCTGCGCAGCATCGATGGCCAAAGCCTGCCGATCAACAAGGCCTACCTTGAGCAGATGGTCGCCGCGCAAGTGATTCGCCAGGGGTTCTTTGCCCAGAATCCGGCCGAGCCGCAGGTGCAGTTCAGGCTTGAGCCGTACACCCTCGATCCAGCGGTCAGCCGGGCCGAGTTCCGCTTCGGCAACCAGCAACTGGAATACCGCCACGGACCGATTGTGCCGATGTCCTTCAAGTGGCCGACCGATGCCGAAGAGGGTCGAGCCAGCCTGGTGCTGGACAAGATAGCCGGCCGGCCGATCGGTATCGAGAAAAACACCGGGCCCTGGTCATTGTTCCGTCTGTTCGACCTGATGCAGACCGAATACCTGACCGGTCGTGATGTACTGGTGCTCAAGGCTGAACTGGGTGGCTTGCGGGCCAATTATCTGTTGCTGAGCCAACGCACGCCGAACCCGTTCGAGATGAGCGTGCTGCGCTCCTTCCGTATGCCGGCGCAGCTCTGATGTGGGTTGCCAGTACCTGGCGCAGCGCCGCGCGGACCGATCCGGGCAAGGTTCGGCTGCGCAATGAAGATGCCTTTCTCGATTGCCCGGAGCAGGGGCTCTGGGTGGTCGCGGATGGCATGGGCGGTCATCAGAGCGGTGACGTTGCCAGCCAGTTGATTGTCGCCAGCCTGGCGGACCTGGCGCGGCATGACAGTTTCGAGGGCCGGCTCAACGACTTGCGCCAGTGCCTGCATTGGCTCAACCGGCGTCTGGGCCAAGAGTTGACGGTCACTGCCGGGCGGCATGACAGCATCGTTGGCAGTACCGTGGTCGCGCTGTTGCTGGAGGGCAACCGCGCAGCCTGTATCTGGGCCGGTGACAGTCGCTGTTATCTGTGGCGCGGGCAGTGCCTGTACCAACTGTCCAGGGACCACTCGTTGATGCAGCAACTGGTTGACGAGCAACAGCTGAGCCCGGAACAGGCCAGCGCCCACCCCGACGCCAATGCCCTGACTCGTGCGGTGGGTGCCAGCGAGCGCTTGACCCTGGATGTGCTGGAGTTCGAGGTCCGTGCGGGTGATGTTTTCCTGCTGTGCAGCGACGGCCTGTACCAGGGGCTGACCCGGGATGCGTTGGGCAGGGCCTTGAGCCTGGCGTCGCCGCGGATTGCCCTGGAACGCCTGTTCGAGGGGGCATTGCGCGGCTCGGCCCGAGACAATCTGACGGCTGTGGTGATTCGCCAATGAGTGATCTGAAACCCGATGGGGAGGATATTCTGGTCAGCGAGGCAGAGGCCAATGACTTGACCTATTTCGCCTTCGTCAAACCCAAGCCCGTTTCAGTCGCCGTGGCGCAGCCCAAGGGCAAGGGCCGCAGCCGGCGGAGGAAAGGTTCCAGGCCCAAGCCTGTGGAAGCTGCCCCGGTCGCCGCGGTGCCGGTGCTGCTGGCGGGTCGCTATCGACTTGAGCGTCTGTTGGGGGCAGGGGGCATGGGCACGGTCTATCGGGCGCGTGACCTGCTGCATGAGCAGTTTGGTGATCCCGATCCTTACATCGCGCTCAAGGTCTTGAGCGAAGAGTTTGCCGAGTCACCGGATGCAGGCCTGGTGCTTTACAGCGAGTTCGCCCTGACTCGACGCCTGTGTCACCCGAACATCGTGCGTCTGCACAGCTTTGAAGTGGATGCTCAATGTCAGTGCGCGTTCATCACCATGGAGCTGATGCGGGGGCTGACGCTGGACAAGCTGCTCTGCGAACACCCGAGCGGACTGCCGTGGAAAGCCCTGCAGGAGGTAGTCGTGCCGTTACTCGACGCCCTGGCCTATAGCCACGGACGTGGCGTGCTGCATGGGGATCTGAAGCCGAGCAACGTGATGCTCAGCGAAGAAGGCGTGCGCTTGTTCGACTTCGGCCTGGGCCAGGCCGAGGCGGGTGTCTTGCCTGGTTTGCCTCACCTGAGCCGCACCCGCTTCAATGCCTGGACCCTTGGCTACGCGGCGCCCGAATTGTTGGAAGGCGGTGCCTTGTCGGCCGCTGCCGATCTGTACGCCGTTGCTTGTGTGATCTTTGAACTGGCCACTGGCAAACATCCCTTCCGGAGGTTGCCGTCGACCCAGGCCCGTGATCAACGCCTGGATCGCACGCTGCAGGCGCCAAAGCATCTTCCCCGGCATTGCTGGCCGGTGCTGCGCTCGGCGCTGGCTTTCAATGTGCAAGAGCGCAGCGCCACCCTTGATGCACTAGTTGCCGCGATGCGTGGGGAGTCGCCCTGGTGGTCACGCTGGTGGTCTCGGTGCAGAGCTTAGGCCTTGAGCAACGGAGTCTTGATTGCTGTCTCCAGGTTGCCGGTCCAAGAACGATTATTGCCCTTGATGGCTTTTGGCCTTGATGCGCAAGAAGTTGCGCACTCCAATGGGGATAACCCTGTGGGTACATGGCTGTAGGCGAGATGGCTGGGGCTGTACAGAGGAGTGCGCAAGAAGTTGCGCAGTACTGCGCAACTTCTTGCGCACTTTCCATGGGATCTCGGGCCTGAAACAGGCTGTTGAATCATGGAAATACAGTAACTGATTGATTTGTAATTGTTATTTTTAAGCTGGCACAAGTCTTGATATGTCCCTGGAGCCCGGCCGGCCATTCAGGCCTCCGGTTTTCCGTATGTCCAAGCAAGGAGAGCAACAAT
>NZ_JAAARL010000026.1:0-87069 GCF_009908205.1 Pseudomonas sp. Fl5BN2 | reverse complement strand
TTGGGGGGGGATCCTCTCGCGGCGGGCGCGAGAGGGAGCGCAAGTCAAACTTTACGGACGAATTCGGACTTGAGCTTCATCGGGCCGATGCCGTCGATCTTGCAGTCGATATCATGGTCGCCATCGCACAAGCGGATATTCTTGACCTTGGTGCCGACCTTGACCACCAGGGAGGTGCCCTTGACCTTGAGGTCCTTGATCACGGTGATGGTGTCGCCGTCTTGCAGCACGTTGCCCACCGAATCTTTCTTCACGGCTTCATCGGATGCGGCTTCGGCTTCGCCGTTGGCGGACCACTCGTGGGCGCACTCAGGGCAGATCAGCTGGGTGCCGTCCTCGTAGGTGTATTCGGAATTGCATTTTGGGCAGGGTGGCAAAGTGCTCACTTAAGCTCCTCAAAGTCAGGATGGCTAAAAGCGCACATTATATAGGGTTTTGCAGGGCCGGGGGGCGATGAGGCGTTGCGTCGACAAGCCGGCTCCTGCGGCTAGCAGGAGCCGGATCTTCTTAGTGAGTGCGGGCTACGGCAAATTCGCTCAGCTCTACCAGGGCATCGCGGTACTCGCTGGGTGGCAGGGCCTCCAGGCAGGTAATGGCGCGAGCGACGTAGTCGCGGGCCAGTTGCGCGGTGTAGTCCAGAGAGCCTGAGGCCTCAACGGCTGCACGGATGCTCTCCAGGTCTTCGATGCCACCCTTCTGGATGGCCTGGCGAACCAGGGCCGCTTGCTCCGGAGTGCCTTCGCGCATGGTGTAGATGAGCGGCAGCGTGGGCTTGCCCTCGGCCAGGTCATCTCCGACGTTCTTGCCCAGCGTCTCGGCGTCGCCGCGGTAGTCCAGCAGGTCGTCCACCAGTTGGAAGGCTACGCCCAGGTGATCGCCGAAGGTACGCAGTGCCTCGGCTTGTTCCTGTGTCGCACCGGCCAGGGCGGCGGCGCTGTGGGTCGAGGCTTCGAAGAGCATCGCAGTCTTGCCGCGGATGACTTCCATGTAGGTTTCTTCGGTGGTGCTGGCGTCACGCACCTTGGACAGCTGCAAGACTTCGCCTTCGGCGATGATCCGGGTGGCCTGGGACAGGATGCGCATGACCGGCATCGACCCCAGTTCAACCATCATCTCGAACGAGCGGGAATACAGGAAGTCACCCACCAGTACGCTGGGCGCGTTGCCCCACATGGCATTGGCCGTCGAGCGGCCACGGCGCATGCCGGACATATCGACCACGTCGTCGTGTAGCAGGGTGGCGGTGTGCAGAAACTCGATGGTAGCGGCCAGCAGGCGCAGGTCATCGCCTTCTCGGCCCAGGGCCTTGCCACACAGCAGCACTAATAAAGGACGCAGGCGTTTGCCTCCGGCCGAAGTGATGTAGTCGCCGATTTTTGATACCAGCGGTACTCGGGAAGTCAGCTGTTTCTTGATGATGCCGTCGACGGCACTAAAATCGTCCGCCACCGTGCGGTAGAAAGCTTGGGGTTGCATCAGCGACAGGTGCTCCAGAAGGGTTGCGCGGCATGCTAGGACCCGCGTCCGCAGGTGTCAAGGCGCGGTCCGGGGCGGTTAAAGCACCGGCAGGCGGTAATTTGTCAGGGTAAAACACTGAGGTATAGTCTTTTGCAGTCATGAAACCCTGATTTCAGAGGGCTCCTTTTCTCGCCAAAAGGGCGCGGCACAGTCCCCGGCGACGCCTGAACGGCACTTGCATCGCCATTGTGCCTTGCGTACAATCGCGCACCCTGAACTTCCTGGGCAGCACCTGCCTTACGCAATTGCACTTGGGCCGTTCCAGCCCCATGCAGCCATGCCAGCCAATACCTCTTCTTATAAAGAGCTGGGTGAGCAGGATTATCGGAGAAATACCATGTCTTATGCAGTAATCGTTACTGGCGGCAAGCAGTACAAAGTCGCTCCAGGTGAATACCTGAAGATCGAAAAACTGGAAATCGCTACTGGCGAATCCGTTACCTTTGATCGCGTTCTGTTGGTTGCCAACGGTGACGACGTGAATATCGGTGCTCCTGTTGTTGCTGGCGCTACCGTTGTGGCTGAAGTGATCTCCCAAGGTCGTCACGATAAAGTCCGCATCATCAAGTTCCGTCGTCGTAAGCACCACATGAAGCGTATGGGCCACCGTCAGTGGTACACCGAGATCAAAATCACCGGTATTCAGGCTTAATTTTCAGCCTAATCCCCTTTTTGGAGAATTGAACTCATGGCACACAAAAAAGCTGGTGGTAGTACCCGTAACGGTCGCGACTCAGAGGCTAAACGCCTTGGCGTGAAGATGTATGGCGGCCAGAAAATCATTCCGGGCAACATCATCGTGCGTCAGCGCGGCACCCAATTCCACGCTGGCTACGGCGTTGGCATGGGTAAGGATCACACCCTCTTCGCGAAAATCGAAGGCGTGATCAAGTTTGAAGTAAAGGGCGCTTTCAACCGCCGTTACGTGAGCGTCGTCGCAGCTTAATTGCGCGATCGCTGGAAAAGCCCTGTCTCGCGACGGGGCTTTTTCGTTTGTGGGATGAGTCTCTTGCAAAGCTGTTTGTACGGGCTGCCAGCGTTGGATGTTTCGGTCGTTGATTGAGGTCGCGGCGCTCATTTTTGCAAGAGTCTTATGTCTTAGTGTTTTTCAGCTCGCCCGAGCGGCGAGAGGCGTTTGATCATGAAGTTTGTAGATGAAGTTTCGATTCGAGTAAAAGCTGGTGATGGCGGTAATGGCTGCATGAGTTTCCGTCGGGAAAAATTCATCGAAAACGGTGGCCCTAACGGCGGTGACGGCGGTGATGGCGGCTCGATTTACCTGATTGCCGATGAAAACCTCAACACTCTGGTGGATTACCGCTATACCCGGCATTTCGATGCCGAGCGTGGTTCCAACGGCGGCAGCACCGACTGTACTGGCAAGAAGGGTGAGGATCTGGAGCTGCGGGTTCCGGTAGGCACCACGATAATCGATGCCGGTACTCAGGAGGTCATTGGCGACCTGGCCAAGGCTGGCCAGCGTCTGATGGTCGTGCAGGGCGGTTGGCATGGTCTGGGTAATACCCGTTTCAAGTCCAGTACCAACCGGGCTCCACGTCAGACCACTCCTGGTAAGCCGGGTGAGCAGCGTGACCTCAAGCTGGAATTGAAAGTGTTGGCGGATGTCGGTCTGTTGGGCTTGCCGAATGCTGGCAAGAGTACCTTTATTCGTTCGGTTTCCGCGGCCAAGCCGAAAGTGGCTGACTATCCGTTCACGACCCTGGTGCCGAACCTTGGTGTGGTCAGTGTCGACCGTTGGAAGAGCTTTGTGATTGCCGATATTCCAGGCCTGATCGAAGGTGCCTCCGATGGTGCTGGCCTGGGGATCCGCTTCCTCAAGCACTTGGCTCGTACTCGCATTCTGCTGCACTTGGTGGATATGGCTCCGCTGGATGAAACCAGTCCGGCAGATGCGGCGGAAGTGATTGTCAGCGAGCTGGTCAAGTTCAGCCCGTCCCTGGCGGAGCGTGAGCGTTGGTTGGTGCTGAACAAGTGCGATCAGATTCTTGAAGAAGAGCATGAAGAGCGGGTCAAGGAGATCGTAGATCGCTTGGAGTGGACTGGGCCTGTGTATGTGATCTCGGCCATCTCCAAGGATGGTACCGAGCGCTTGAGTCGCGACATCATGCGTTATCTGGAGGATCGTGCTGATCGTCTGGCGGCCGATCCGGTCTTTGCCGATGAGTTGGCTGAGCTGGATCAGCGCATCGAGGATGAGGCGCGTGCCCAGTTGCAGGCTCTGGATGATCAGCGTGCCTTGCGCCGCAGTGGTGTGAAGAGCGTCCATGACATCGGTGACGATGATTGGGATGAAGAAGATGTGGATGATGAGGATGGTCCGGAAATCATTTACGTCCGCGACTGATTCCGTGGTCGTGGGCTGGTCTGCGAAGACGGTTTATCTGGTTTGATGCGGTGTTATCATCGCTGGCAAGCCAGCTCCCAAGGCGCCGCTCATTTGAGCGGCGTTTTGGTGTCTGCAAGGTGCAAATACGAATAATCCCATGGGGGGCGCTCGGTCGCGTCGCTCGCTGGCAAAGGTTGAATAAGATGCGGAGCAAGGTGACGGGTGCGCAGCGCTGGGTCGTGAAGATCGGCAGTGCACTGCTGACGGCGGATGGCAAAGGGCTGGATCGCGCGGCAATGGGCGTGTGGGTCGAGCAGATGGTGGCGTTGCACGAGGCTGGCGTCGAGTTGGTGCTGGTTTCCTCGGGTGCCGTGGCGGCCGGTATGAGTCGCCTGGGCTGGACCGCACGACCGAGTGCGATGCATGAGCTGCAGGCGGCTGCGGCCATCGGCCAGATGGGCTTGGTGCAGGCCTGGGAGTCAAGCTTTGCCGAGCATGGCCGGCATACGGCGCAGATTCTCCTGACTCATGATGACCTGTCTGATCGCAAGCGTTACCTAAATGCCCGCAGTACCCTGCGGGCGCTGGTGGAGCTCAAGGTGATTCCGGTGATCAATGAAAACGACACCGTGGTAACCGATGAAATCCGCTTTGGCGATAACGACACCTTGGCGGCGCTGGTGGCTAACCTGGTGGAGGCTGATCTGCTGGTGATCCTTACTGATCGTGACGGTATGTTCGATGCAGATCCGCGTAGCAATCCCGATGCTCAGCTGATTTACGAGGCGCGAGCTGATGATCCTGCCCTGGATGCGGTGGCTGGTGGTACTGGCGGTGCCCTGGGGCGTGGCGGTATGCAGACCAAGTTGCGTGCCGCGCGTTTGGCGGCGCGTTCCGGGGCGCACACCATCATTGTTGGTGGGCGCCTGGAGCGAGTGCTGGATCGCCTGAAGGCGGGTGAGCGCCTCGGTACCCTGCTGTCGCCAGAGCGCGGCATGCTGGCGGCGCGTAAGCAGTGGCTGGCAGGGCATCTGCAAACCCGTGGCACTCTGGTGTTGGATGAGGGGGCGGTATCGGCCTTGTCCCAGGGCAACAAAAGTTTGCTGCCTGTGGGGGTCAAGCAGGTCCAGGGCGGTTTCCGTCGTGGCGAGATGGTGGTTTGCGTGGCGCCGGATGGTCGTGAGATTGCTCGTGGCCTGGCTAACTACAGTGCGCTTGAGGCGCAGAAGATTATCGGTCAGTCGTCTGATGCGATTGTCGGTGTCCTGGGTTACATGGCTGAGCCGGAACTGGTTCACCGCGATAACCTGATTCTGGTGTAAGGAAAAGCGAATGCGTTTGGCAAAAGTATTGTTGGGTTTGCTCATGGCGATGCCGTTGGTGGCGTCGGCGGAGGAGATTGGCCAAGTATCTACGGTGTTCAAGTTTGTCGGGCCGAACGACCGGATTGTGGTCGAGGCGTTCGACGATCCCAAGGTTGAAGGGGTGACGTGTTACCTGTCGCGGGCCAAGACCGGCGGCCTCAAGGGTGGGCTTGGCTTGGCGGAAGATCGCGCAGAGGCGTCCATCGCTTGTCGTCAGGTGGGACCGATCGCGTTCAAGGGTGAGCTCAAAGACGGTGATGAGGTGTTCAAGGAGCGCACGTCGCTGGTGTTCAAGACCATGCAGGTGGTGCGCTTCCTGGATAAGAAGCGCAATACTCTGGTGTACCTGGTCTACAGCGATCGCTTGATCGAGGGCAGTCCGCAGAATGCGGTGACGGCGATCCCGATCCTGCCTTGGCCGCATCAGTGAGGCATTGATTGTTGGCGGGCCGGCTCCCGTGGATAGAGGAGCTGGCTTGCGGGTTGGGTAAATCGCAGGCAATAAAAAACCGACCCTTGGGTCGGTTTTTTAACAAGCGTGTCGCTTAGGCTGCAGCAGCAAGGTTCAGAGCCTTGATGTGGCCATTCAGACGACCTTTATGGCGAGCAGCTTTGTTCTTGTGGATGATGCCTTTATCGGCCATACGGTCGATAACTGGTACGGCCAGAACATAAGCAGCTTGCGCTTTTTCGGCGTCTTTTGCGTCGATGGCTTTCACTACATTCTTGATGTAGGTACGAACCATGGAACGCAGGCTGGCGTTGTGGCTGCGACGCTTCTCAGCCTGTTTTGCACGTTTTTTGGCGGAAGGTGTGTTGGCCACCGTCGAGCTCCTCGAAAGACTTTTTGGGAAATAGCAAACAAAATAGGCCGCGAATCATGCCGATGAGTTGAAGTCTTGTCAAGGGCGGGTGATGCGTTCCGCTGAGTGGTCGATCTGAAGAGGCGGGATATTTATTTCCGGCGCTTGACCTGTAAACTCGCGAGCTTTGGCTCTGTGCTGTTGCGGCGCGGAGTATCGCATAAGTGGGCGTCATTTCGCCTGCTGTTTATCTACAGGCAAACAACCTTTTCATGAATCTGCTCAAGTCGTTGGCCGCGGTCAGCTCTATCACGATGCTTTCCCGGGTGCTGGGGTTCGTCCGTGACACCCTCATCGCGCGCATATTCGGCGCCGGTATGGCCACGGATGCCTTCTTCATTGCCTTCAAGTTGCCCAATCTGTTGCGGCGGATTTTTGCCGAGGGCGCTTTTTCCCAGGCGTTTGTCCCGATCCTGGCGGAGTACAAGAGCCAGCAGGGCGAAGAGGCGACCCGTACCTTCATCGCCTATGTCTCCGGCCTGCTGACCCTGGTGCTGGCGGTGGTTACCGCGCTGGGCATGATCGCTGCGCCCTGGGTGATCTGGGCCACCGCGCCGGGGTTTGTCGATTCCCCGGAAAAGTTTGCCCTGACCTCCGATCTGCTCCGGGTGACTTTTCCTTATATATTGCTGATCTCCCTGTCCTCTCTGGCTGGGGCGATTCTCAATACCTGGAATCGCTTTTCGGTGCCGGCCTTCGTGCCGACCCTGCTCAACGTCAGCATGATTATCTTCGCGGTGTTCCTGACGCCTTACTTCGATCCGCCAGTGATGGCGCTGGGTTGGGCGGTGCTGGCCGGTGGCCTGGCGCAGCTGCTTTACCAACTGCCGCACCTGAAGAAGATCGGCATGCTGGTGTTGCCGCGCCTGAATCTGCGGGATACCGGGGTCTGGCGGGTGATGAAACAGATGCTGCCGGCGATCCTCGGGGTCTCTGTCAGCCAGATCTCACTGATCATTAACACCATCTTCGCCTCATTCCTGGTGGCCGGATCTGTGTCCTGGATGTATTACGCCGACCGCCTCATGGAGTTGCCATCCGGCGTGCTGGGTGTCGCGCTGGGCACCATCTTGCTGCCGACCCTGGCCAAGACCTATGCCAGCAAGGACCGCCATGAGTACTCGCGGATTCTCGATTGGGGTCTGCGCCTGTGTTTCATCCTGGTGTTGCCGTGTTCCCTGGCGCTGGGGATTCTTGCCGAACCGCTGACCGTATCGCTGTTTCAATATGGTGAGTTCAGCGCCTTTGACGCATCCATGACTCAGCGTGCGCTGGTGGCCTATGCCGTGGGGCTGCTGGGGATCATTGTGATCAAGGTGCTGGCGCCTGGCTTCTATGCGCAGCAGAACATCCGCACGCCGGTGAAAATTGCCATTTTCACCCTGATCGTCACCCAGTTGCTCAACCTGGCCTTTATCGGCTCGTTGAAGCACGCCGGCCTGGCCTTGGCAATCAGTGTCGGAGCCTGCATCAACGCCGGCCTGCTGTTCTATCAATTGCGCAAGCAGCGGATGTTTCAGCCGCAGCCTGGCTGGGGAGGGTTTACCCTGAAGCTGTTGCTGGCAGTGGCGGTCATGTCAGCGGTATTGCTGGGGCTGATGCACTTTATGCCAGCCTGGGACCAAGGCCACATGCTCCAGCGCTTCCTGCGTCTTGGGGTTCTGGTGGTGGCCGGAGTGGTAGCGTATTTTGGCATGCTGGTCCTGCTGGGCTTCCGTTTGCGCGACTTCAATCGCAAGGCCTTGAACTGATGACTGTTTAGTCGTCGGGTTGGGCTGGACACTGGTTTTGTCGGTTCGATCACGTTGGGTGACGGTGCTGCCTGTCGTCGGCCGTCGGGTGTGGTTATAATCGACCACTTTATGAGCAAGAAGCGCGTTATGCAGCTGGTTCGAGGCCTCCACAATCTGCGCCCCCAGCATCGGGGGTGCGTCGCCACTATTGGCAACTTTGACGGTGTTCACCGTGGTCACCAGGCTATCCTGGGCCGGCTGCGTGAACGTGCGCTCGAGTTGGGCGTGCCCAGCTGCGTGGTGATTTTCGAGCCGCAGCCGCGGGAATTCTTTGCTCCCGATACCGCTCCGGCCCGTCTGGCTCGCTTGCGGGACAAGCTGCAGCTGCTGGCGCAAGCGGGCGTCGACCGGGTGTTGTGCCTGGCGTTCAACCAGCGCTTGAGCAAGCTCAGCGCCACCGAGTTCGTCGAGCGGATCCTGGTGGATGGCTTGGGAGTACAGCACTTGGAGGTCGGTGACGACTTCCGTTTTGGTTGCGATCGGGTCGGTGATTTCCAGTTCCTGCAGCAGGCTGGCGCTACTCACGGGTTTACCGTCGAGGCCGCGCAGACTGTTGAGCTGGATGGCTTGCGCGTCAGTAGTACCCAGGTCCGCAACGCCCTGGCGGCAGCCGATTTTGCCTTGGCCGAGCGCTTGCTCGGTCGCCCGTATCGGATCGCCGGTCGGGTCTTGCACGGACAGAAGCTCGCGCGCCAGTTGGGCACGCCTACTGCCAACGTGCAGTTGAAGCGCCGCCGTGTACCGCTTTCCGGGGTGTACCTGGTGAGCGTCGACATCGACGGGAAAACCTGGTCCGGTGTCGCCAATATAGGCGTTCGGCCCACAGTTGCAGGTGATGGCAAGGCCCACCTGGAAGTCCATCTTTTAGATTTTGCCGGCGACTTGTATGACCGGCGTTTGACGGTGGTTTTCCACCAGAAGCTGCGTGAAGAGCAGCGTTTCGCCTCCCTGGAGGCGTTGAAGACGGCGATCAATGCGGATGTTGCCGCCGCCCGTGCCCAAGTGGCACGTATCCATAGCGCCAATCGCTAATGAAGAGCCTTAAATGACCGACTATAAAGCCACGTTAAACCTTCCGGACACCGCCTTCCCAATGAAGGCCGGCCTGCCTCAGCGCGAACCACAGATTCTGCAGCGTTGGGACAGCATTGGCCTGTACGGAAAGTTGCGCGAGATTGGCAAGGATCGTCCGAAGTTCGTTCTGCACGACGGTCCTCCCTATGCCAACGGCTCGATTCACATCGGTCATGCGGTCAACAAGATTCTCAAGGACATGATCATCCGCTCGAAAACCCTGGCGGGTTTCGACGCGCCTTATGTTCCGGGTTGGGACTGCCACGGCCTGCCGATCGAGCACAAGGTCGAGGTGACCCACGGCAAGAACCTGTCCTCGGATCAGACC
This sequence comes from Pseudomonas sp. Fl5BN2, assembly GCF_009908205.1. Classification (NCBI taxonomy): domain Bacteria; kingdom Pseudomonadati; phylum Pseudomonadota; class Gammaproteobacteria; order Pseudomonadales; family Pseudomonadaceae; genus Pseudomonas; species Pseudomonas sp. Fl5BN2. The sequence continues at coordinate 77,782 of NZ_JAAARL010000026.1, read as the reverse complement.
CGTGAGCTGTGCCGCGCCTACGCGTCGGAGCAGATCGAAGGGCAGAAGTCCGAGTTCATTCGCCTGGGCGTGCTGGGTGACTGGGCAAACCCTTACAAGACCATGAACTTTGCCAACGAGGCTGGTGAAATCCGTGCCCTGGCGGAAATGGTCAAGGGCGGCTTCGTGTTCAAGGGCCTGAAGCCGGTGAACTGGTGCTTCGACTGTGGTTCGGCCCTGGCTGAAGCGGAAGTCGAGTACCAGGACAAGAAGTCCGCCACCATCGACGTGGCCTTCCCAATCGCCGATGAAGACAAATTGGCCGCCGCCTTCGGCCTGGCCAAGCTGGCCAAGCCTGCTGCGATCGTGATCTGGACCACCACGCCTTGGACCATCCCGGCCAACCAGGCGCTGAACGTCCATCCGGAGTTCAACTACGCCCTGGTCGACGCTGGCGAACGCCTGCTGGTACTGGCCGAGGAGTTGGTGGAGTCCTGCCTGGCTCGTTACAACCTGGAGGGCTCGGTGATTGCCACAGCACCAGGTTCGGCGCTGGAGCTGATCAACTTCCGTCACCCGCTCTACGATCGCCTTTCGCCGGTGTACCTGGCCGAGTACGTGGAACTGGGCGCGGGTACCGGCGTGGTTCACTCGGCTCCGGCCTACGGTGTAGACGACTTCGTGACCTGCAAGCGCTACGGCATGGTCAACGACGATATCCTCAGTCCGGTGCAGAGCAATGGCGTCTATGCGCCTTCGCTGGAGTTCTTCGGCGGCCAGTTCATCTGGAAGGCCAACCCGGCCATCGTCGACAAGCTCAGCGAAGTCGGCGCGTTGATGCACACCGAAACCATCAGCCATAGCTACATGCACTGCTGGCGCCACAAGACGCCGTTGATCTATCGCGCGACCGCGCAATGGTTCGTCGGCATGGACAAGCAGCCAGAAACCGGCGACACCCTTCGCCAGCGTGCCCTGCAAGCCATCGAAGACACTCAGTTCGTACCAGCCTGGGGCCAGGCACGCCTGCATTCGATGATCGCCAACCGTCCAGACTGGTGCATCTCCCGCCAGCGCAACTGGGGTGTGCCAATCCCGTTCTTCCTGAACAAGGAAAGCGGCGAACTGCATCCGCGTACAGTTGAGCTGATGGAAGAGGTGGCCCAGCGCGTCGAACAGGAAGGCATCGAAGCCTGGTTCAAGATGGACGCTGCCGAGTTGTTGGGCGCCGAAGCGCCTCTGTACGACAAGATCAGCGATACCCTGGACGTTTGGTTCGACTCTGGTACCACCCACTGGCACGTGCTGCGTGGTTCGCACTCGATGGGCCATGAGACCGGGCCGCGTGCCGACCTGTACCTGGAAGGTTCCGACCAACACCGTGGCTGGTTCCACTCTTCGTTGCTGACCGGTTGCGCGATCGACAACCACGCGCCATACCGCGAACTGCTGACCCACGGTTTCACCGTGGACGAGAACGGCCGCAAGATGTCCAAGTCCCTGGGCAACGTGATCGCGCCGCAAAAGGTCAACGACACCCTGGGCGCAGACATCATGCGGCTGTGGGTTTCGGCCACCGATTACTCGGGTGAAATGGCTGTCTCCGATCAGATCCTGCAGCGTAGCGCCGACGCCTACCGGCGTATCCGCAATACTGCGCGTTTCCTGCTCTCCAACCTGAGCGGTTTCAACCCGGCCACCGACATCCTGCCAGCTGAAGAAATGCTCGCGCTGGACCGTTGGGCCGTAGACCGTACCTTGCTGCTGCAGCGCGAGCTGGAACTGCATTACGGCGAATACCGTTTCTGGAACGTCTACTCCAAAGTGCACAACTTCTGTGTGCAGGAGCTGGGCGGTTTCTACCTGGACATCATCAAGGATCGTCAGTACACCACGGGTGCCAACAGCAAGGCCCGCCGTTCGTGCCAGACCGCGCTGTACCACATCTCCGAAGCCCTGGTGCGCTGGATCGCGCCGATCCTGGCATTCACCGCCGACGAGCTGTGGCAGTACTTGCCGGGCGAGCGCAACGAATCGGTGATGCTCAATACCTGGTACGAAGGCTTGAGCGAGTTGCCGGAAGGCTTCGAGCTGGATCGGGCTTATTGGGACCGGATCATGGCGGTCAAGGTTGCGGTCAACAAGGAAATGGAAATCCAGCGCGCGGCCAAGGCCGTCGGTGGCAACCTGCAGGCAGAAGTGACGCTGTACGCCGAAGAGGCCCTGAGTGCCGACCTGGCCAAGCTGAGCAACGAGCTGCGCTTCGTGCTGATCACCTCGACCGCCAGCGTTGCACCGTTCGTGCAGGCGCCAGCCGACGCAGTGGAAACTGAAGTTGCCGGTCTGAAACTGAAGGTGGTCAAGTCGAACTTTGCCAAGTGCGCCCGTTGCTGGCACTGCCGTGAAGATGTCGGCGTGCACCCGGAGCATCCGGAAATCTGCGGTCGTTGCGTAGACAACATCAGCGGTGCAGGCGAGGTTCGTCACTATGCCTAACGCCGCGGGCCGTTTTGGCCGTCTGGGCTGGTTGTGGTTGAGCGTGCTGGTCCTGGTCATTGACCAGGTCAGCAAGTTCCACTTCGAAAGTTCGCTGACCATGTACCAGCAGATTGTGGTGATCCCGGATTACTTCAGCTGGACCCTGGCCTACAACACCGGTGCTGCATTCAGTTTCCTGGCTGACAGCTCAGGCTGGCAGCGCTGGCTGTTTGCCCTGATCGCGATTGTGGTCAGTGCGGTGCTGGTGGTCTGGCTCAAGCGCCTGGGGCGCAACGAAACCTGGTTGGCCATCGCCCTGGCCCTGGTGCTGGGCGGTGCCCTGGGCAATCTGTATGACCGCATCGCCCTGGGCCATGTGATCGATTTCATCCTGGTGCACTGGCAGAACCGCTGGTACTTCCCGGCGTTCAACTTCGCTGACAGTGCTATCACTGTTGGTGCGGTGATGCTGGCCCTGGATATGTTCAAGAGCAAGAAAACCGGAGAAGCCGTTCATGACTGAACAGGTATTGACTGAGCAACGCATCGGTCAGAACACGGAAGTCACTTTGCATTTCGCATTGCGCCTGGAGAACGGCGACACCGTAGACAGCACCTTCGACAAGGCCCCGGCGACCTTCAAGGTCGGCGATGGCAACCTGCTCCCAGGGTTCGAGGCCGCGCTGTTCGGCTTCAAGGCCGGTGACCAGCGCAAGCTGACCATCGAGCCGGAAAATGCCTTTGGCCAGCCCAACCCGCAGAACGTGCAGGTCATCCCGCGTTCGCAGTTCCAGGACATGGAACTGTCGGAAGGCCTGCTGGTGATCTTCAATGATGCGGCGAACACCGAATTGCCCGGTGTGGTCAAAACCTTCGATGACGCTCAAGTCACCGTCGATTTCAACCATCCGTTGGCGGGCAAGACCTTGACCTTTGACGTGGAAATCATCGACGTCAAAGCGCTTTGACAGCATCGCCGGCATGCCGCCCCTATTGTGTAGGAGTCGGCTTGCCGGCGATCCGCTGTCTACAACGATCTAACTTCTTGCGCGCAAGACACGAGGCACAGCATGCAAATCAAACTCGCCAATCCCCGTGGCTTCTGCGCCGGAGTGGACCGGGCGATCGAAATCGTCAATCGCGCCCTGGAAGTCTTCGGGCCGCCGATCTACGTGCGGCATGAAGTGGTGCACAACAAATTTGTCGTCGAAGACCTGCGTAGTCGTGGTGCGATCTTCGTCGAAGAACTGGACCAGGTGCCAGACGACGTCATTGTCATCTTCAGCGCCCATGGTGTTTCCCAGGCGGTGCGCAGTGAAGCCGCTGGCCGCGGCCTCAAGGTGTTCGATGCCACCTGCCCGCTGGTGACCAAGGTGCACATCGAAGTGGCGCGCTACAGCCGCGACGGTCGCGAATGCATCCTGATCGGCCACGCCGGCCATCCTGAAGTCGAAGGCACCATGGGCCAGTATGACGTCAGCAACGGCGGCGCCATCTACCTGGTGGAAGACGAAAAGGATGTTGCACAGTTGCAGGTGCACAACCCGGAGCGCCTGGCATTCGTGACCCAGACCACCTTGTCCATGGATGACACCAGTCGGGTGATCGATGCCTTGCGCACGCGTTTCCCAGCCATCGGCGGGCCACGCAAGGACGATATCTGCTACGCCACGCAAAACCGTCAGGATGCGGTCAAGCAACTGGCCGATGAGTGCGACGTGGTGCTGGTGGTGGGGAGTCCCAACAGTTCCAACTCCAATCGCCTGCGTGAATTGGCCGAGCGCATGGCCACTCCGGCCTATCTGATCGATGGTGCCGAAGACTTGCAGCGCAGTTGGTTCGACGGTGTCGAGCGCATTGGCATTACCGCCGGTGCTTCGGCCCCTGAAGTCCTGGTGCGCGGGGTGATCCAGCAACTGCAAGCCTGGGGCGCCACCGGCGCAGATGAACTGGCCGGTCGTGAAGAGAACATCACCTTCTCCATGCCCAAGGAACTGCGGGTCCGCTCCCTGCTTTGATCAGCCGGCTCCCGTGCACAGAGCCTGCTCGGCGGTTTCGCTGCGCAGGCTGATCCGCCCGCTGCGTGACAGCACTACCTGATGACGGCTGTACTCCTGCTCGGTCTGGCACACATGCAGGGTGCCGGCCTGGAAGGCTCCGCTGGGTAGCAGCGGGTTGCCCAAGGTGCTGAAACGCACGAAATGCTGGACCGGGCGATTGCCTACAATCAGCACCTGCCCACCGCTCTGCCGTTCGATCAGCAGCGGATTCTCCGGGTCACCCGGCCCTTTGCCACTGATATCCAGAATGATTCGCCAGCCCCGGCTCCAGTCGCCGTCGAGGCTGTGGATCAGTGCGGTGTGTTGGTACAGGATGGCCGCCGCCCGTGCATTGCGCATGCCGCTGGCAAGCATCTGGGCTGCGTCCAGTTCTCGGTTGGCCCGCAACAGCTCGCTGAAGGTCGTGCTGGAAAGTTGCAGCAACAGCGTCAGCAAGGCCAGTGTGGTCAGCAGTTCAATCAGGCTGAAGCCCTTTTCATGCATGATCTCTCCCTCCCTGGAAATGGTGGTTTCAGGCGATCCGTGCCTGCTCATCGAGCCAATGACCGAAGTGCCGATCTACGACTGATCGAGGCACTTGCCTGTTATAGCCGATGATGGTTCTAAGGCCGCTGGTGAACTTGCATACAAAGGGTTTCAACCTGCTGGAATTGCTTATCGCCCTGGCTGTTGCTGCTGTGCTTTTAGGGCTGCTGGTGCCGACCTATTGCATAACCTTGCAATGCACCCGCGCAGGCACCGAGGCCCATCAGTTGGGTCATCCCCTGGGTTAGGCATGCTTGGTTGTCGTCAGGGCGGGGGATTGTCATCGAGGAGAGTCTTTGGCGCAGGGAGCTGAAGGCGGGTGCGGGCAACAAGCCCGCAGCAATGTATTGCCGGTTGTTCCTGTCCTCAGTCAGGGGGCGACTCTGGCGCTAACCTCATGAATCGACAGCATCGACTTCAATCGCCTCGGCGGGCCGGTGGTTGGGTATGTGCTGAGCATTGTCTATGGACTCGATCAGCAGCGGCGGGTGATCAGTACCTGTCTCAATGGACGGTAGTAATAGCGGAGAGCGGCGGATGAACGAGTGGCATGCACAGGATGGCATGACCCTGATCGAGGTGCTGGTGGCGTTGTTGATTCTCGTAGTGGGGCTGCTTGGGGCGGCGGCGATCCAGATCAAGGCGTTGCAGTACACCGACAGCGCGCGGATGAGCACCCAGGCCAGCTTTATCGCCTATGACATGCTCGACCGCATCCGCGCCAACGCGGCAGCCGACTATACGCTGGCAGCACCTGCCGAAGGAGCCCCGGGCAATGTGCGCGATCAGGACTTGCATGACTTTGCCAGCAATGTCGTGAACTTCGGCGGCCCCAGTGCCAGGGGTAGCATCAGCGCGAGCCAGCAGGTTTATACCATCCATATCACCTGGGACGATTCCCGCGCCGAAGGTCGGGTGGACAGCCAGCGCAGCCTGGTGCTCAGCAGCCGGATAGCGCTGGGCCCGGGAGGCGTGCAATGAGCCGCAGAAATGCGGGCTTCGGTTTGGTGGAAATGATGCTGGCGCTGGCCATGAGCCTGGTGCTGATACTGGGGGCGGCCCAGGTATTCATCTCGGCAAAGAACATTTATCTCAGTCAGAGCGCTTCGGCCTACCTGCAGGAGGATGGGCGTTTTGTCCTGAGCAAGATGCTCCAGGAGATTCGCATGGTGGGTATGTTTGGTTGCCTGCGCAGCATCAGCGACGCCAGTGCTGCAAGCGAGTTCTCCCGCTATGCCGCAACGCCGATTCAGTGGGATGTCGCCGATCAACAGCTGACCCTGATCACCGCCGATGTCGGTGACGAGGGCGTGACACCGACCTGGAGTGTGGTTACCGACTGTCAGCGCAGCGCCGTGGCTTACTCGGGCGCTCGTCGTGGCACTGGCGCAGAGCAGGTGTTTGCTCTGCGCCGACTCTTCTATAGCTTCAAGAATCATCAGTTGTTGCTGGGCAGCGGCCTAGGCAAGCAGCAGGCGGTGCTGCTGGATAATGTTGAAGCCTTTGAGGTCAGCTTCGGTATGGCCCGCTCTGCAACGGAGACTGCTGCCTCCAGCTACACCCGCAACCCGGGAGATCCCGCGCGCATTCGCAGCGTACGTCTGCGCCTGATCCTGGCCGACCCCTATGGCGCCGTGCGCCCACAGAGCTTCACGGTGGTTGCGGCATTACGCAACAGGTTGCCCTGATGCGGCGCATGTGCGACTTCAAACATAACCGGGAGCAAGGCATGGCGTTGCTGGTTAGCCTGGTATTCCTGTTGCTGCTGACAATGATCGGCATTTCATCGCTGCAGAACGCCACTTTGCAGGAAAAAATGGCCGCCAGCCTGAGCTTGCACAATCGCTCGTTCCAGGCAGCCGAAGCGGCGCTGCGGATCGGGGAAAGTGCCATCCGAGTGGAAGATTATCGCTTGCCAGTGTGTGCCGGCCCCGCTCGATGTGCGCCTCCCGCGGAGTCGACGGTGGTCAGTGCCGCAGGGGCGCATGGGGCTTCTGGGGTGCTATGGATTGCCACCGACGATGGCTTCTATGGGGTGCAGAACCTCGGCGCCTCGCTGGATGCGGTCCACGTGCCGAGTAGCACTTCCGCCACCTTGTATCGGGTGACGGCCATCGGACTGGCTGGTCAGTCACGCAGTGTGTTGGAGAGTATCTATGCCAAGTACTGAATGTTGGCCCGGCTGGCTGCGGAGCGGGCTCAAAGGTATGGGCGGGATGTTGTTCGGTATGGGGTTGGTGCTGCCGGTCCAGGCGTTCAATACCGCTCAACTGCGGACGGAGGCTTCTTGCACAAATGCCGGCAGCGGGAAATTGATCGAGCTGGCAGCGTTCAGCGGTAAGATGCTCGACGCTGCGGTGCTCGTCACCCACGGCGAAGGTGTTGTGGATGACTCGGGCACGCCCTCCAGCGGGGTCCGCTTCATTGGCAGCATGCCCAGCCTCGGCGGCGTTGCCAGTAATGGCGCACGCAAGATCAGCAGTGACTCCAGTGGCGGCCTCGGCGCCCTGGTGGAAAGGCCCGGCAGTGGCGGCCGGCGCATCCTTTGGCGACAAATCCAGTAAGCGAGATTCTTGACCATGCGCAGATCCAACCAAGGTTTTACCCTGATCGAAATCATGATCGTGATTGCGATCATCGGTCTGGTCCTTACCTTGAGCCTTCCCAGCATTACCGAGTACATGAAGAAGCCCCATCGCAGCGAAATCGCGGTGCTGCTCACCGAGCAGGCGCAGCAGCTAGAGCGCCATCACTCCAAGTCCGGGGTTTACAGTAATGCCCCCGACCTGAGTGCGGGCAACGAGTACTACAGCATCACCCCGACGCTGAGCGACACCGGCTTCTCGCTGATCGCGACGCCGAAAGTCGACGGCCTGATGGCGGCTGACAAATGTGGCAGCTTCAGCATCGACCAGGCCGGGGCCATCGGCATCAGCGGTCAGGCCGAAGGGCTGACGGCGAAGGATTGCTGGGGACGCTGAGTGGCTGTTTCGGGGCCTCGGAGCCCACTGTCTTTCTCATGATTGGATCGGACTATGGCTAAGCAACAGCAAGTGCTGGTGGTAGGCGGCGGGGTGATCGGCCTGCTCAGTGCATTCAACCTGGCTTCCCAGGGACAACAGGTACGGCTTGTGGAGCGTGCGGAGTTGGGGCGTGAGTCGTCCTGGGCTGGCGGCGGGATCGTTTCGCCACTTTATCCCTGGCGCTACAGTCCGGCGGTCACGGCCCTGGCCCATTGGTCCCAGGACTTTTATCCACAGTTGGCGGAGAAGTTGTTCAGGGTCACCGAGGTCGATCCGGAGGTGCATACCACAGGACTCTACTGGCTGGACCTGGAAGACCAGGCCCAGGCTCTGGAGTGGGCGCAGCGTGAAGACCGGCCCTTGAGCATCGTGGATATCTCGGCGGTGCATGATGCGGTGCCCGCGCTGGGGGCGGGTTACCAGCAGGCGATCTATATGGCCAATGTGGCCAATGTACGTAATCCACGCCTGGTCAAATCCCTCAAGGCCGCCTTGCAGGCCCTGCCTAACGTGCAGATCGATGAGCAGTGTACGGTCAGCGGTTTTATCCGTGATGGTCAGCGGGTGGTGGGAGTGAGCAGTTCGCTGGGTGAGATTCACGCTGATCAGGTGGTGCTCTGTGCTGGGGCCTGGAGTGGCGAACTGCTGGGCAGCCTGGGACTGGCGCTGCCCGTGGAGCCGGTCAAGGGGCAGATGATTCTGTACAAATGCGCCGCCGACTTCCTGTCCTGCATGGTCCTGGCCAAGGGGCGCTATGCGATTCCTCGGCGTGATGGACATATCCTGGTGGGCAGTACCCTGGAACACGAAGGCTTTGACAAGACTCCGACCGCTTCAGCCCTGGAAAGCCTCAAGGCCTCTGCGGTCGAGTTGATCCCCGCCCTGGCTGATGCAGAGGTGGTGGGGCACTGGGCCGGACTGCGCCCGGGTTCTCCCGAGGGGATTCCCTACATTGGGCCGGTCCCCGGGTTTGCCGGTCTGTGGCTCAATTGCGGGCATTACCGCAACGGCCTGGTGCTGGCGCCGGCCTCTTGCCAGCTGTTCTGCGACCTGCTGCTGGGGCACCCGCCAATCATTGATCCAACGCCTTATGCTCCCGCAGGCAGGATCTAGTCCAGCCCGAGTTTTTTCATGCGATAGCGCATCGAACGAAACGACAGGCTCAGCCGTTGAGCCGCGGCGGTGCGGTTCCAGCGGGTCTCCTCCAGAGCCTGGAGCAGCAATTGGCGCTCCACCTGTTGCAGGTGCAGCGCCAGGTCGAGGTTCGGCGAGGCTGGCGCTGGGGCGTCATCGACGGTTTCGGCGGGCAAGTGCAAGTCGGCCAGTTCTATCCACAGCCCCTCGCAGAGGGTTTGTGCCCGCTCCAACAGGTTCTCCAGTTCACGCACGTTGCCGGGAAAGTTGTAGCGCTCCAAGGCTTGCAGTGCCTCGGGTCGCAATTGGGCGACCGGTACACCGCTGTCCCTGGCCAGGCGCTGGAGTATGTGTCGCGCCAGTGCCTGGATGTCGCCACGGCGTTCGCGCAGCGCGGGTACCGGCAGTTCTATAACGTTCAGGCGGTAATAGAGATCCAGGCGGAAACGTCCAGCCTCGACCTGGCTTTTCAAATTCTTGTGGGTGGCGCAGAGAATCCGTACGTCAACGGCTCTTTCCTGCTGGCTGCCCACCTGGCGCACGGACTTTTCCTGCAGTGCACGTAGCAGCTTTACCTGCATGGCCAGAGGCAGATCCGCAACTTCGTCGAGGAACAGCGTGCCACCGTGAGCCGCCTGGAACAGCCCCGGCTGATCCGTCATGGCACCACTGAAACTGCCTTTGCAGTGACCGAAAAACTCACTTTCCATCAGTTCGGAAGGAATTGCGCCACAGTTGACTGGAATGAACGGTTGTTGGGCTCTGGGGCCAAGTTGATGGATCAGGCGGGCCACTCGTTCCTTGCCGCTGCCGGATTCGCCGCTGATGTAGACCGATGCCAGGCTAAGGGCCAGTTTGTCGATGTGGCGGCGCAAGGTGTCCATGGGTGGCGAAGCCCCCAGCAATTGACCGTCGGGGTTGCTACCCGTGGAGGCTGCCGGTCGCTTCAATGTGTCGCCTACCAACTCTCGCAGGCGTGCTAGGTCGAGGGGTTTTTGCAGCAGATCGCAGGCTCCGGCCTGCAGGGCGCTGGCGGTGGTTTCCGCGTTTGTGCTGCTGCTTAGCACCGCCACAGGCAGTTGGGGATGAACCTGGCGGATATGCCGCAGCAACTCCAGCCCGCTGCCATCCGGTAGCTGCAGGTCAGTCAGGCACAGGTCGAAGCGATCCTGGGCCAGGCGGCCGCGGGCCTCCTGCAGGGTGCGGGCGCTTTGGGTGTGCAAGCGCATCCGGCCGAGGGTGATCTCCACAAGGGCGCGGACTTCCGTGGCCTCATCGACCACCAGCACCGTTTGCCGTGGGTTCATGGCGGCTGCAATTTCATCCGTGAGTGAAGGGCGGGCAATAGCGCTCGTCTTGCGGGCGCGTGTTGAAGTCTAGGCCTGGCAGGCTGGGTGCGCAGTGAGCCGCGAGTCGGCGAATGCTTGAGTGCGGGCTTCGGGCACCGCTACTGGATTGCCGTGAGCCCCGGATATATGGGGCGGAAGAGGAGCGTGGCGCGGATGAGTTGGGGGGGAGAATGCGTGGAGGACTTTGTCGCCAATTGTTCGGGCGATGCTGTCGGCTGGATATTTTTGTGGATATCCGTGGTCCACGGCAAAGATTGAAAGCCTAGGGGCTGGTTAGAAATCAGGGGGCAGCGAGCCGGTTCATGTGCTGACCAGGTCCGGAATGGTCTGTGTCAGAGCTTTTTGCCCCTGAGTTACTCACTGCCGGCGGGCAGCAGCGAGCCCCTTGCGGTCAGCGATTCTGGCTGCCCGGCCCTTGTTCCAGGTGTGACTGGCTGCAATACCACTGTTGCGACAGGCTTAGCGCCCGCTCTTGAGGCAGGTGTACGCCGCAATGGGCGCAGCGCACCATGGGCATGCTGGCCGGCTCGCTCGGCGAGTTGGGTGGCGCAACGGGGCGTTTGAATTTGCGCCAGAACCATACCGCGGCAGCAATCAGAGCGATCCAGAACAGTAGACGAACCATGGTGACCAGCTTTGTAGGGAAAGAGCCGCAGTTTAGCCAAGCGGCTGCCGGGCGCACAGGCCCATAAAGCTTCGGGCATGAAAAAGGGAGACATGAAGTCTCCCTTTTTTACCTGCGGTCGCTATCAGTCGAACACACCGAAGGTCATGTAGCTGAACCAGGAGCGGTCGCTGTTGTTGCCAGCAGCTTCGTGATTTTCTTCTTCGATGGCATCACCGTTGCCATCTTTAGGCTTGAGCTCTGAAGGAATCGCATCCTTGGCATCCTGGTACTGCTTCATCACGTCCTGGTTGGCGCGGGTTTCTCCCGGCGGCAGCGGTGGACGGGATTCGATCATGCCCAGGGTGGCCTTGCTCAGCCATGAGCGGTTGTCGGCCTCGGCGACCCGCGGCACGAACTGACCGTCCACCAGGCTAGGATGGTTCGGGTAGTTGAGCTTCAGGGTTTCCAGGCTGGTGGCGGCCAGCTCGTCCAGATGCAGACGCTGGTAAGCCTCGGTCATCACGGCCAGGCCATCACCCACAGATGGGGTCTCCTGGAAGTTTTCCACTACGTAGCGACCGCGGTTGGCGGCGGCCACGTAGGCCTGACGGGTCAGGTAGTAGTCGGCTACGTGGATTTCATAGGCCGCCAGCAGGTTGCGCAGGTAGATCATGCGCTGCTTTGCGTCCGGCGCGTAACGGCTGTTGGGGTAGCGGCTGGTGAGCTGGGCGAACTCGTTGTAGGAGTCGCGGGCAGCGCCCGGGTCACGCTTGGTCATGTCCAACGGCAGGAAGCGCGCCAGCAGGCCAACGTCCTGATCGAACGAGGTCAGGCCCTTGAGGTAGTAGGCGTAGTCGACGTTCGGGTGCTGGGGGTGCAGGCGAATGAAGCGTTCGGCAGCGGACTTGGCGGCTTCCGGCTCGGCATTCTTGTAGTTGGCGTAGATCAGCTCGAGCTGTGCCTGATCGGCGTAGCGACCAAAGGGATAGCGCGATTCCAGGGCCTTGAGCTTGGCGGTGGCACTGGTATAGCTGTTGTTGTCCAGGTCGGTCTGCGCCTGCTGGTACAACTCGACTTCGCTCAGGTTTTCGTCAACGACTTCCTTCGATGAGCAAGCAGCGGTCAGTGCGAGGATGGCGATCAGCAGCAGGTGTTTCACTTGCATGGCGGCTTGCGTCCCTATGACGGCCGCTGTCTTGGGCGGGGCCGTCCTGTTATGATGAGCGCCCCGTTGAAAGCCTCGGGGCAAAAGACGCCGTATTTAACCACAAGCGCGCAGCCGAAACCAAAGGCTGTGCCGACGCCCAGTCCGAGCATGTCCGATAAAATTGAACTTCGCGCAGAGGTGCCGTCCGAACTGGGCGGTCAACGCCTCGATCAAGTCGCCGCACAACTATTCGCTGAGCACTCGCGCTCGCGCCTTTCCGCCTGGATCAAAGACGGCCGCCTGACTGTGGACGGAGCGGTAATTCGCCCTCGTGACATTGTGCATGGCGGTGCCGTTCTTGAGCTGACTGCCGAGCAGGAGGCCCAGGGCGAGTGGATCGCCCAGGACATCGAACTGGATATCGTCTATGAAGACGACGACATCCTGGTGATCAACAAGCCTGCGGGCCTGGTGGTGCACCCGGCTGCCGGCCACGCTGATGGCACCTTGCTCAATGCCCTGCTGCATCACATTCCCGACATCGTCAATGTGCCGCGGGCCGGTATCGTCCACCGTCTGGACAAGGACACCACCGGTCTGATGGTGGTGGCCAAGACCATTCAGGCGCAGACCCAGCTGGTAGCCCAGTTGCAGAGCCGCAGTGTCAGCCGCATCTATGAATGCATCGTGATCGGTGTGGTGACTGCGGGGGGCAAGATCAACGCCCCGATTGGTCGTCATGGCCAGCAGCGCCAGCGCATGGCGGTGATGGAAGGCGGTAAGCAGGCAGTCAGCCACTACCGGGTGCTGGAGCGCTTCCGTTCCCACACTCATGTACGGGTCAAGTTGGAAACCGGACGTACCCACCAGATCCGGGTACATATGGCCCACATCAACTTCCCGTTGGTCGGCGATCCGGCTTACGGCGGTCGCTTCCGCATTCCGCCGGCGGCCAACCCGACCATGGTCGAGTCGTTGAAGAGTTTCCCGCGTCAGGCGCTGCATGCGCGTTTCCTGGAGCTGGATCATCCGACCACCGGTATACGCATGAGCTGGGAGTCGCCGTTGCCGGACGACTTCGTCTGGCTGCTGTCGCTGCTCAAGCAGGACCGTGAGGCGTTCGTTGGATGAGTGACTGGCTGATTCCTGACTGGCCCGCGCCGGCTGGGGTCAAAGCCTGTGTCACCACTCGTGGGGGCGGCGTCAGCCTGACGCCGTTCGACAGCCTCAATCTGGGCGACCATGTTGAAGACCACCCTGAAGCGGTGGCTGAAAACCGCCGTCGCCTGACGGATCATTTCGGCGTTGCCCCGGCTTGGTTGCACCAGGTACACGGGATCGCCGTGGCCCATGCTGATCCCTCAGTGGTGGCTACCGCTGATGCCAGTTGGTCTGCCACCCCGGGAGTCGCTTGTGCGGTGATGACCGCCGATTGCCTGCCCGCCTTGTTCTGCAATCGAGCTGGAACCCGGGTCGCCGCAGCCCATGCGGGTTGGCGTGGCTTGGCGGCCGGCGTGCTGGAAGCTACCCTCGACAGCCTGGATGTACCTGCGGCCGAGGTTCTGGTGTGGTTGGGGCCGGCTATTGGCTCGCAGCGCTTTGAGGTCGGGGCTGAAGTGCGTGAAGTTTTCGTTGCCCAGTTGGCCGAAGCCGAGCAAGCCTTTGTACCCAGCGTGAATGCCGGACGCTTCATGGCTGATATCTACCTGCTGGCGCGCCTGCGTCTGGCAGCCCGGGGAGTCACCTCGGTCTATGGTGGTGGGTACTGTACAGTGACCGATCCACGCTTCTTTTCTTATCGGCGCAGCCCGCGTACCGGTCGTTTTGCCTCCCTGATCTGGCTTGAGCGTTAAACTGATCTGACCTGCGTCAAGTAACGGGTGCTTGAATCTCCCAGAATCGACCGCATCTAGAGATACATCTGGCAGGTTTCTCTATTTAGGTGTGTCCATCGCTCCGGCCTGCTCAAAAGGAAGGTGACTAATGCGTATAGACCGATTAACCAGCAAGTTACAGCTGGCCTTATCCGATTCTCAATCTCTGGCGGTTGGCCTCGATCATCCGGCCATTGAACCGGCGCACCTGATGCAGGCGCTGCTGGAACAGCAGGGTGGTTCGATCAAGCCGCTGCTGATGCAAGTAGGCTTTGACGTTAATAGCCTGCGCAAGGAACTGAGCAAAGAGCTCGACCAACTGCCGAAAATCCAGAACCCCACTGGCGACGTCAATATGTCCCAGGATCTGGCGCGCCTGCTCAACCAGGCCGACCGCCTGGCACAGCAGAAAGGTGACCAGTTCATCTCCAGCGAGCTGGTGCTGCTGGCCGCCATGGATGAAAACAGCAAGCTCGGCAAGTTGTTGCTGGGGCAGGGCGTGAGCAAGAAAGCCCTGGAAAACGCCATCAACAACCTGCGCGGCGGCGAGGCGGTGAATGACGCCAACGTCGAAGAGTCGCGCCAGGCCCTGGACAAGTACACCGTCGACCTGACCAAGCGCGCAGAAGACGGCAAGCTCGATCCGGTGATTGGCCGTGACGACGAAATTCGCCGGACCATCCAGGTGCTGCAACGCCGGACCAAGAACAACCCGGTGCTGATTGGCGAACCTGGCGTGGGTAAAACGGCCATCGCTGAAGGCCTGGCCCAGCGCATCATTAATGGTGAAGTGCCTGATGGCTTGAAGGGCAAGCGCCTGCTGTCCCTGGATATGGGCGCGCTGATCGCCGGTGCCAAGTACCGTGGCGAGTTCGAAGAACGCCTGAAATCCCTGCTCAACGAGCTGTCGAAGCAGGAAGGGCAGATCATTCTGTTCATCGACGAACTGCACACCATGGTCGGCGCCGGCAAGGGCGAAGGTTCGATGGATGCGGGGAATATGCTCAAGCCGGCCCTGGCCCGCGGTGAGTTGCATTGCGTCGGTGCGACCACGCTCAACGAGTACCGCCAATATATAGAGAAGGATGCAGCCCTTGAGCGGCGCTTCCAGAAGGTACTGGTGGACGAGCCGAGCGAGGAAGACACCATCGCTATCCTCCGAGGCCTGAAAGAACGCTACGAGGTGCACCACAAGGTGGCGATCACCGACGGCGCGATCATTGCCGCGGCCAAGCTCAGCCATCGTTACATCACCGATCGGCAACTGCCGGACAAGGCCATTGACCTGATCGACGAGGCTGCCAGCCGTATTCGCATGGAGATCGACTCCAAGCCGGAAGTGCTGGACCGTCTGGAGCGGCGCCTGATTCAACTGAAGGTCGAATCTCAGGCGCTGAAGAAAGAAGATGACGAAGCGGCGATCAAGCGTCTGGAGAAACTCCAGGAAGAGATCATCCGTCTAGAGCGTGAATACGCTGATCTTGAAGAGATCTGGACCTCGGAAAAAGCCGAAGTGCAGGGCTCCGCGCAGATCCAGCAGAAGATCGAACAGTCGCGTCAGGAGTTGGAGTCGGCGCGCCGCAAGGGCGATCTCAATCGCATGGCCGAGTTGCAGTACGGGGTAATCCCGGACCTGGAGCGCAGCCTGCAGATGGTTGACCAGCACGGTCATAGCGAAAACCAGCTGCTGCGCAGCAAGGTCACCGAGGAAGAGATTGCCGAAGTAGTGTCCAAGTGGACCGGTATCCCAGTGTCGAAAATGCTCGAAGGCGAGCGTGACAAGCTGCTGCAGATGGAAAGCCTGCTGCATCAACGGGTGATCGGCCAGAACGAAGCGGTGGTGGCAGTGGCCAACGCTGTACGGCGTTCACGTGCCGGATTGTCGGACCCGAACCGGCCCAGCGGGTCGTTCATGTTCCTTGGCCCGACCGGCGTGGGTAAGACCGAGCTGTGCAAGGCCCTGGCGGAATTCCTCTTCGATACTGAGGAGGCCATGGTGCGGATCGACATGTCCGAGTTCATGGAGAAACACTCCGTGGCTCGTCTGATCGGCGCGCCGCCGGGCTATGTCGGTTATGAAGAGGGTGGCTACCTGACTGAGGCTGTGCGTCGCAAGCCGTACTCGGTGATTCTGCTGGACGAAGTCGAGAAGGCGCACCCGGATGTGTTCAACATCCTGCTGCAGGTACTGGAAGATGGCCGGCTGACGGACAGCCACGGGCGTACCGTGGACTTCCGCAACACCGTGATCGTCATGACCTCCAACCTGGGTTCGGTACAGATCCAGGAGCTGGTAGGGGATCGTGAGGCACAACGTGCAGCGGTGATGGATGCGGTGTCCACTCACTTCCGGCCGGAGTTCATCAACCGGGTGGATGAAGTGGTGATTTTCGAGCCGTTGGCACGGGATCAGATCGCCGGCATCACTCAGATCCAACTGGGCCGTTTGCGCAGCCGCCTGGCGGAGCGCGAACTGAGCCTGGAACTGAGCGACGAGGCTTTGGACAAGCTGATCTCCGTGGGTTACGACCCGGTGTATGGTGCGCGGCCGCTGAAGCGGGCAATCCAGCGCTGGATCGAGAACCCTCTGGCGCAGATGATCTTGTCTGGCAGCTTCCTGCCAGGTGCGACAGTTACCGCTTCGGTGCAGGACGACGAAATCGTCTTCATCTGATCGTCTGGCAGCGTGTTAATGAAGAGGCCTCGCACCGCGAGGCCTTTTTTTCACTAGGGTGTTGAACTGTAAGGAAAAGGCTTGTAAAGTGCGCCCCGCAGTCAGTCACCCCCGAGGTTTTTTCTGATAAGGAAGAAACCGACAATGAAGTCGCAAATCATTGTCTTAAAAGCAATTTAAGGGGTTGACAGGGTCGTTTAAGATTGTAAAATAGCGCGCCTCAGAGGCATGAACGTAGCGATACGGACAAGCCGAAGAGGATGGAAGCAAGATGTTGTAACTTGAAATATGTAGTTCCGTGATAGCTCAGTCGGTAGAGCAAATGACTGTTAATCATTGGGTCCCAGGTTCGAGTCCTGGTCACGGAGCCAATTTCAAACCGGGGTATAGCGCAGTCCGGTAGCGCGCCTGCTTTGGGAGCAGGATGTCAGGAGTTCGAATCCCCTTACCCCGACCATTTTTGGGTCGTTAGCTCAGTTGGTAGAGCAGTTGGCTTTTAACCAATTGGTCGTAGGTTCGAATCCCACACGACCCACCATTTTTGAGACCAGCTCGCTGGAATCGAATCTTAAGAACAGAGGCCAAAAGCACTGTTCGAAGAAGGCGCCTTTCGAAGGTGCCTTTTTTTTACCGGGGTATAGCGCAGTCCGGTAGCGCGCCTGCTTTGGGAGCAGGATGTCAGGAGTTCGAATCCCCTTACCCCGACCATATTCACGAAGAAGGGCACCTCTCGAGGTGCCCTTTTTCGTTTGTCTGCGAAAAGTCCGATTGCTCGGGGCGATGCCGGATGCAGTTCAAGGCGCTGCATCCGCTGCTGTCACTGGGTGGATGGCTCCTCGCTGATCTGGTGTTGTTCCAGTAAGTGCTGTTCCAGGGTCTCGATCGCCTGTTTCACCTGCTCCACACATTCCGTCACGACGAGCAGGGACAGGTCCGGGCTCAAGCAGGCGTCTTCCAGTTGGCGGCAGCTTTCCACTAGTTGCTCGCCTTTCACCATCCTGGCTGCTCCCTTGATCCGGTGTGCCAATTCTGCAAGCTCTGCTGTTGACTGCTCCTGGAGCAGGGAGGTCAGGGTCTGCAAGTCTGTGCGGTTGTTGCTGAGTAATTCGCTCAATATATGATTCAGCGTCGTTGGCTCGCTGCCCACCAGGGTATGCAGTGACTCGAGATCGAACACCTGTGGGGAGCGGGCACTGGTTTGCGCTGGTGGCGGGAGGTGTTCTCGATCGTCATCGTCAACCTGTCCCATGGATAGCAGGCGCTCCTCCAGTTCATCCAGGCTGATGGGTTTGACCAGGCAATCATTCATCCCGGCCTGGATGCAGCGTTCCACTTCCTCCGGCTGAGCGTCAGCGGTCAGGCCGATGATCATCATCGGTTCGCTGGCGTTGTCGCGCTCGTCCTGGCGAATCGCCCGGGCCAGTTCGGCGCCATTCATGATGGGCATGTGGCAGTCGGTGATGACCATGTCAAAATCCTGCTCGCGCCAGATGTTCAGCGCATCCAGGCCATTGCCTGCTTCTACTACGTCATGCCCGAGGAAGCACAGTTGCTGGTGCAGGACCTGACGGTTTACCGAGTGATCGTCAACCACCAGGATCTGCAAGCGGTACATGTGACGCTTCTTGACCTGCAGCGGACGCTCAACGGTAGCTATGCGCTCCAGCATCTGCAGGCGCAGTTCCACATCCACTCGGGTGCCGTGCCCCAGGGAACTGCTCATCGTCACCTCTCCGCCCATCATTTCGCACAAGGAGCGGCAGATCACCAGGCCCAGGCCGGTGCCTTCGATGTTTTGTACATTGCGCTCCACCTGGGCAAAAGGTTGGAACAGACGTTTCTGGCTGTTGGGCGAAATACCGATCCCTGAATCTTCGACACTGAGCTTGACCCGTAGCAACGAGCCTTCCAGCAAGTCGCCAGTAATGGTGATTCTGATGAAGCCGGCCTCGGTGAACTTGATGGCGTTGCTCACCAGGTTGGACAGGATCTGTTTGAAACGCATTCCGTCTACTAGTACATCGCCGTTGATGCTGGAGTCGATTTCGAGGATCAGGCTCAGGCACTTCTGTCGGGCCAGCCCCTCGAACACTCGGGCCACGGACTCCACCAGCTCTCGCAGGTTGGCGCGTTTGGGCGAAAGGCTCAGGCGGCCGGACTCAATGCGGGCGATATCGAGAATGTCGCCGATCAACTCCAATAAACTTTTGGCCGAGCTGTAGGCTATCTCGATGCTGGAGGGTTCGATCTGATCGCTACCGGCACGCTTCAGCGCCAGTTCCAAAATACCGATGATCGCGTTCATGGGAGTGCGTATTTCATGGCTCATGGTGGCCAGGAAGGTGGTCTTGGCCCGGCTGGCCTCGTCAGCGAGATTCTTTGCTTCTTTCAACTCCTGGACCAGGTGGCGATGTTTGGTAATGTCCAGCCAACCGCAGATCACGCCCTTGTTGACACCATTGGCGTCCTGGAACGGCTGGATCCAGTGTTCGATCCAGGCTTCCTTGCCCTGCAGCTGAACCGCGTACACCGAAGTAATGGTCTGGCCGTTGGTGATCGCTTGCAGGTAGTTCTGATGCAGGTCGGGTTCTGCTACGAAGTGCTCACTAGGCAGTTGCTGCACGGTCTTGTTCAGGACCTGTTTGGCATTCAGTCCGACACTCTGCAGATAGCTGCGGTTGCAGGACAGCATTTTGCCGTCGATGTCTCGAATATAGAGCGCCGGAGGCATGTTCTCGGCCAGGGTCTCGATAAAGCGCAATTGGTCATTGAGGGTTTTTTCGGCCTTGACCCGGCGCCGCAGATTGAAGACCCAGACCAGCAGGAGCAGGAGCAGCAGTGATGCCCCAGCGATGATTTCAGCGATCATCAGCGCGTAGTCGCGCCAGGTTTCGCTACTCATTCCCGGTGGTGAGCGCCAGTGGCTGGCAATTGCGTTCAGGTCGTCCGCCGGGAGGCTGAGCAAGGCCTTGTCGAGGATGGATTGCAGCTCCGAGTCGCCTCGGCGCAGGGCAAAGTTGGCCGTTGCCTGGCTCGTGTGAATCAGGTCGGCGATGGCCAGGCGATTTTGAAACAGGCGAACAATGTAGTAGCGCGAGGCTGGTAGTGAGACCACCGCCGCATCGGCGCTGCCGGCATAGACCCTGTTCATGGCATCCAGCGAGGCACCTGCTTCGATTACTTCGGTTTTCGGGTAGAGCTCGCGTACATGCTGCAGTGTCACGTGCCCGGTTGGAATAGCCAGGCGCTTGCCGATCAAGTCGCCTGCTGGTTGTGCTTTGCCCTGGCTGTCGGTCTGGGTTACGAGGACGAAGGGGCTTGTCAGAAAGGGACGGGTGAAGCGCAGGCTTTCCTCTCGTTTCGCGCTGGCGGTCATGATAGCCAGGTCCGCCTCTGATTTTTGCAAGGCCTCAATCTGTTCTGGGTACCCGCCATTACGGGCCGTCACCTGGAAACGCAGCCCGGTACGTTGCGCAATCACTTCTAACAGTTCGGCGGAGACACCCGAGAACACGCCATTGGCGTCGAAGAAGGCAATGGGCGCCAGGTCATCGTTGATCACCAGGCGCACCACCGGATGCCGTGCGATCCAGCGTGACTCCTCTTGAGTCAGCGCGATGCGCTGATCTGATGGAATGAAACCGCTTCCCACCCAGCGGCGAGTCAGGTTGACGAGTTTTTCTTTGCCGATGGCGTCGATGCTTTGGTCGAGAATCCGTTGTAGGCGCTGATTGTCGCTCATCACCGCATAGCCGTAGCCGCCCTTCGAAAAGTCTGCGAAACGTTCAAATTTGAGAAAACCATAATAGGAACGGTTAATTCGGAAGTAAGCGCTGAGTACGTCGTCCACGTAGATATCGGCATGACCAAAAGCCGCTGCGGCTATTGCCTCGTCATGGGTGGGGTAGATCAGAAGGTGTGCCTGAGGAAGCTGTGACTGCAACTCGGCGGCGTGTTCCTTGACGACGGATACTCGTAGTCCAGCGAGGCTGGAGGGAAGGTTGGGTAATTCACCGTTCCGTTTGAACAGGGCCAGGCGGCCCTCGGCGAACGGCCGGGAGAGTCTGATGGAGTCGGTAAGTTGTTTGGAGGTGTGGCTGCCCAGCAGGTCGATGTTGCCCGCCTGTAAGGCCTGCATGGCTTTTTCTTGGGTTGCAAAGGGCACGACCTTGATGCGAACCCCAAGCATCTGTCCAATCAGTGCACTGACATCGGCGGTAATACCCTCGTAGTGACTGTCGTTGTAGCTGACATTGAAGGGAGGTGACTCTGTGGCGACAGCGCCGATTTTCAGTTCCGACTTGTGGCGCAGCCAGGACCAGTCTTCATCCTTGAGTGCGAGATCGTGGTGATCGAGACGGACCATGCTGTACAGCGTGTCGGGCATGGTCAGTGTCTGGGCCTTAGCCGGTTGGGCGCCCATTATCGCCAAGCAGATAAAAAGCCAGATAAGTCGTGAATGCATGATCGCTTCAGAAAGTAGGGAGCAGGATGACGTGACCAACGAGTAGAAACGTAATGATTGTTGGAAGGACGGTACAGGAACATGGGCTATGGGTCGTCATCTTGATCTGTGGGTCAAGCCGTTTCCATGAGGGGCTAGCGCATGCAATAGGCGATGAGATGGCTTTCCGGCATCGGGCGTGCAAACAGAAAACCCTGGGCGACGCTGCATCCGAGTTCCAGTAGGCGTTCCTGCTGTTTGCGGGTTTCCACTCCCTCGATAATCAGTGACATGCCCAGGGAGCGGGCCAGGGCCACGGTGTAGCCAATCACCGCGCAGCTTCTGGATTGATGCCCCATCTTGCGTACGAAGCTGCCATCGAGCTTGATCTGGCTGAAGGGCAGCTCACACAAACGATCGAGGGAGGAGTAGCCGGCACCGAAGTCGTCCATGGCCAAGCCGCAGCCCATTACACGCAGGCGCACGAGGTTTTCCAGGCTGCTGGCGGGAGCGCTGATCAAGCTGGTTTCGGTGATTTCGAAGGTGATGCTGCTGGACGGAACCTGAAACAACGTAAGAAATGAAGTAATGGATTCGGTCAGGGTCTGGGAGGCCAGTTGCGATGGGTGCAGGTTGAACGAAAAACCCAGGGGAATGCCTTTCTGCGCCAGTCTGCGACGCAGAGCCAGGCCCTGATCAAACAACTGCCAGAATAATCGGTCCAGCAGATTGTGGTGTTCCATGATGTACAGGAAGTGCGACGGTGGCAGTACTCCCAACTCTGGGTGATTCCATCGGGCCAGTGCTTCTACGCCCAGCAGCGAGGCGCTGTCGAGGGCTACCTTGGGTTGGTAGTAGGGGCTGAATTCACCGTTATCCAGGCCGCGAACCACATCCGTCAGTGTTGGCAGTTCGGATGTCTTCAGAGGGCTGATCAAGTCATGACGCAGGGCTCGATAGCGGGTCAGCAAGCTGGTGAGGCGTTCCAGATCGAAGGGCTTGCCCAAGTCTCCAAGGAAGTTAAGGCCCAGGCGCTTGATCATCGAAATGGCGGTTTGCCGCAGGATCGGATCTATCTGACTGCACAGGATCACCGAGTGAAGCTTGCCACTTTGGCTGGCGTGGCGCAGGAATGCCAAACCGTCCATTCCGGGCATCTTCAAGTCACAAATGGCAATTTCCATCCTCTCGCAGTTCTCCAGCAACGCAAGTGCTTCGCTACCGCTGGCGGCCTCATGCACCCTTCCCGGCATTACTTTCTTCAATGCGGCGATGGTGACCAGGCGTTGCAGAGGTTCATCTTCCAGAACCAGAACGTTCAAGTCTTGCATTGCAGGCTCGCGTAATTATTTGCCGGCCATCTTACTTAAGCCTTTTGAGCTGATGCCATTAGGCGAATCCCTATGCGGTGTAGGAATTTTCCTAGCGAAAAATCAGACCGTCTGATTCGTTAAACAGAAGTCATTAACCTCTTGTGTCCTAAGATATTTGCCCGGAGTCTGACTTTCTTGGGAGCGATCCGGCTGTTGGAATTTTCAAATTCCATTCAGGCCGGCTGCAGGGAGGCGAGTTGAAGTGACAGCATCATCGTATCCTGTACGTGGCGCCCGCGAAGTCAGAACTTTATGTGAATACGAAAGTTGCACTTGATTGAGATGCAATAACGTATATTTTTCGAGCGCTCATGGCTGACTGAAGGCCAAGTTTTTAAGGTGAAATGACAATATGCACAGCGTATTGATAGTTGATGATCATCCTGTTGTTCGACTTGCTGTTAAGGTCCTGTTGGAAAAGAACGACATACATGTGGTGGCCGAAACGGACAATGGACTGGATGCGTTGGAACTGGTTCGCGAGCACATGCCGAATGTGGTGATTCTGGATATTGGCATTCCCAAGCTGGATGGTCTCAAGGTGCTTTCACGCATCAAGGCGCTGGCCTTGCCCACCGAAGTACTAGTGCTCACCTCGCAGTCCGTTGAAAGCTTCTGCAGGCGCTGCATTCAGTTGGGCGCGCGGGGCTTTGTCAACAAGGAGGAAGGTCTGAGTAATTTGGTGGTGGCCTTGAATGCCGTGTTGGCGGGTTACACGTTTTACCCATCTTTGGCGCTGGATGCTTCCGTTCCGGCCGCGGAACAGCAGTCCGAGGCTGAGCAGATCGGCTTGCTGACCGATCGGGAAATGATCGTGCTGCAATACTTGGCTCAGGGGCATTCGAACAAGGCCATTGGTGAAAAACTGTTTCTGAGCAACAAAACAGTCAGTACCTACAAAACCCGTCTGTTACAGAAATTGGGCTTGGGTTCACAAGTAGGCCTGGCGGAATTTGCCAAGCGTAACGCGTTGATTCCTTGAGGCTGGTATTACTGAATAGTTACTTAAGAGGGGAGCGGTGCTCTGTGCCTGTTTTTCTATTTGATAATAGGCGATACACCAATCTTGCTGTTTGTGAGTAACTAAGTAAGTGACAGGTCAGGTGTCTGACAGTTTTCGAGCTGTCTGGTTTTTTGGACTTCAGGGCCCATCATGGGTGGGTCTCTGAAGGGGCTTGATCATTAAGATTTTTCTTGTTGATGTTGTGGTCGTGTTAATGGATTTTTGAAGTTTCTGATGTGGCTCTTGCTTGGTTCCTGAAATGTAATGGAACGTGCTTCTGAGGTTTTCTACGTAAATATCTGGCCTGTATTTTTTGTATATTATTCGTTTGTAGTTGAAGTCGGTTTTGGCATGATTTAAGTAGAGATAAATATATAAGTCGTGCTCGGTGGATTGAACGTTCCCAGTAGACGTTGCTGCAATAATAATCGCTCGTGGCGGCATCTACGCTTGTGGGCGGCGGCAGGTCATGGGAGCGAAAAGATAAACTCAATGGTTAAAGCTGTTGCTTCAATGTTTGGTTTCCTAGAGTTGTAAAATCCAGATAGTAGATGTTGACTCTATTTAAGCCTGTGCTCTAGAAATGGTGGAAAGCCTACTCGAAGGGAGTTGCCCATCGAGTTGGGCGGTTTTTATTTTTCAGCGCTGAAGACCGCTATTCTCACCTAGATCTTTTGCGGCTAGCCCGGGATAGGGCTCAAGGCGCCAGTCTGGCGATTGCCAGTGGTTACTGCAGGTTGCTCACGTTGGGTACCACTTCGCCGCCCTATTAGCTGTCCAACGGTAGCAGTTTTCTGTATTTCACGGCCTGCTTGGGCAACACTGTTCCCGCGAAAAGCTATGGCGAATCGCTAGCAGCGGTAGTCGTTTCGGGCTCGATGTTATTGCCAACTTCACTCTGGCTTGTCCGCAAGTTCCGGTGCAGATGAGGCTGCAGAGGACCATCGACACTAATGTGTGGTCCAGATGCTCGGAGCAATTGCCGATGTTGCCCGTGCGGTACGTCTTGAACGTCAAGTATCAGGCATGTCTACATGCGCTAGCCCCAACGAGTAACGGTTTTTACGGTGGTCATTCGGTGCGTTTTCTGCAGTTTGTGAAAGGGGGAGAGTGCTCGACTCCTGATCATTTCCAGGCATCATCCAGGATATTGGCATTCAAATTAAGGACGCTGTTAGTGAGGCGATCTTTAGCGATTTTCCTACTATTGGAAGTGAAGTATTCGCCTCTGGCATAGAGCTGGTTACTTGTTGGCGCTTATCGGTGGTGGTCCTTTGCTTGGTTCGAGAAAGCATCACGCGACTATCAGGTTCAGGACTTGTCATTGCAGATGGATGAGTGTTCTTAAGCTTGCAAGGAAGTTTGCCTCTTGGCTCCGTCGAGCGTATGGGTAACCACACACTTTGTGGCCTGTCGCGGGTTTGGCTGGAGCAACTGAAGAGTCTGGATTTCAAGGGCTAGCAGAACCTTGACCTGAGTCTGCTCTCTAAGGCCAACTTCACTTTGGCCGGCCAGTACCTTCTAGCGGTTCATGTCAACCGTGACCCGCTCGCATAAAAGGCCGGCACGGTCCGCTGCAAACTCGCAGCCGGCCAATCTTGGAAATGTGGATGAACGCCCTTTCGCCAGTAACGAGCTCTCCGGGGGAGCAGTGGCTGGTCTTGGGGTGAAGGACTATTCGTGAGTGGCCCAGGGAGGCTTCGCCGGAGTATTCGACCCACAGGCACGATGACGAGCTTCAACCAAAAATGTTGTGCTGCGGTCCATAAGGCAGCCGAGTGATGTTCTCCGCGCCCAGTTGATTGACGATCAGGATGTCGTGCTCGCGATATCCTCCGGCGCCGGGCATGCCCTCGGGCAGCCTGATCATCGGCTCCATGGATACCACCATGTTTGGCTCCAGTATGGTGTCTACGTCTTCGCGAAACTCCAGCCCGGTCTCGCGCCCGTAATAGTGGTTGAGAATACCGAATGAGTGGCCATAGCCGAACGTGCGGTATTGCAGCAGGTCGTGCTCCAGGTAGATCTCGTTCAACTGCCGGGCGATGTCACTGCAGCGCGCCCCGGGCCTGATCAACTGCAAGCCTGCCTCATGCACCTGGACGTTGATTTCCCATAGCCGTAGATGGGCCTCGGGGCAATGCCCAAGGAACAGTGTGCGCTCCAGCGCGGTGTAATAGCCGGATATCATCGGGAAGCAGTTGAGGCTGAGAATTTCTCCTGGGCTGACCCGTCGCGAAGTCACCGGATTATGGGCGCCATCGGTGTTGATCCCTGATTGAAACCAGGTCCAGGTGTCCATTAATTCGGCGGCAGGAAAGCTTCTGGCGATCTCTCTCACCATTGCCTGGCTGGCGTGCAGTGCCACTTCGTACTCCGGTACTTGATCCTGCAATGCTTCGATGGCGGCGGCTCCGCCAATATCGGCGATGCGTGCGCCGTGGCGGATCAGCGTCTGTTCCTCGGCGGATTTGAGCATGCGCATGCTCATGCAGGGCGCGGCGATGTCCAGCAATTGTGCCTGGGGATAGAGTTCGGTGAAGGCCAGGTGATTGGGCAGGGTCAGTTGATCAAACTCCAGCCCCAGCCGTGCAACCCGGGGCAGGGCTTGCTTGACCGCAATGAAGAAGTTGCCACGTTGCCAGTCGGTGTAGACCACCTGCGCGTCACAGACCGCCCGGCGTCCAGGCTGGCCGCCGTCGATATTGGCGCTGATCAGCACCGTACCTGCCTGGGTCACTGCCAGAGCGTACTGGCGGCCAAAGGAGCAGTACAGGAAGTCGGCGTAGTAGTTGATGTTGTGATACGAGGTGAACAGCACCGCGTCGATTTCATGCTGTGTCATGTAGGCACGCAAGCTGTTCAGGCGTCGGGCATATTCTTTCGTCGAGAAGGTTGAAGGGGATTTTTCACCGTTGCGGATCTGAAGGGTCTGGGGCATCTGCATGGCACGGGTCCTTGTCTGCAATGAACGATGCTTGACGCCACATTTGGGTGGGCCATGAAGCAGCATTGCAACAGATAGAGGATGCGCGAGCATGCGCAGTACCGACCTTGAGGTGGTCGCAAGCGCTGTTATCCGGGCGAGCGGCACGCACCAGCAAGCCTTGGAACGGATCAGGGACGCGCTAAGGGCCGAAGCCAGTTGCATATCACAACCTGGTAGTTCTTATAGGTTTTGCCTGGCTCGTTGCTATCGGGCGTGGCATCCTAGGTACCTGCGTTAAGGCCCAAACAGTAAGGAAGCTGAAAGGATGCAGAGCAGACTTGCGGAAGTTAACACGCGTATTTTGTCTGGAAACTCATTACACGAGCGGATGACGGGGACCATGACAGTGGCCTCCGAGTTGGGTTTCGATGCCTTGGTTTACGACTACAGCCCGGTTCCCTTCGACCAAGAAGGCGAACTGATCATCCCCGGCGCAATGGTCTGTAATACCCCCAAGGACTGGCTGGAGCTCTGGTGCGATGAGGGCTACTACCATATCGATCCGGTTCAGCAGGTCGCGCTGGACAGGACTTCTCCCTTTATCTGGTCGTATAAACCCGAGGCGGAAACCGTCTTGCGTCAGGCCATGGGGCAGCAGCACGCTCCAGTATCGAGCTATCTGCAGCATCATCAGATGGCCCATGGTGTGACCGTCCCTATCCACCTGCCCAGGGGTGGCTTCGCCAGCCTGACCGGTTTGCGTTCGGGCAACACCCAGGTAGCGCTGCACGACCTGCAGCATGTCTTGCCCCACTTCACGCTTCTCGCTCATGTGTTGCAGGAGCGTCTCTATCCGCAACTTAGTAAAAGTGCTCACAGTTATCCGGTT
Organism: Pseudomonas sp. Fl5BN2; assembly: GCF_009908205.1. Taxonomy (NCBI): domain Bacteria; kingdom Pseudomonadati; phylum Pseudomonadota; class Gammaproteobacteria; order Pseudomonadales; family Pseudomonadaceae; genus Pseudomonas; species Pseudomonas sp. Fl5BN2. The sequence continues at coordinate 50,294 of NZ_JAAARL010000026.1, read as the reverse complement.
CATCTGACCAGGCGTGAGCGCGAGTGCCTGAAATGGGCAGCAGAGGGAATGACCTCCAGCGAAATTGCTGAACGACTGAAGCGCTCGGTGGCCACGATCAATCTGCATCTGACGTCGGCGATGCACAAGTTGGGTGCGAAAAACCGGGTTCAGGCCGTGGTTCGAGCGGTTCACTATCGCTTGCTGGATAACTGACGCGAGCACAACCCGCTCTGTCGTATCGGTGATGCCGGGCGCGGGGCAGAAGATTGAATGACGCAGGGTGATTGTCATCAGGGAGTGAGGCGCAATGAATGCAAGTAAACCGCCACAGGAAGGCTATGCCTCCTTCGGCGCCAACAAGACCTGGTATCGAGTGACAGGGGATCTGCAAAATGGTCTTACGCCTCTGGTGATCCTGCACGGCGGTCCGGGCTGCACCTACGATACTGTCGATGCCTTCAAGGATGTGGCGGCAAGCGGGAGGGCGATCATTCAGTTCGATCATCTCGGTAGTGGATTCTCCACCCGCATGGTGGATAAGGATCCGTCATTCTGGACGGTTGAGCTGTTTCTGGAGGAACTGGACAACCTGCTGGATCACTTGCGCATCAGTCAGGGTTACGCGCTGCTTGGGCACTCCTGGGGAGGCGTGCTGGCCAGTGAGCATGCAGTATTGACCCCCTCGGGCCTGCGGGCCTTGATCATTGCCAATGCTCCAGCCGATATGCGCACCTGGGAGGCTGAAACCCTTCGATTACGCGAAGCTTTGCCGGAAGAGGTTCGGCAGGTGTTGATCCGGCACGAGCAGGCCGGGACGCTCCAGAGCGCCGAATCTGTGCAGGCTTCGCAAGTGTATTTTGAGCGACACGTCTGTCGACTCCGGCCATGGCCCGAAGAGGTGGTGCAGATGTTTGCCAGAGGACGTTGCGACAGTGCGATGGGCGGTGCGGCTCAGCGTGCTGAAGACTTCCCACTCCTGGGTAATCTACGGGACTGGAGCATTGTCGAGCGTTTGTCTCGTATCCAGATACCGACCCTATTGATCTCCGGACGCTATGACGAAGCCACTCCAACGGTGGTCAAGCCCTATCTGGAGAATATCCCAGACATCCGCTGGGCCTTGTTCGAAAGCTCCAGCCACATGCCCCATGTCGAGGAGCGAGTCGCTTGCATGGGGACCGTGGTGAGCTTTCTGGATGAGTGCTTGTAAGCGAGCAACCACTGGATCAGCGACCCGCACGTCCCACTACATTGCGTAGTGTGGCGTGCGGGGTTTCAGGCGCTTAGTGCAACTTCAAGCGTGGATCTGTGCCTCGTCCAATCCGGCTGCCAAGCATCAGCATCGCGGTGCGGAAGACGCCGTACAGCGCCATCTGGTGCATGCGGTACAGCGAGATGTAGAACATCCGTGCGAGCCAGCCTTCCAGCATTACGCTGCCGGTCAGGTTGCCCATCAGGTTGCCTACCGCCGAGAAGCGCGACAGCGAGATCAGCGAGCCGTAGTCGGTGTACTTGTAGGTCGGCAGGTCCTTGCCTTCAATGCGCAGCTTCAACGACTTGGCCAGCAACGACGCCTGCTGATGCGCGGCCTGTGCCCGTGGTGGCACGTTACGGTCGCTGCCCGGCTGCGGGCAGGCGGCGCAGTCGCCGAAGGCGAAGATGTTCTCGTCGCGGGTGGTCTGCAGAGTCGGCAGTACCTGGAGTTGGTTGATGCGGTTGGTCTCCAGGCCATCGATATCCTTGAGGAAGCCCGGTGCACGGATACCCGCCGCCCACACCTTGAGGCTGGCGGCAATGGTCTGGCCATCGGCAGTGATGAGACTGTCGGCGGTCACTTCGCTGACCGAGGCGTTGGTCAGGACCTTGACCCCAAGTCTCTCCAGGGTTTTGTGCACCGGTCCGCTGATGCGCTCGGGCAGGGCCGGCAACACCCGTGGCCCGGCCTCGATCAGGGTGATGTGCATGTTTTCCGGTTGAATCCGGTCCAGGCCGTAGGCGGCCAGTTCGTGCGCGGCGTTGTGCAACTCCGCCGCCAGCTCCACACCGGTGGCACCCGCGCCGACGATGGCCACGCTGATCTGTTCCACTGCATCGGTTTGCCCTGCGTGGGCCCGCAGGTAGTGGTTGAGCAGTTGCTGATGGAAACGCTCGGCCTGTTTACGGGTGTCGAGGAACAGGCAATGTTGGGCCGCGCCCTGGGTGCCGAAGTCGTTTGTAGTGCTGCCTACGGCGATCACCAGGGTGTCGTAGCCCAGCTCGCGGGCCGGCAACAGCTCCACGCTTTCTTCGTCGTAGGTGGCAGCCAGCTGGATCTTTTTCTGCTGACGATCGAGCCCGCTCATACGTCCCAGCTGGAACTCGAAATGGTTCCATTTTGCTTGGGCAACATAATTGAGTTCGTCTTCGGAAGAGTTCAGCGAACCAGCGGCCACTTCATGCAGCAGCGGTTTCCAGATGTGGGTCAGGTTGGCGTCCACCAGCATCACGCTGGCGGTGCCGCGCTTGCCCAGAGTCTTACCCAGGCGGGTCGCCAACTCCAGGCCGCCGGCGCCGCCGCCAACGATGACAATACGATGAGTCATGGGGATATCTCGCAAGGCTAAAAGAAATCGGGGCAGTCAACCGAGCGAGCGCGATGCAGCTCATAGCGTCAGGTAACTGATGAAACGGCTCAACAGGCCCAGGGCGACGGTCACCACCACGACCACCACGAGGAGCATCCACGGCCGGAAGGGCCGGCGCTCGACTCGATGCTGGGGCAGTTGTAGGTATTCTTCGACATGGCGTTGGTCGTCGGGGTTCAGACGGCTGCTCATAAAAGGCCTCGTCAGGTAGACGTTGCAACTCGAAGGAATGTTACAGAGCGGTGTAATCCGCACTTGTAACGGAGCATAGCCGCTGCTGCGTGGGGCTCGAGGGCGAGATTCCGGTGTTGGCTGGCAAGTGGGCTTTTTTACCATTGCCGAGCAAATTCCGCCATGCCCACGCAAGGCTGATTGACGGGTTTTACAAACTGATGCCGACGTCGAAAACGATGCTGCGCCCCAGGTTATTGCGCAGAAACTCCGGAGCATCCGGGTGCGCGAACAGTACCCGGGCGAAGGTCGGCCCCACCAGGGATAACGAGCGCCAGCCCTGGCGCAGGTATTCGGTGGGCGGCGGGAAGTGGCTGTTCAGGTCCAGCACTTCGCGCTTCAGGGCTGCGAAGGCAATGATGTCCAGCTCCCCGAGGTTCATCCCACGCTCCTGGTAGTTGTGGGCTTTCTTGCGCAAGGTCGGCGCCAGGCGCAGCAGTAATTCGTTGGCCGGGATGCGCTTGGGCTTGGCTTCGCGGCGTACCAGCTGGCTCAGGGAAAACGCACTGCGTCGGCGTTGCAGTTCAACACGCCATTCATCGTTGAGCCGACGGCCTTCGTCTAGAACGAAAAACACTTCGAAGCTGGCTTCGCGAAACAGCACATCCGGCGGCTCCTGCCCGGCGGCGGTGAACTCGTCATTGCGGTAGGGAATATTCAGGCCTTGCAGCAGGCGCTGGCAGACCCAACGCTCACGCTCCCATTTGCGGGCATTGGACAGGAACGCGTTGGCTTGTTCGGCCTGGATGGTAAGCAGGCGCAAAAAATCTGAGTCATCCATATCCCCAAGCTTAGCGCCCAAATGTGACCTTAAAAACCAGGGCCTTGGAAAAAAGCGTCCGAAGGCGCTGTTCTGAGGTACTTATGGACCGTGCTGGAGCCTGGTCAGGGGCGGTGTAGACTGTTTGCCGTGCAATCGATCAATAAGGAGTGTGCCGTGAAGCGCTGGTCAATTCTGTTGCTGGGCCTGTTGCCGTTATGGGCCCAGGCCCTTGAAATCGGCGAGCGTCTGGCGCCCTGGACCTTGCTCGATCAGTACGATCAGGCCTACAGCCTCGATAGCCAGGCCAAGGTCCTGTTGGTGGCGCGTAGCATGGACGCGGCCAAGGTGGTGAATGCGGCGCTCAAGGACCAGCCCAAGGGTTATCTGCAGGCGCGCCATGGCATCTTTGTCGCGGATATCCAGCGTATGCCGACACTGATTGCCAAGATGTTCGCGGTACCGGCCATGCGTGACTATCCCTATCGGGTGATGCTCGACCGGGACGGCCGGGTGGTTCCGCGTTACCCAGGCGCCGAGGACAAGGTCCTGTGGTTGCAACTGCAAGAGGGCCAACTGGTTGGCCGGCAGGAATACGCTACCGCCGAGCAGTTGGCTGAGGCCCTGGAGCGGCTCCAGCCATGATCAGTTCGGCACTGCTGTCGTCGCAGAGCCTGATCTTCGGTTGGCTGCTGTATGTGCCGCTGCTGCTCTGGGCGGTGTGGCGGGCGCCGTGGGTCGAGTTGTTCACCGACAGTCGTCGTCAGCATCTGCTGTTCGGTACGGTATTCGCCTTGTTCCTGCTGTGGCTGGTTCGTCGGGACTTCGATACCGGAGTGTCCTACCACTTCATCGGCATGACCGCGGTGACCTTGCTGCTGGACTGGCCGCTGGCGATAGTTGGAGGTTTGATTGCGCAACTTGGATTGTTGGCTCTGGGCCGCCAGGACCTGGCGGCGCTAGGGGTCAATGGCGTTCTGCTGATTCTGCTGCCGGTGGCGGTGACCGAGGCTTGTGCCTGGCTGGTGGAGCGGGCCCAGCCGCGTAATCCCTTCGTGTATATCTTCTGTTCCGGGTTCTTTGCCGCGGCACTGTCGGCGCTGTTGTGCCTGCTATGTGGCCTTGGGCTCTTGTGGTTCGACGAGCGTTTCGTCATGCCTGAGTGGCTGGAAGACTTCGTCGGCTATCTATGGCTGATCATTTTTCCGGAGGCGTTCATCAACGGCATGGTGATCAGTGCCCTGGTGGTGTTCTGCCCGGAATGGCTGGAAACCTTCAATCGCACCCGGTACCTGGCCGCGCCCTGGAAAGACGAGGAACCGCGCCCTTGATCCATATCAACCCCGAGGTTTCGGCCGGGCTGCATGCTCGGCAAAAATCTCAGGAGTGCGATCATGAGTGTCTACCAGTGGGCGCGGCAGGAAGTGCGTGACAGTCTGCAAGGTGCCCAGCAGGAAGGGTTCGAGCCAGGGTTGAGCTTGCGCGCCCTGCTCAGTGCGGTGGTGCAGCAGAGCAAGAGCGTGCGCAGTATTGAAGACCTGGCGGACGAGTTGCAGTTCCTCGCGGAAAACCTCGACGACGATCAGGACTACAGCTTCATGCGGCCCTGACTGGCGTCAGACTGAGCACTCAGTGAGCGCGGGGCGGCAGCTCTTCGGAGAACAGGTCGTCCTCGGCATCCGGGCTCACCGGAATCTTGTGCTCCTCGGCAGCCCAGGCTCCTAGGTCGATCAGTTTGCAACGGTCAGAACAGAAAGGCCGGTTGAGGTTGGCCGCGGTCCATTCCACGGGGGCGCCACAGGTTGGGCATTCGACGGTCAGGGATTGGCTCATGACTGGCCTCCACGCAAAGTTAGGTAAAAGTGATGCAGGCGTTCGACCTCGCTGCGCAACCAGGCGTGGTCGCGGTCGTTGACCAGCACATCGTCGGCGTGACGCAGGCGCTCCTCGCGGCTGGCCTGGGCCTGGAGGATCGCCTGGACCTGCTGTTGGCTGATCTGGTCACGCTGCAGGGTGCGTTCGATCTGCAGTTGCTGCGGTACATCGATCACCAGAATCCGTTGGGTCATCCGCGATTGGCCGGACTCGATCAGTAGCGGCGACACCAGAATCGCGTAGGGCGATTCGGCACGGGCCAGATGGTTGACGATCTCCTCGGCAATCAATGGGTGCAGCAGGGCCTCCAGCCAGCGGCGTTGCTCGGGGACTTCGAAAATCAGCTTGCGTAGGGCCGAGCGGTCCAGTTGGCCGTCGGCCTGCAGCACACCGTCACCAAAGTGTCGGGCAATCTGTTCCAGGGCCGGACGGCCGGGTTCCACCACCCAGCGAGCGGCGTGATCGGCGTCGATCACGTGCACTCCCAGGTCAATGAAGTGCTGGGCGGCGGCGCTTTTACCGCTGCCGATGCCGCCGGTGAGACCTAGGGTCCAGGGTGTGTTTACGGAGCGAGTCATTGGAAACCGACAAACTGCAAATAGAAGTTGGTTATTTGACCACCCCAGAGCAAGGCAATCCAGCCGGCAATGGCCAGAAAGGGGCCGAAGGGGATCGGCGTTGAGGTCTTTGCCTGGCGCAGGCGTAGCATGACAGTGCCAAGGATTGCCCCTGTCAGGGATGACAGGAGCAAGGTCAGTGGCAGAATTTGCCAGCCACCCCAGGCCCCGAGCATCGCCAGCAGCTTGAAGTCGCCGTGGCCCATGCCATCCTTGCCGGTCAGCAGCTTGAACAGCCAGAACACCGACCACAGGAACAGGTAGCCGATCACCGCGCCCCATAAGGCATCTTCCAGGCTGACCAGCAGGCCGAAGCTGTTGGCGATCAATCCCAGCCACAGCAGCGGCAACACCAGTACGTCCGGCAGCAACTGGTGATCGGCGTCGATCAGGCCCATGGCCAGCAACCCCCAGCTCAATATCAGCAAGAGGCCCGCCGGCCAGCCGAAGCCGAAGTGCCAGGCAACGAATGCCGAGATCAGGCCGCACGCCAGTTCGGTCAGCGGATAGCGCAGGCTGATGCCGGTCTTGCAGTGCGAGCAGCGACCGCGCAGCCACAGATAACTGAGCAACGGGATATTTTCCCAGGGGCGGATTGGCTGCGTGCAGTGCGGGCACTGGGAGTGGGGCAGCAGCAGGTTGTAGGGGGCAGCCGCGGGCTCAGGTGGCAGCCCCAGTACTTCGTGGGCCTGGGCTCGCCAGTCACGTTCGAGCATCTTTGGCAGGCGCCATACCAGCACGTTGAGAAAGCTGCCGATGATCAGTCCCAGTACTAGGGCCGACACCACGAATGCCAGGGGGTAAAGGGTCAGGACTTCAGTCAGGGACATGTTCAGATCGCTGTACCAAGTTGAAAGATGGGCAGGTACATGGCGACCACCAGGGTGCCGACGATACTGCCCAGAATGACCATGATCAGTGGCTCCATGAGGCTGGTCAGGCTGTCCACCAGGTTGTCCACCTCGACCTCATAGTGCGTTGCGACTTTTTCCAGCAAATGATCCAGGGTGCCGGATTCCTCGCCGATGGCCGTCATCTGGATCGCCATAGTAGGGAAGACGCCGCTGGCGCGCATTGCAAAGTTCAATTGCATGCCGCTGGCAACCTGATGGCGGATGCGCTCGACCGCTTGCCCGAAGACCTGATTGCCACTGGCCCCGGCCACTGACTCCAGGGCCTGTACCAGGGGGACACCGGCAGCGAAGGTGGTGGCCAGGGTGCGGGCATAGCGAGCCACCGCTGACTTGTGCAGCAAGGGGCCGGCCAGGGGCAGCCGCAGCAGACTGACATCCAGGCCTGCGCGCAATCGTGATGAGCGTCGATACGCCCAGCGCACTCCCAGCCCGGTTGCCAGGCTGCCGGCCAGCAACAGCCCACCGTGGCGCTGAATGAAATGCGAGAGGGCAATGACCCATTGGGTCAGCAATGGCAGTTCTGTGTGGAAACTGGCGAATAGGCTCTGGAACTGAGGGACGACCTTGAGCAACAGGATGCTGCTGACGATGATCGCTACGCCGACCACCGCCAGGGGATAGACCATGGCCTTCTTCAGTCGGGCCTTGAGGTTCGCGCTCTTTTCCTTATAGGTGGCGACCCTTTCCAGCAGGGTATCCAAAGCCCCGGCCTGTTCGCCGGCTTCCAACAGGTTGCAATACAGCTCGTCGAAATAGCGTGGGTGCCTGCGCAGTGCGGTGGCCAGGTTGGAGCCAGCCTCAATGTCGCGTTTGAGGCTGACCAGCAGCTGGCGCATCTGGGGGTGATCGAAGCTCTCGGCGATGATCTCGAAGGATTGCAGCAGCGGCACACCGGCCTGCATCAGCGTCGCTAACTGCCGGGTGAACAGGGCAATCTCCTGGGCCTTGATCCGCTGACCCAGTCGGAGCCAGGCCCTTGGCTTGCGTCTGACCCGGGTTGGGGTGATGCCCTGCTTGCGCAGTCGTGCCCTGATCAGCGCCGGATTCACCGCGCTCAGTTCGCCGCTGATTGTCTGGCCCTGACTGTCGGTGCCTTGCCAGAGATAGACACTGGCTGCGGGTGCTCTTACCGCCATGGTTCGATCCTTGATGAAACGGTGGGTTTCAGGGCCGGTGTGCCCCACGAATATTGAGCAGGCGATAGATCGCCAATGCTCCCCATACGTGTCCCGACAGGGGCATCGGCCTGGCCGTCGGGTTGCCATTGGCCTGTTGAAGCCTAGCTGCCTAGCACCTGCCGAATAGGGTCAGGGAGTGACGGAATTTGTCAGTTTGTGCGACTCCTTGCGCTCAAGGCCATGGGCTATCGCCCTTGCAGGTCACGTATCCCGCGGGTGCGGTGCTGGCACAGGGCGTGCTTCAAGCCTTGCTGATCATGCAACTTTCGTTCATGCCAGGAGGCAGCCCATGAAGAATCAATCCGCTTTTACCCTGATCGAATTGCTGGTGGTGGTGGCGATCATCGGCATTCTCGCCATGGTGGCGATGCCGCTGTATTCCAAGTATCAGGCGCGGGCCAAGGTGATTGCCGCGCTGGCTGAAGCCTCGGCCCTGAAGGTCAACATCGAGGATCTGCTGAACCAAGGGATCGACCCGACCCTGACGTTGGCCGGTGGCACAGCCCTGACTTCGAATTGCCGGATGAGTGCCGAGGGCAATGCGGCCTCCGGCGAAGGAAGCATTGCTTGCACGATCCTCAATGCCCCGGGGCCGGTGTTGAACAAGACCCTGACGCTGACCCGCTCGGCGACTTCGGGGTGGATCTGCAGCACCAGCGTGGAGGCCGACTATGTGCCCAAAGGTTGTGCTGTGGATGAGGTTTGAGCCCTGGCCTGCGAGGCCGGTGCCGGCTTGTCAGTCGGTTGCGGAAAAACCGCAACTTGCATGCAGAACGGCGAGCGGTCATGCATTTTGCATGAGTCCGGGTTTTTGTGTATTTCATAAGTAATTGATTTATAACAATATTTATTGTTTTCTGGACTTGGCACAGCACCTGCAATATTCCTCATAACCCTGCTGCCAGGACACGGCGCAGGCTTTCTAAAAGAACAGGAGTTACTCGTATGAAGAAGTTCGCTATCGCTGCTGCAACTGCTACCGCTCTGACCCTGACTCTGGCCAACGCAGCTTTTGCGCAGACCACTCAAAGCACTCAGTCGCCAATGGTTGTGGCTGCCGGTGAAATGACCAAGGCCGAAGAGGCAACCTCTGATACCTGGATCACCACTAAAGTGAAAAGCGATCTGGTAACCGAGAAAGGCATTCCTGGCACCGATATCAAGGTCGAAACCAACAAGGGCGTCGTGTCGTTGTCGTCCACTGTCGCCATCACCGAGTCGCAAAAAGCTACTGCAGTGGCGATCACCAAGAAAATCAAAGGCGTGAAGGCGGTATCCGCTGATGGCCTGAAAGCCGAGTAATCCACAAGCTTCTCGCCTGGACAGGGAGAGGGGGCGGCAGACGAGTTGAGCGATACGTCTGCCGCTTCTTTAATGGGTTCATGCGGACGATCACAAGGATGTGATCATTACAGGCCCCGGCACATTGTGTCGGGGCCTGTTCTATTGGGCGGAGGAAATACATGACCATGCTCGCTTGAGCCTGGTGTACACCTCATTCGCTATCCAGATGCAGCGGGGTGATTACCTTGCCATCGCTTTCGGCCTGGCCCAGGTTGGCATCGATGAAGTAGACCCGGTCGTCGGCCAACTGGCCTTTGTCCACCAGGAAGTCCTTGATGCTACTGGCCCGCTCCTGGCCCAGCTGGCGCAGCAACACGTCACTGCCGCTCCAGAACTTGATCAGGCCTTCACGCAGCTTGGCAGTGCGCTCGTCACGGCTGAGCTGGGTCCATTCGGCAGGAGGCTGCTGTTTCAAGCGGGTGCGGTAGATGCCTTCCAGCAACGGGGCTTTCTCGCCTTCGGGTACCTGCAACAAGGACGCCTGGGCCGGGACCTTGTCGCCGCGCCGTTGCAGAATCTTGTAGTAGTTGTACTGGTATTCCCGCTCCAGGCGCTGCTGGGCGATCAGTGGGCCATCGCTGCTCTGGGCGCTGGTGCCTTCGATCTCCAGGCGCAGGGCCGGACGCTCCTTGAGGGCCTTGGCCAAGGTGGTCAGGGCCGACTCGGATTCCTTGCTCAGTTCGCTGGAACCTGGGGCGAAGGACACATTGCTCAGATCTTCCGAGCCGCCACCAGTGATCAGGCCGCCGATGAACTTGAACGGTGCCTCGGCCGCGCGCAGTACCAAGTTGCGCAGGGTCTGCCAGACAATCGGCATGACGCTGAACTGTGGGTTGTTCAAGTCGCCAGAGATGGGCAGCTCGATGGAAATCTTGCCGTCGGTGTCTTTCAGCAAGGCCACCGCCAGACGGATTGGCAGGTCCACGGCGTCCGGGCTATCGACCTTTTCCCCCAGTTGCAGTTGCTCTACCACCAGTTTGTTCTCGGCCTTGAGTTGGCCATTGGTGATCATGTAGTGCAGATCGAGGTTGAGTCGGCCTTTGCGAATGCGGAAACCGGCGAACTTCCCGGAGTAGGGCGTCAGGGTGGTCAGCTCTACCCGTTTGAAACTGGTGGCAATGTCCAGGGCGGCCATTGGGTCGAAGGGGTTCACGCTGCCCTTGATGGTCACCGGTGCATAACGGTCGACCTTGCCCTTGACGTCCACTTCCGCCGGTTTGGCCTGGCGGCTGTCGATGGTGCCGACATGCCCGTTGAGCTGCTGGACGGCAGTAGCGAAGTTCGGTGTCAGGCTGAGGTCGGCGAAATTGGCTGAACCGTCGTTGATGGCGATTTCACCGATGTGGATGCCCAGCGCCTTGCTGGTGCTCGGGGCCGGCTTCGCTGCGGGCTTGCTGCTCTCGGGTTGGGGAATCAGCAGGTCATCGATATTGGTGGTGCGGTCATCGTTGATGATGAAGCGTGCGTAGGGCTGGGTCAGGTTGACCCGGCTGATGCTCAGGCTGTCACCGTGCTGATAGTTCAGGCCTTCTACCACCACCTGCTTCCACTTTACGAAGTCGCGGGTCTTGAGAGTATCCAGGGTGTGCAACTGCTCCACCTCGGCCCGGCCGGTGACGCTGAAGGTCAGCGGCTCGACCTTCTTCAAGTCCACCGCCAGATCGCTGCCGAGCATGCCGCTACGCAGTTCCAGGCGAATGAACGGGCTGATGTAGGACTGGGCGACACGCAGGTCGATGTCCTTGGTCTGCACCTTGAGCTTTGCGGTGATGGGGTTGAGATTGACCTCGCCGCTGGCGCTGACCTTGCCTTGTTTACCCAGGCCGGTGTCGAGCTTGAGAGTGAAGGGCGACTGGTTGAGGCTATCGAAGTTCTTCAGGTCCAGGTTCAGTGGACCGAGTTCCAGGGCCACGGCCGGTTTGGCCTGACGATCGGCCAGGTGCACCTGATAATTGCGCAGTTCTACGTCCTTGAGCAGCACCTGCCAGGGCTTGCTCGGCGCTGCCGGTTCCTTGGGGCTCTCGGCAGTGGCTGGTTGAGACGCTGTTGCAGGCTTGGCTGGTTGGCTGGCAAAGAGTTTCTGCCAGTCCAGCTGGCCGTCGGCTTCCCGGGCGGCCCAGGTTTCCAGCTTCTGGCTGCTGATCTTGCCGACAATCACTTGCTGCTTGGCCAGGTCCAACGTGGTTTCGCTGACGTCCAGGCGTTCCAGGCGTGCCAGTGGGCGACCGTCCGGAGCCTTGATCGCGAACGGCGCGATGCTGATCGAAGTATTGTCCAGCAGCAGTTCGGTTTCCTTGGCCAGGCTGAACTTGTAGTGGGTACTGAGGTTCACTACGCCGTCTTCCAGTACCAGCGGCACTGCATCGCGAACATAGGGCCACCAGGCTTTCATCTTGCCGTCGGTGACTTTCAAGGTGCCTTCGGAAGTCAGCGGGGTGACGCTGAAGTTGCCGCTCCAGTCGATCTGGCCGCCTTCGGGGCCGGTAGCCACCAGGGTCATATCGGCGCTGTCATCAGGCAGGGTGCTGAGGTTCTTCAGTTCGAATTCGAGCTTGTTGTAGATGAACTCGATGGGCTCGCTAGGGCGCAGGTCCTGAAAGTGCAGGTAGCCGCCAGCCAGCTTGATACGCTCGATGCGTACCGGGAACGGCTTGGCGTTGGGATCGCTCGGGGTTGGCTCGCTGGCGGGCAGCTTGAACAGGGCCAGGAGGTTGAGCTTGCCTTCCTTGTCGAAGAGGATCTCGGTCTTGGGTTGGTCCAGCTCGATGTCTGCCAGGTGCAGCGCACGGGTCCAGAGGCTGTCCAGCTGAAGGTTGGCATAGAGGCGTTCGAATGCCACTTGTTCCTTGCCTGGCTCTCCGATAGACAGGCCCCAGAGAGTCAGCTCCAGACTGAAGGGGTTGAGTTCGATGCGCTGGATATGGGCCGGGGTCGTGGCGTAGTTGGCCAGTTGCTGATTGGCCACCCGCAAGGCGATGCCCGGCAATATTAGAAAGCCCAGCAGACTGTAAAGGGCGAGAGCGGTCAACAAGGCGCCGAGAGCGCGAATCAATCCTTTGGTCATGCGAGGCTTCATCTATCTGAATCGGAAGTGCCTTGGAGTATGGCACGCGTTTACGGTTCCGAAACCATCACAGTCTTCAGGATTGTTCAGATTTCTTACCCTTGGTCAAAGTTGCAGGATCAGGGTTTTCAGCGGCGGCTGGCCATCCTGGGAAGGAAAGTCCGCAGCTGGGGCCAGGACCTGGCATTCACGTACTGGCCGCCCGGCTTTGTCGGCGCAGCGCAGCACCTGTTCGCGCCAGTCCTGCATCGAGACCTTGGCCAGGTTGTTACAGCAGATCAGTACGCCATCCTCTGCCGTCGCCAGCAACGCTGGTTTCAGCAAGCTCTGGTAGTCGCGCAACAGGTCGACGGTGCCGAATGCGCTCTTGGCCCAGGCGGGCGGGTCCAGCAGTACCAGGTCGTATTGGCGTTGTTCAAGGAGCGGATAGCTGGGCAGCTTCTGCCCACGCCGCTGGCTGATGGGCAGGCCGGCCAGTTGGCGGATGGCCGGAAAGTAGTCTGATTGTACGAACTGCATCTCGGGCAACTGCGGGTTGAGCTGGCCGTTTTCTCGTCCGACCGCGAGGTTGCCTTCGGCGAAGTCCAGGTTGCAGACCTCCCGGGCTCCCCCGGCTGCGGCACTGAGGCCGACACCGCAGGTATAGGCGAAGAGGTTGAGCACGCTTTTGCCAGCACTGTGCTGCTTGACCCAACCGCGGGCGTTGCGCAGGTCGAGAAACAACAGCGGGTCCTGCCCGGCATGCCGCCCGCGGACCCGGTAGTTCAAGCCCCACTCGTGGCCGACGAGATCTTCCAGAGCGTGCTCTTCAGCGTGGTACACCGAGTCTTCACGGTCGATACGCGAGTTGCCCCGGGAGCGATCGTTGTAGACCAGCAGGGTGGACAGGTTCAGCCGTTGATTGATGGTCTCGTGCAGTTGCAGCAAGGCGTCGCGTTCCAGGGCCTGGTGAAAGCTTTGCACCAGCAGTTGTGGCCCATAGCGGTCGATGGTCAGGCCGCCGGCACCTTCCTGGCTGCCATGGAACAGGCGGTAGCAGTCAGTGCCCTGCTGATGCAGTTCGGCGAGCAGTTCCTGACGGTGATCGAGGGCGGCGCGCAGCGCCTGATTCAAGGAAGACATGCAGGGCGCCTTGGAGCAGAGGAATAAGGCGCCGCAGTCTACCAGCGTCGTGCCTGTTGTAGGAGTGGCCGGATGGCGTTCGGTTGACCGGCGCAGGTGAGCTTGTGTTGGCAAGCCGACGCCTTACAGCCCCATGCGCCGTTTTGCCCGATGCACTGAACTGTCGCGTACTGCCCAGCGCAGCATCGGTGTACTGCGCTTGACGCTGGCACGAATCAACTGGCGTTGCAGCGGGTTCTGGTTGACCTCGAGCATGGCGCTGGCCCAGTCCGGCAGCAGGTCGATACCCGCCTGCATCATCAAGGCACCAAAGGGTTTGGCCAGGCGGCTAGGGGCGGGAGCCGCGAGCAGCAGGCGCAGTACTTCGCGGCTGCGTTCGTCACAGAGCAATTGCCTGCGCATGGCTTGCAGGTAATCGGCCACGGCTTGTCGTGAGCGTGGTACATCGCGGGCGCCGAGGCGTTCGGCAATCAGGGCAATCTCGTTGTAGTAGCGATCCTGGTCAGCCCCCGACAGATGGGGGTTGAGGTAGCGCAGGTGAGCAGCAAGAAAACTGCTGACTTCCGCCACATGCACCCATGTCAGCAAGTCCGGGTCGCTGGCGGCATAAGGCCGGCCATCGGGAGCCGTGCCGACAACCTGCAGGTGAATGGTGCGTACCTTGTCGATGAGCCACTCGGCGTCCTGGCGCGAACCGAAAGTGGTGCCGGAAATGAACTGCCCCGTACGGCGCAGACGACCGATCATGTCCTGGCGAAAATTCGAGTGATCCCAGACTCCGGCCAGGGCCAGTGGGTGCAGGGCTTGCATCAGCAGGGCGCTGATGCCGCCAATCAACATGCTGCCGAAGTCGGCGTGTACTTGCCAACTGACTGACTCCGGTCCGAACAGGCCAGGATCACCCTTGGGATTTTCCAGGTCGAGCTGACCCAGGGACAGGCCAGACAAACTCATGACCTGCTTTTCGATACGGCTGCGAATGAATTCCATGACAGCTCGGTGCGGATATTGGAAAAAGGGGCGCGGCCATCGCCGCGCCGGTTTCAAGCGTTCAGGCGCTTGTCGATCAGACCTTCCACTACGCTGGGGTCTGCCAGGGTCGAGGTGTCACCCAGGCTATCGAGTTCGTTGCAGGCGATCTTGCGCAGGATACGCCGCATGATCTTGCCAGAGCGAGTTTTCGGCAGGGCGGGTGCCCACTGGATCAATTCCGGCTTGGCAAAACTGCCGATCTCGCGGCTGACCAGGGCCAGCAGCTCCTTCTTCAGTTCCTCATCGGGTTCGACGCCCTGCATCGGCGTGACAAAGGCGTAGATCCCCTGGCCCTTGAGGTCATGTGGGTAACCCACCACCGCCGCTTCGGCAATGCTGTCGTGGAGCACCAGGGCGCTTTCCACCTCGGCGGTACCGATGCGGTGCCCGGAGACGTTGATCACGTCATCGATACGTCCAGTGATCCAGTAGCTGCCGTCCTCATCGCGACGTGCGCCATCGCCAGTGAAGTAGTAGCCGGGGTAGGGCGCGAAGTAGGTTTCGATCATGCGTTTCGGGTCGCCATAGACACTGCGGATCTGCGCCGGCCAACTGGCCTTGATTGCCAGGATGCCACTACCGACGCCGTGGATCTCTTTGCCCTGATCGTCCAGCAGCACCGGTTGTACGCCAAACATCGGGGTCGAGGCGCAGCCGGGTTTGACTTGCCGGGCGCTGACCAGGGGGCTGAGCATGATGCCGCCGGTTTCGGTCTGCCACCAGGTGTCGACAATCGGACAGCGTTGCTCACCCACCGTATTGAAATACCACTCCCAGGCTTCCGGGTTGATCGGCTCGCCGACGCTGCCCAGCAAGCGCAGGCTGGCGCGGGAGGTATGTTGCAGCGGTTCGCTGCCTTCGCGCATCAGTGCGCGCAAGGCGGTGGGGGCGGTGTAGAAGATGTTTACCTGATGCTTGTCCACCACCTCCCAGAAGCGCGAGGTGCTCGGGTAGTTGGGCACGCCTTCGAAGATCAGTGTGGTGGCGCCATTGGCCAGTGGCCCGTAGAGGATATAGCTGTGACCGGTGACCCAACCGACGTCGGCGGTGCACCAGAAGACTTCGCCGTCGCGATAGTCCAATACGTACTTGAAGGTCATGGCGGCCTGCAGCAAGTAGCCGCCAGTGGTGTGCAGCACGCCTTTGGGCTTGCCGGTGCTGCCGGAGGTGTAGAGGATAAACAGTGGGTCTTCGGCGTCCATGGGCTCGGGGGCGCATTGATTGCTGGCGGCGGCTACGGCCTGGTGATACTGAACGTCGCGGTCCTGCACCCAGTTCATTGGATTGTGGGTGCGCTCGACCACCACCACGCTGCTGACGTCCGGGCAACTGAGCAGGGCCTTGTCGACGTTACTCTTCAGCGGGACCAGTTTACCGCCCCGCACACCCTCATCGGCGGTGATCACGGTGCGACAGTCGGCGTTGAGAATCCGGTCGCGCAGGGCTTCCGGGGAGAAGCCGCCGAACACCACCGAATGCACGGCGCCGATCCGCGTGCAGGCGAGCATGGCGTAGGCTGCTTCGGGAATCATCGGCATGTAGATACACACCCGGTCGCCTTTCTTCACGCCGCGGCTTTTGAGGACGTTGGCCAGGCGGCAGACATGCTCGTGGAGTTGCTGGTAGGTGATACGCAGGGAGTCGGCAGGGTTGTCGCCTTCCCAGATGATCGCTGCCTGATCGCTGCGTTTTTCCAGGTGACGATCAATGCAGTTGTAGCTGACGTTGAGCTGGCCGCCGCGGAACCAGCTGGCTTCACCGGTGCGGATATCGTGGCTGTGCACGCTGTCCCAGGGGCTGCTCCAGTGCAGGAAACGCTTGGCCTGCTCGGCCCAGAACAGATCCGGTTGCTCAATGGATTGACGGTAGAGGTGGTGGTAGTCGTCCTGACTCATTTGTGCCGCCCGGCGGACGGCATCGGCTTTCGGAAAAGTGCTGATATCGAACATGACGGTTCCTTATTCTTGTTTTGCGACAAGTCATAAGGGTGCGCACAAGTGTCAGGAAGGTTCAAGGGGGGAGGGGCGAGCCCCGGACGGGAGCCGGCGTACCGGCTCCCGTGGGAGAGAAGCTTGATCAGCCGCGGTGACGGCCACGGAAGTAGTTGATCAGGCCTTGGGTCGAGGCATCGTCAGCCAGGGTTTCATCGCTGCCGGTCAGACGGTTGTAGACGCCTTTGCCCAGCTCCTTGCCCAGCTCCACGCCCCATTGGTCAAAGGCGTTGTTACCCCAGATCACGCTTTGCACGAAGACTTTGTGTTCGTACAGCGCCACCAGGGCGCCGAGGCGTCGCGGGCTGATGCGTTCGACCACCAGGGTGTTGCTCGGACGGTTGCCGGGAATCACTTTGTGTGGCGCGAGTTTCGCTACTTCAGCCTCACTCAGGCCCTTCTCCCGCAGTTCATTCTCAGCTTCGGCGCGGGTCTTGCCCAGCATCAGCGCCTGGCTCTGGGACAGGCAGTTGGCATACAGCCATTGATGGTGGTCGGCCACTGGATTGAAGCTGACGATCGGCACGATGAAGTCGGCCGGAATCAACTGGGTGCCCTGGTGCAGCAACTGGTGGTAGGCGTGTTGTCCGTTGCAGCCCACGCCGCCCCAGATCACCGGGCCGGTATCAGTGGTCACTGGCGTGCCGTCCTGGCGCACGCTCTTGCCGTTGGATTCCATGTCCAACTGTTGCAAATGCTTGGTGATGTTACGCAGGTAGTGGTCGTACGGCAGGATTGCGTGGCTTTGCGCGCCCCAGAAGTTGCCGTACCACACGCCCAGCAGAGCCAGCAGTACCGGCATGTTCTGTTCGAACGGGGCGCTCTGGAAGTGCTGGTCCATGGTGTAGGCACCAGACAGTAGCTCCTTGAAGTTGGACATGCCGATGGCCAGGGCGATCGGTAAGCCAATGGCGGACCACAACGAGTAGCGCCCGCCAACCCAGTCCCACATCGGGAAGATGTTCTCTTCACGGATGCCGAAGGCCACTGCCGCAGCGTTGTTGCTCGAGACGGCAATGAAGTGGCGATGCAGCTCTGCCTCGGAGCCGCCCTGGGCCAGGTACCAGGCACGTGCAGCCTGGGCGTTCTTCAGGGTTTCAAGGGTATTGAAGGACTTCGAGGAAACGATGAACAGTGTGGTTTCCGCGCGGATTTTAGCCGAAAGCTCATGGAATTCACTGCCGTCGATGTTGGCCAGGTAATGGCAACGCACGCCTTTGTGGGCGTAGGACAGCAGCGCTTCGGATACCAACTCCGGGCCGAGGAAGGAGCCACCGATACCGATGTTCACCACGTCGGTAATGGGCTTCTCGGTGTAGCCGCGCCACAGGCCATCATGGATGCGCCCTACCAGCTCGGTGATCTGGTTCAGCACCTTGTGGACTTCCGGCATCACGTTGACACCGTTCACTGCCAGCTTGTCGCCAACCGGGCGACGCAGCGCCGTGTGCAGGGCAGGACGACCTTCGGAGGCGTTGACCAACTCGCCGGTCATCATGGCCTTGATGGCATCGGCCAGGCCTACTTCCTTGGCCAGGTCTACCAGCAGGTCACGGGTCTGGCTGGTGATCAGGTTCTTCGAATAATCGAGAAACAGTCCGCAGCTGCTCAGGGTAAATTGGCTGAAACGCTGTGGATCGGCATTGAACGCCTCGCGCATGCTGAAATCCTGCATGGCTTGGCGGTGGTCTTTCAACGCTTGCCAGGCGGGCAGAGCGGTAACGTCTTGAGGAGTGCGGTAGTACGCCATCGCTGCGGTTTTCCTTTTGCTTGAACTGCCTTTTGGACACTGAAAAGCCCGGAACGTCCTGCGTGGTCCCAAGGACCCCGTTCGGTCAGCCCGGTGCTGATACGATTAATCACTCAGGGGGATAACAGTAACCCCGGCGTGCTGTTCTGTCTTGGCTTTGTCCGACCTGTGGCCAGTACTATTTTGTACCCGCGGGCCAGCCAGGGCTGCGTGCGGGCTTTCAGTGCGAAGAAACGGGGTTGGGTTCAGGCGACCTGGACCGCAATCGCATGGCTGGTATGGCTTAGCTCGTTGCCGGGGGCCATGTACAGCATGCGAGGTTTGAAATTGAGCAGATCGGCTTCGCTGTAGTGAGCGTAGGCGCAGATGATTACCCGATCACCGACCTTGGCCTTGTGCGCGGCGGCGCCGTTCACCGAGATCATCCGTGAGCCTGGTTCGCCGCGGATGGCATAGGTGGTGAAGCGTTCGCCATTGTCGAGGTTATAGATCTGGATCTGCTCGTATTCACGAATGCCGGAGAGGTCCAGCCAGTCGCCGTCAATGGCACAAGAGCCTTCGTAATCAAGCACGGCGTGGGTGACTTCTGCGCGATGCAGCTTGGCCTTGAGCATGATGGCATGCATGGGATGTTTCCTGGGTCTGATCCTCGAACGGGGCCTGCAGTATTGGCTGCAGGCCCCAGCCGGCGGCAGTTTGCCCGAAGGTTTGAGTTCGGGCAATCAGGCGTTTATGCCGGTGTGTCGAGGTTCAGATGCAGGTTGTCGATCAGCCGTGTCACACCCAGATACGCCGCCACCAGAATCACCAGGTCGCGGTCTTCGGCAGTGGCTGGACGCAGGTTCTGTGCCTGGCGGATTTCCAGGTAGTCACCACGCAGACCAGCCGCTTCGAGCAGCTGTTGATGCTCGGCCAGCAGCTTCGCATAGTCGCGCTCGCCACCCTTGATGGCCTGAGCTATCTGGCTCAGGCTGCGGTACAGCACCGGCGCAATGGCACGCTGCTCTTCACTCAGGTAACCATTGCGTGAGGACAGGGCCAGGCCGTCGGCAGCTCGCACCGTGGGCTCGCCGATGATCTGGACTGGCATGTTCAGGTCATGCACCAGGGCACGGATGACGGCCAGTTGTTGATAGTCCTTCTGGCCGAATACCGCCAGATCGGGCTGGACCATGTTGAACAGCTTGCTGACCACCGTGGCCACACCTTCGAAATGCCCGGGCCGACTGGCACCGCACAGGCCTTCGGACAGTTGTGGAACGCTGACCCGGGTCTGCCCGGCCATGCCGTCGGGGTACATTTCTTCGACGCCGGGAGCGAACAGCAACTGGCAGCCGGCCTGGAGCAGTTTTTCCTGGTCGGCGGCGAGGGTGCGAGGGTACTTGTCCAGATCCTCCCCTGCACCGAACTGCAGCGGGTTGACGAAGATACTGGCGACCACGAAGTCCACTCGTTGGGCCGCTTTGGCCACTAGGGCCGCGTGACCGCTGTGCAAGTTGCCCATGGTGGGCACGAAGCCGATGCGCTTGCCTTCGCTGCGGGCGCGAGCGACCGCAGCGCGCAATTCGCGCACGGTTTTAACTGTATTCATGCAGAAAACCCGTGTTCGACGCCAGGGAAGGTAACGGCTTTGACTTCTTGAACATAAGCGCTCAATGCGGCCTGGATGCTGTCTTTACCGGCCATGAAGTTTTTCACGAACTTGGGCGAGCGACCGCTGAGAGACAGCCCCAGCATGTCGTGGATCACCAGGACCTGGCCGTCGGTAGCGCTGCCGGCACCTATACCGATCACCGGGATCTTCACCGCTTGAGTGATTTCGGTCGCCAGCTCGCTGGGCACGCATTCCAGCAGCAGCATTGCCGCGCCGGCCTGTTCCAGGGCGATGGCATCGGCGCGCATCTGCCGTGCCTGGCTTTCGTTGCGCCCCTGGACTTTATAGCCGCCCAGTACATTCACCGTCTGCGGGGTCAGCCCCATGTGCACGCAGACAGGAACGCCACGTTCGTTCAACAGGCGAACCGACTCGGCCAGCCAGGCTGCGCCTTCGATCTTGACCATGTGCGCACCAGCCTGCATCAGCTGGGCTGAGCTGCTCAGCGCCTGCTCGGGGGTGGCGTAGGACATGAAGGACAGGTCAGCAACGATCATTGCGCCGTTGTTGCCGCGTTTCACCGCAGCGACGTGGTAGGCCATATCGGCAGTGCTGACGGGCAGTGTGCTGTCGTGCCCTTGCAAGACCATGCCGAGGGAGTCGCCTACCAGCAGAACGTCGACGCCGGCTTCGCAGCAGGTGTGGGCGAAGGTCGCGTCATAGCAGGTCAGCATGGCGATTTTCTCGCCTTTGTGCTTGAGGTTTTGCAGGGTGGTCAGAGTGATGTCTGGCATAAAAAGGGGTCCTCATTTCAGGCGCTTTGGAAACTACTGCGAGTAACGCGCGTGATTCTTCGTTATTCAGGCGCACGGTCTTTTGTCGTGCTTATACAGCCTGGTTCCAAGCGATATGAAGGCGGTGCCGGGACTCGCGCTTACGGCGCAGTGCGTATCATCCTGTGCTCAGTCCAGCTGTTTGGCTACGGGTGCCACCGCTGCGTGACAGCTGATTCTGCCTGGCCTTTCCTGTGTTTTCCGCAAACAGACCTTGCTTGAATTGCGCCCTTTAACGCCGTGATGGCGGCAGCGGGACGCCTATAGTCGTGATGAGAACTCGGGAAGTCAATTAGATGTGTTACCGCATTGTTACGCTGCGAGTGTTACCGCCGTTACTGATGCGTTTCAGCGGTCAGGGTAGGCGTTCCAGCCCGACAAATGGACAGGCGGCGAGCAGCTCTTGCAGGGTACGTCCATCGGCCAGTTGCAGCTCGGCAGGAGCCAATTCCGCCAGCGGATAGAGGACAAAGGGACGGGCCTGCATGTGGTAGTGGGGCACCTTGAGGCGCGGCTCGTCGATCAGCCGATCACCGAACAGGAGGATGTCCAAGTCCAGTGTGCGCGGCCCCCAGCGCTCATTGCGTTCGCGGCCTTGCTGGTTTTCGATGGCTTGCAACGCATCGAGCAGCACTAGCGGTTGCAGGTCGCTGTCCAGTGCCGCCACGGCGTTGGTATAACGCGGCTGGCCGGGAAGCAGAGAGTCGCTTTGATAGAACCCCGACACGCTCAGCAGCTGGCTGGCGGGCAACTGCGCCAGTGCCTCGATGGCACTGCGCAGTTGCTCTTCAGGGGCGGCCAGGTTGCTACCCATGCCGATGTAGATGCGCGCCATCAATCATTCGCCTGATGCGTTGGAGCTGCCGGCCCGCTTGCGTTTGGCGCCACTGCTGCGCCGACGCTTGCGGGGCGCACCACTGGCGTCTTCCTTGCCACTCAGGTCTCGGATCATGTCACGGCGTTCGGCATCGTTGGCGTCCTGGTAGTCGGTCCACCATTCACCCAGGCCATCGGTCTGCTCGCCGGCGCTTTCACGCAGTAACAGGAAGTCGTAACCAGCACGGAAGCGTGGATTGTCCAGCAACTGGTCGGCCCGCTTGCCGCTGCGCCGTGGCAGGCGCTCCTGCATATCCCAGATCTCGCGGATCGGCATGGTGAAGCGCTTTGGAATCGCGATGCGCTGGCACTGTTCGGCGATCAGCTCGTGCGCAGCTTCCTGCATGGCCGGAATCGGCGGCATGCCACGGTCCTGCAGGCGCAGTACCCGAGCCGGCAGGGCTGGCCAGAGCAGGGCGGCGAAGAGGAAGGCCGGGGTTACTGGCTTGTTCTGCTTGATCCGCAAGTCGGTGTTGATCAAGGCTTCGCTGATCAGCGTATGGGTGTAGGTCGGGTTGCATTCCAATGCTTCGGCGCTGGCCGGGAACAGAGGATCGAACAACTGCAGGTCCACCAGCATTTCGAAGGTGTCGGCGGCGTACCCGGAGAGGAACAGCTTGAGCACTTCTTCGAACAGGCGTGCCGAAGGGATCTCCCGCAGCATTGGTGCCAGTTCGCGGATCGGCATCGCGGTATGTTTCTCGATACCGAAATTCAGCTTTGCCGCGAAGCGCACCGCCCGCAGCATCCGCACCGGGTCTTCCTGGTAGCGCTGCCGAGGGTCGCCGATCAAGCGGATCAGGTTGTTGCGAATGTCGTGTACGCCGTTGGCGTAATCGAGGATGCGTTCGCTGACCGGATCGTAGTACAGGGCATTGATGGTGAAGTCACGGCGTTGCGCGTCTTCTTCCAGGGTGCCGTAGACATTGTCCCGCAGGATCCGCCCGCTTTCGTTGCGTGAGGATTGGTTGCTGTCCTCCTCGACTTCGTTTTGCGGGTGGTTGGCGCGGAAAGTCGCGACTTCGATGATTTCGCGACCGAAGTGGATATGCACCAGTTTGAAACGACGACCAATGATCCGTGCGTTACGAAACTCGGCCTTGACCTGCTCTGGCGTGGCACTGGTCGCGACGTCAAAATCCTTGGGGGTGATATTGAGCAGCATGTCGCGCACGCAGCCGCCCACCAGGTAAGCCTGGTAGCCGGCGTTCTGCAGGCGCTCGACGATATTCACCGCATACCGACTGAACTGGGCACGTTGCAGCGAGTGTTGGCTGCTGTTGAGCACTTCAGGCGTGCTGCGTTTGTGTTGCGTACGACGCAAGGGAGAACGGAATGACTGGAACAGCTTCTTCAGCATGGGATGCACTGTTTGAAGGAATGTTCGGCCAAAACAGAAGAATGACCGCATGATGGGCGGGGATTCTAGCATTTAGTCGAAGGATGGTGTAGGAAGCTGCCGCGACTTGTGCAGTCGGGCGCAAAGCAGCGGTCTAGTGGGGCTGGGATGAGGTATTGGGCTAAAAAAGCTGAATTCCAGAAACCACAAGGGGAGCCGAAGCTCCCCCAGAATAGTTGCGTGCTCTATTTTTATTATTGGTTTCGGGCTTCTTGTTTTTGTTAAACGCCCTTGTCACCTGATTTACTCAGAGTGACCCTCCCAATCGGGAGCCAAGAGCAAACGGATTGCTTTGATCGCTGTGTTGCAATGACCTTTCGATCCAACCAGTTCAGGCTCTGCCTTAGGGCAGTTTTTGTTGTTCTCGGCCTGGTTGTGGGGCATGCCCCAAATACAACGCCTCTCCAAAAGAATCAGTTAGCTGCGCCTCCGCCGTGTTGTTTTTATTATGCGTGAGTCGATTCGTCTTATTTTTATTGTCTTGTGCATTGCTTGTTATTGTTCTTGTACTAAGCATATAGCAGGTGTCGTGCCAACTTTTGCGATCTCCAATGAAACAAGGGGTTAGGCGCGTTGTCGGGTGTTTTTCGAGCCCAAAAAAACCGGGGCTTCGTTACCTTTAGCCCCGGTTCTTGTTACGTGCAATTACACAGGTAACAGTTTTTTCACAAACGCGAGTGTTACCCGCATTTTTGTCAGCAATGGTTCAGCTTTCGCTGGCTACTCCGCTTTTGCGCCGAGGGATGCCCAGGCGTTGGCGTCGCTCCCAGAGGCATTTGCGGCTGACCCCCAGTTTGCGTGCCAGCTCGGTCTCGGTCATGTGGTCCTGGTGTTCGAGGACGAAGTGTTGGAAGTAGTCCTCCAGTGACAGGTCTTCGGTCGGTTCATGGCTGGTGTTACCCGACTGTGGCGCCAGGCTGACGAAGTCGTCGTCCTCCAGGTCGCTCAATTCGATATCGATGCCCAGCAGGTCGGCGGAGATTTCCGGGCTTTCGCACAAAATCACCGCACGCTCGACAGCGTTCTCCAGCTCACGCACGTTCCCTGGCCAGGAATAATGGCGGATGGCTTGCTCAGCATCAGCAGCGAACTGCAGGTCCGTGCGACCGATGCGTGCACTCTGGCGCGCGAGAAATGCATGGGCAATTTCATTCACGTCGGCGCCACGCTCGCGCAGGGCGGGTAGTTTCAGGGCAATCACGTGCAGACGGTAATACAAGTCTTCACGGAACTGCCCGATCTTCGACAGGCTCTTCAGGTCGCGGTGAGTCGCGGCGATCAGGCGCACATCGACTTTCTGCGACTGTACTGAACCCACGCGGCGAATCTCGCCTTCCTGCAGGACCCGCAGCAGTCGTGCCTGGGCCTCCAGTGGTAGTTCGCCGATCTCGTCAAGAAACAGTGTGCCACCGTCCGCTGCCTCCACCAGGCCGGCACGACCGGCACTGGCACCGGTGAACGCGCCTTTCTCGTGGCCGAACAATTCGGACTCGATCAGGGTTTCCGGAATCGCCGCGCAGTTCACTGAGATCATCGGTGCCTTGGCGCGTTTGGAAAGGTTATGCAGTGCCCGAGCGACCAGTTCCTTACCGGTACCGGACTCGCCTTGGATCAGGACATTGGAGTCAGTCGGCGCGACCTTGCGGATCTTGCTGTACAGATCCTGCATGGGAGGGCAGGAACCAATGATGCCGATTTCGCCGTTGCTGTTGCCAGGCTTGTCGGCAGTCGTACCAGCCTTGCTCGACGGACGCTCTGTCGGGGCGTTTTCGGCGCTTTGGCGGTCCCGGAGGATTCGCGCTACAGCCTGGAGCATTTCATCGTGGTCGAAAGGTTTGGCGATGTAGTCCACCGCGCCCATCTTCATCGAATCCACGGCTGAGCGTAGGCTGGCGTAGCTGGTCATGATCAAAACCGGAGTGCCTTGCCCCAGCTTGATCAGCTCGGTGCCCGGGGCGCCTGGCAGGCGCAGGTCACTGACGATCAGGTCGAACGTGGGGATGCTGAAGCGCTCCTGGGCTTCCTGCACTGAGCCGGCTTCGCTGACCTGATATTGGTTGCGTTCGAGCAGGCGGCGCAGGGCCGAGCGGATAATGGTTTCGTCTTCGACGATCAGAATATGCGGCATTGATTCAATTCTCTCGACGGTCTCAGTTCACAGCGGACGTCGCTTCGACATGACGCGGTAAAGTCACCCGAATACGGGTGCCGCGTTGGCTTTGAGGATCGGCCGGGCTGTCGATGGTGATTTGTCCATAATGCTCTTCAACGATGGAATAGACCAGTGCAAGGCCCAGACCGGTGCCTTCTCCAGGGTCTTTGGTGGTGAAGAAAGGTTCGAACAATCGGTCCATGATGTTCTTCGGAATACCACTGCCTTCATCTTCCACGATCAGGTCGACCGTGTGCTCGAAAGCCTCGCTCTTGACACGTACCGCGCTGCCGGGAGGAGAGGCATCGCGCGCGTTGGACAAGAGGTTGATCAGTACCTGGGCAAGCCGTTGCGGATCACCGTCGACCCAATGCTCGGGATCGCACAAATTGAAGAACTGCACTTCGAAATTGCGCCGGTTCAACGCCAGCAGGCCGATGGCGTCCTGGGCAACTTCGGCCAGGCACACCGCTTCGTCGTTGTGTTGATGGCTACCGGCGTGGGCAAAGCTCATCAGCGATTGGACGATGCGCGAGATGCGCTTGGTCTGTTCGAGGATCTGCTCGCTGATTTCCGTCAGCTCGCCGTCTTCCTCGCGTTCTTCTCGCAGGTTCTGCGCCAGGCAGGCTATGCCGGTGATCGGGTTGCCGATTTCGTGGGCCACTCCGGCAGCCAGGCGGCCGATGCTGGCTAGGCGTTCGGAATGCACCAGCTTGTCTTCCAGGGTTTGAGTCTCGGTCAAGTCTTCCACCAGCACGACCAGGCCGCTGTTGCCTGGGGCCAATGGTTCGTCAATGGCAGCCTTGTGCAGGTTCAGCCAGCGAGTCTGGCCATCGAGGGCCAGGTGCTGCTTGTGCAAGTGTTCGTCCGGTAGATTGGTAAAGCCCAGTAACAGATCTTTCCAGGGGTTGGCGATGGTACTCAGGCGTGAACCCACCACGTGCTGGGCAGGTATTCCGGTGAGCTCCTCCATGGCTTTGTTCCACATGAGGATCTCTTGGTCCTTGGCCAGGGAGCAGACGCCCATCGGCAATTCCTGCAGGGTTTGCCGGTGGTAGCGGCGCAAGGCATCAAGCTCGGCTGCCAGGCCGGTCAGGCGCGAGTGGTAGTCCTCTAGCCGGCTTTCGATGAAGTGGATGTCCTCGGTGACGTAATTTTCTCCACCGGCCTTGTAAGGCAGGAAGGTTTCCACCATGTCTTGGGCGACACTTGGCCCCATCAGGCCGGACAGGTTGGCCTCGATCCGATCACGTAGGCGCCGCAGTGCATAGGGCCGGCGTTCGTCGAAGGGTAGATACAGGTCACGCAGGGCCTGTTCCACTTCCTTTTGTGCTGCCTTGGCCCCCAGGGGTTTGGCCAACTGAGTCGCGAACTCCTGGGGCGAGGCTGCGTGCAGTTCCCGGCGTTGCGGGCGCCGTACGTTATCCACTGCGCAGGCTTCGGCCGCGCTGGCCTCTTCGCTACTGGCGTTGGTAAATAGTGAGATCAGCGTGAACATCAGCACGTTAGCCGCCAACGAGGCGATTGCCGCCATATGCCAACTGGTGTCGTCGAGAACGTAGATCATGTTCAGCAGTGGGATATAGAACCCCTGCAGATTGCCGATCAGCGGCAGCAGCATGGTCACCAGCCAGACCAGGATCCCAGCCAGCAGCCCGGCGATGAAGCCGCGGCGGTTAGCGGTTGGCCAATACAATACCGACAGCACGCCAGGGAGGAATTGCAGGGTGGCGACGAAAGCCACAATTCCCAGGTTGGCCAGGTCCTGTTCTGCCCCCAGCAGCAGGTAGAAGGCGTAGCCGGCCATGATGATGGCGACAATCAGGGCACGGCGGGTCCACTTCAGCCAGCGATAGATGTTGCCTTCCGCCGGTGGTTGGTAAAGCGGCAGTACCAGATGGTTCAGGGCCATCCCCGACAGGGCCAGGGTGGTAACGATGATCAGGCCACTGGCGGCGGACAGGCCGCCAACATAGGCCAATAGCGCCAGGGCCCGGCTGTTGGCGGCAATGCCGATGCCCAGAGTGAAGTATTCCGGGTTGGTGGTGGCGCCGAGCTTGAGGCCGGCCCAGAGAATCAGCGGCACTGCCAGGCTCATCAGCAACAGGAACAGTGGCAATCCCCAACTGGCACTAACCAGAGCGCGGGGGTTGAGGTTCTCGGTAAACGTCATGTGGTACATGTGCGGCATGACGATGGCTGAGGCGAAGAACACCAACAGCAGGGTGCGCCACGGGCCTTCCTGCAATGGAGTGTGCAGTGCAGCAAGGGCGGTCTGGTTCTGCAGCAGCCAGAGCTCCAGTTGTTGCGGGCCATCGAACACTCCGTACAGCGCGTACAGACCAACACCGCCGATGGCGATCAGCTTGATCACCGACTCGAAGGCAATGGCGAACACCAGCCCCTCATGTTTCTCCCGGGTGGCGATGTGCCGCGAGCCAAAGAAAATCGTGAACAGGGTAATCAGCGCGCAAAAGCTCAGCGCCACCCGATGTTGCACCGGCTCATGGGTCAGGATGCCAATGGAGTCGGCCACCGCCTGGATCTGCAGGGCCAGCAGGGGCAGCACCCCCACCAGCATGAAGATGGTGGTCAGGGCCCCAGCCCAGGTGCTGCGAAAGCGAAAGGCGAACAGATCTGCCAGGGATGACAGCTGGTAGGTACGGGTGATTTTCAGAATCGGATACAGCAGCACCGGTGCCAGCAGGAAGGCCCCGGACACCCCCAGGTAGCTGGAGAGAAACCCGTAGCCGTATTGATAGGCCAGGCCCACCGTGCCGTAGAACGCCCAGGCGCTGGCATAGACCCCCAGCGACAGGGTGTAGGTCAGCGGGTGGCGAATGATCGAGCGCGGAATCATCCCGCGCTCACTGATCCAGGCCACCCCGAACAGCACCAGCAAATAGGCGGCGCTGATCAGGATCATCTGGGTCAGGCTAAAGCTCATCGGCATCTTTTTGGCTCTGCAGGATGAAGGTCACGACGATCAGAATCAGCCAGAGCAGATACGGGCGATACCAGGCGCCAGTAGCATCGATCCACCAATCCATGATGGCGGGGGAGAACAGATAGATCCCCACTACCAGGAGCAGGACCAAGCGATAGATGTACATCTCGGCCTCTCTTTATTGTGTGCGTGCCCGAAAACGTGCGGCGATGGTAACGGATGGGCGCCAAGCTGCAAGGGGCGTCAGCTTAATTGCGCTTCTGCCACGCTCAGTGTGCGAGGAATCAGGGCGACATCCCAGTGGGCAATACCCCAGGCAATGATCTCTGCCACGCTGGCATCATTGAGCTCGGTCGCCGGCTCCTGGCCCAATGCACGTAACGCGCGCAGCAACAAGGGCGGAGCCTGATCCTCGGTCAATGGTGGCGACCTGTAGGACTTGCCTAGTTTGTGGCCGTCTGGCTGGGTGATCAGCGGAACATGTAGGTAGCGAGGCTGGGTCAGTCCGAGTAGCTCTTGCAGGTACAGCTGACGCGGTGTGGAGTCCAGCAGGTCGGCGCCACGAACGATATCGGTGATGCCCTGCCAGGCGTCGTCGAGCACCACGGCCAATTGATAAGCGTAGAGGCCGTCACGACGACGGATCACGAAGTCCCCGACTTCGCGGCCCAGGTGCTGGCGATATTCACCCTGGACCCGGTCGACGAAGCGGTACTCAAGCTCTGGTACCCGCAGGCGGATCGCCGCGTCTGCCTGGGCATGGCCGAGGTTGCGGCACAGCCCCGGGTAAATGCCGTGGTAAGGCTCCAGCTGTTTGCGCGAGCAGGTGCAGGCATAGGCCAGGCCCTGGTTGAACAGGCGATTGAGTACCTCGGCATAGGCGTCGTGGCGGTCGCTCTGAAGGATCATTTCGCCGTCCCATTCAAAGCCGTAGCTTTCCAGGGCCTTGAGAATCGCCGTTTGGGCGCCGGGCTCTTCCCGGGGCGGGTCGAGGTCTTCCATGCGCAATAGCCAGCGGCCGCCAACGGCGCGTGCATCAAGGTAAGAGGCGAGGGCAGCAACCAGCGAGCCGAAGTGCAGGTAGCCACTGGGAGTAGGGGCGAAGCGCCCGATGTACGAAGAGGGTATGGAGGCAGTCATAGAGCGAATGTTACTTCGTCTGGCCCCAAGGTGACGAGGCGCTCAAGAGGGTCATCATTACGAGCAAATTCTTGCCTGCTGAGGGAGGCAAAGAGGGAGTCGCAGAAACAAAAAACGGAGCGTTGTTACGCTCCGTTTCAGGTTCAAGCCGGCGATTACTTGCCGACCTGTTTTTCCTTGATTTCTGCCAGGGTCTTGCAGTCGACACACATATCGGCGGTTGGACGGGCTTCCAGGCGGCGGATGCCGATCTCGACGCCACAGGACTCACACCAGCCGTACTCTTCGTCTTCAATCAATTGCAGGGTCTTGTCGATCTTCTTGATCAATTTGCGCTCACGATCGCGGGCACGCAGTTCAAGGCTGAACTCTTCTTCCTGGCTGGCACGGTCAGCCGGGTCAGGGAAGTTGGCTGCTTCGTCTTTCATGTGATCAACAGTGCGGTCGACTTCCTGCATCAAGTCCTGTTTCCACTTGTTCAGGATCTTGGTGAAGTGCTCGCGCATGGGCTTGCCCATGTACTCTTCGCCCGCAGTTTCAACATAAGGTTCAAAACCGCTGATCGATTGAATCTGTTGCTTTGCTTGGGTGGGCATGAATGGACCGCCTCTACTCTTGTAATCCATTGCGCAGGATTGCTCCATCTCCGACACTTGCCGGCCCTGCGGCTGCAAGCGGGCGAACTTACCAGATCAAACCAGAGCGCGCTACTCCCGGTTGTCGAGCCTATGTCCTGCATAGCCTGTAGCAACGGGGAAAGTCTGGTATGGCTTGTTGATCGGTCTGTTCAATCGTTGATTTTAGTCAAGTCTGCAAGTTCTGTTTGCGCCAATTGACGTAACGCAGCAGACCGCTTGGAAGGCGTTGGGTTCTCCCAGGCTTCATCGGATGGGTAGAATCGGACTTTTGCTCCCCTTGAATGAAGGAAGGCTAATGGCTCTGCCCTACAGTGCGCGCAGTCGCGCTATCGAACCTTTCCATGTCATGGCCCTGTTGGCCCGTGCCAATGAACTGCAAGCCGCCGGCCACGACGTGATTCACTTGGAGATCGGCGAGCCGGACTTCACCACCGCCGAGCCGATCATCCAGGCCGGGCAGGCCGCGCTGAGCGCAGGCAAGACCCGCTACACCCCGGCGCGTGGCATTCCTGAGCTCAGGGCGGCAATCTCGGGCTTCTACCAGCAGCGTTATGGTCTGGACATCGACCCCGAGCGGATCATGATCACTCCCGGTGGTTCCGGCGCGTTGCTGTTGACCAGCAGCCTGTTGGTAGACCCAGGCAAGCACTGGCTGCTGGCCGACCCGGGCTATCCGTGCAACCGGCACTTTCTGCGCCTGGTGGAAGGCGCGGCACAACTGGTGCCGGTGGGGCCGGATGTACGTTATCAACTGACCCCGGACCTGGTGGAGCGCTACTGGGACCAGGACAGCGTCGGGGCCTTGGTCGCCTCACCGGCGAACCCCACTGGCACTGTCCTCAGTCGCGATGAGCTGGCGGGGCTATCCGCTTCGATCAAGGCGCGTAATGGGCACCTGGTGGTGGATGAGATCTACCACGGCCTGACCTATGGCACCGACGCTGCCAGCGTACTGGAAGTCGATGACAGCGCTTTTGTCTTGAACAGTTTTTCCAAGTATTTCGGTATGACTGGCTGGCGCCTGGGCTGGTTGGTAGCACCGCCAGCGGCTGTGGGTGAGCTGGAGAAGCTGGCGCAGAATCTCTACATCAGTGCACCGAGCATGGCTCAGTACGCGGCCCTGGCCTGTTTTGAGGCGCAAACCATCAGTATCTTGGAGGAGCGCCGTGGCGAGTTCGGTCGCCGTCGGGATTTCCTGCTGCCCGCTTTGCGCGAGCTGGGTTTCAGTATCGCCGTTGAGCCTGAAGGGGCGTTCTACTTGTACGCCGATATCAGTGCCTTTGGTGGCGATGCCTTTGCTTTCTGCCGCCATTTCCTGGAAACCGAGCATGTGGCCTTCACCCCAGGCCTGGATTTTGGCCGCCATCAGGCCGGCCATCACGTGCGCTTTGCCTACACCCAGAACCTGGAGCGCCTGCAGGAAGCTGTGGCGCGTATCGCCCGTGGCCTGCAGAGCTGGCAAGGCTGATGCGTTTCGATCCGCCCCTAGAGGAAGGGCGCCTGCTGCGTCGTTACAAGCGCTTTCTGGCAGACATCGAAACGACTGCGGGTGAGCAGTTGACTATCCACTGTCCCAATACCGGTTCGATGTTCAATTGCATGGTCGAGGGCGGGCAGGTGTGGTTCAGCCGCTCCAATGATCCCAAGCGCAAGCTGCCGGGCACTTGGGAAGTCAGCGAGACGCCCCAAGGACGACTGGCCTGCGTCAATACCGGACGGGCCAACGGGCTGGTTGAGGAAGCGTTGCGTGCTGGCTTGATCAGTGAATTGAACGGGTTCACCGGGCTCAAGCGCGAGGTGCCTTATGGGCAGGAAAACAGCCGCATCGATTTTCGTCTGGATTACCCGGACGGTTCGGCCTACGTCGAAGTCAAAAGTGTCACCCTGGGTTTCGATGGCTCGTCAGTTGCGGCGTTTCCCGATGCCGTGACCCAACGTGGCGCCAAGCACCTGCGTGAGTTGGCGAGCCTGGCGCGCGAGGGGGTACGTGCGGTTCAGTTGTATTGCGTCAACCTCTCGGGGATAGATGCAGTACGCCCAGCAGAGGAAATCGACCCGGGTTATGCCGCCGCCCTGCGTGACGCGAAGGCGGCTGGTGTCGAGGTGCTGGCTTATGGTGTCTGTTTGACCGCCCAGGAGGTTTTTATCGACCGGCGCCTTGAGGTGCTGCTGAAGGGCTAGAGAGCGACCCAGATGCCCTGACTGTCTTCACGGCAGTCAACAGCCTCCAGGAACTGGCCGGCGCAAGGCCCGGCCACACACTCCCCACTCTCGATCAGAAACAGTGCGCCATGGGTGGCGCACTGGATCAGGCTGGCGCTGGGGTCGAGGAAATGATCGGGTTGCCACTCCAAAGCCACTCCCCGGTGCGGGCAGCGATTGGCGTAAACATAAGCTTGGCCCTCGCGGCGCACGGCAAAGAGTTTCAAGCCCTGAAGCTGGAAACCTCGGCTGCTGGCTTCGGCCAGATCGCTCCCGGCGCACAGAAATTTCATGTCTATCCTCATGATCCAAAGGCTCTGCGTCTGGGCTGTCACAGTTTTCCGTGGCTGCAGGATGAAACATGTCAGCGCTTGACGGTCAAATGAAAACAATTATCAAATGGCCGCCTCGCTCGTCATGGGGCGCCTGCTCATTTTGATGCCTGGACTGCTTGGTATGTCACATGGACAGCCGCTTCGCGGGCCCACTTCTATATAGGAAATGTTCTTATGCGCCTGAGTGCCAGCGCCATTGCGTTCTGTGCCGGATTGCTGGTGAGCCCATGGGCCGCCGCCGATGAGTTGCCACAGCGCTGGGTCAGTGCTGGTGGGGCCTTGTCGGAGTGGGTCGCAGCCATGGGCGCTGAGTCGAAACTGGTAGGCGTCGATACCACCAGCCAGTACCCGGAATCACTCAAGGCCTTGCCGAGTATCGGCTATCAGCGCCAGTTGTCGGCGGAGGGGATCTTGAGCCTGCGGCCGCAGATCCTGGTGGGAACCGAAGAAATGGGGCCGCCGCCAGTGCTTTCGCAGATTCGCAGCGCGGGGGTCAAGGTCGAGCTGTTTTCTGCCCATGCAGATCTGCCGACCCTGCAGCACACCTTGCAGCACTTGGGGCAGCTCCTGGGTCGTGAGGAGCAGGCCGGAAAACTGTTTGAGGAGTATCAGCAGCAACTCGAACAGCAGAAGACCTGGGTTTCCCAGGCTCAGGCGCAACAAGCCGCGCCCGGGGTACTGCTGTTGCTCGGACATGCCGGCGGCAAGCCACTGATTGCAGGCAAGGACACTGCGGCAGACTGGTTATTGCAGCAGGCTGGCGGGCGCAATCTGGCGACTCATACGGGTTACAAACCGTTTTCGGTGGAGTCCCTGGCGGGATTGAATCCAGATGTCCTGGTGTTCTCCGACCGCAGCCTGACCGGTGAAGCGGCCCGTGCCGCGCTGTTCAAGGAGAACCCGGTGCTGGCGGCCACGGTGGCGGCCAAAGCGGGGCGAATGGTCGAGCTTGATCCAACCTTGTTGGTGGGAGGCTTGGGCCCACGCTTGCCGGACAGCCTGAAACGCCTGTCGACAGCTTTCTATCCTTTGGCCAAGTCTGCCCAATGAGTCGTCTGGTCAAGCCTCGTACGTTGTTTCTCGGCCTGGGGACTGTGTGTCTGCTGGCCATCTGGTTGTCCCTGGCCTTGGGGCCGGTCAGCCTGCCGTTGTTCGATACTTTGCGCGCCGCCCTGCGGCTGCTCGGTTTACCCATAGACGGGCAGGGACTGGAGCAGGCGGAGTTGATCCTTGGGCAGATTCGCCTGCCGCGGACCCTGCTCGGTTTGGCCGTGGGGGGCGTGCTGGCCCTTTCTGGCGTGGCCATGCAGGGGCTGTTTCGCAACCCCCTGGCAGATCCGGGGCTGGTAGGTGTGTCCAGTGGTGCAGCGCTGGGCGCGGCCATCGCTATTGTCGGGGGCTCGATGTTTGGTGGCTTGCCGGAGGTCATCGGTCCCTACCTGCTCTCAATTTGTGCCTTTCTCGGTGGTTTGGGGGTGACGGCACTGGTCTATCGACTGGGGCGGCGCAATGGCCAGACTCATGTCGCGACCATGCTGTTGGCGGGGATCGCGTTGACCGCCCTGGCCAGTTCGGCGGTGGGTTTGTTCACCTACCTGGCGGATGACGCTACCTTGCGTACTTTGACCTTCTGGAACCTGGGCAGCCTGAACGGTGCCAGTTACCAGCGCCTGTGGCCGCTGTTGCTGGTGACGGTAGGCGTCGCGCTGTGGCTGCCGCGCCGCGCCAAGGCGTTGAATGCGCTGCTGCTGGGCGAGTCCGAGGCCAAGCACCTGGGCATCGATGTCGAAGGGCTCAAGCGCGAACTGGTGTTTTGTACTGCTCTGGGCGTTGGTGCCGCCGTCGCGGCAGCGGGGATGATCGGTTTTGTTGGCCTGGTGGTGCCGCATCTGGTGCGCCTGTTGTCTGGGCCGGATCATCGTACTTTGCTGCCAGCATCAATCCTGGCGGGAGCCAGCCTGTTGCTGTTGGCCGATCTGGTGGCGCGCCTGGCGCTGGCGCCGGCTGAACTGCCTATTGGTATTGTCACCGCTTTTATCGGCGCACCTTTCTTTTTGTACCTGTTGCTGCGAGGGCGCGCCTGATGTTGCAAGTAGAGAATCTGCACGTCCGGCGCGGCGGCAAAGAAGTGTTGGCAGGCATTGACCTGCAGTTGTTGCCAGGTGAAGTGCTGGGGGTATTGGGGCCCAATGGCGCGGGTAAAAGCAGCTTGCTCGGGGCCTTGAGTGGTGAGTTGGCGGCCCATCAGGGGCGGGTGTTGTTGGATCAGCAAGAACTGGCGCGGTGGGAGGGTGGACTGCGTGCGCAACGCCTGGCCGTACTGCCCCAGGCATCGAGCCTGGATTTTGCGTTCAGGGTCGAGGAAGTGGTGGGGCTGGGACGTTTGCCCCACCAGAGTGGCCGCGTGCGCGATGAGGAGATAGTCAGTGCCGCGCTTGAGGCGGCCGATGTCGCGCATCTTTGGGGGCGCAGTTACCTGGCGTTGTCCGGAGGCGAGCGACAGCGGGTGCATCTGGCGCGGGTCCTGGCCCAATTATGGCCCGGGCAGGCGGGGCAGAACTTGCTGCTCGACGAGCCTACTTCGGCCCTCGATCCATTGCATCAGCACATCACCTTGCAAGCCGTTCGAGCGTTCGCCGATCGCGGGGCGGGAGTGCTGGTCATTCTCCACGACCTGAATCTGGCGGCGCGTTACTGTGATCGTGTGCTGTTGCTTGAGGGGGGCCGACCTCATTCATTGGGGACTCCGGCCACGGTTCTGCGTCCTGAACCCTTGAAAGCCGTGTTCGGCCTGGAGGTTCTGGTGCAGGCGCACCCTGAGCGCGGGCACCCCTTGGTCATCGCCCGCTGAACTGAGAGGGGGAAGACTTGATGCGCCCACTTCTGCTCCTGATGGCAATGCTCCTGGCAGCCTGTCACAGCACGCCTGGAGTCTTGCCACCTCCTGTGGCTGGGGCTCCTGGAAACATTATCGATCTGCGCAGTGGCGAGGTATTGAGCCCAGCCGAGTTGGTGGAGCGCCTGGCGCGCGCTCCACGAGTAATCGTTGGCGAACAGCACGACAATGCCGATCACCATGCCTTGCAGTTGTGGCTATTGCGCTCGATGGCCCTGGATCGACCCCAAGGCAGTCTGCTGCTGGAAATGCTCAACCCTGATCAGCAGCCACGAGTCGATGCGCTCAAGGGCTCTCTTGGCGGGCGACGTTTGCCTGATGGCCTGCCGGGCTTGTTGGCTTGGCAATCGGGTTGGGACTGGAGTCTCTACGGCCTCTTGGTGAGTTATGCCCTGGTGCAGCCGTATCCGTTGCTGGCGGCCAATCTGGATCGTCAGGAAGTACGTGGGATCTATGCTCAGGCGCCGCGGCTGCCCGGAGGGCGGGCCAATGCCAGTGCAGTGACCGAAGCCCTATCCACACAAATCCGTGAATCTCACTGTGGCTTGCTGCCCGAGAGTCAGGTACCGGCCATGCTGGCGGTGCAGCAGCAACGGGATCGGCGTATGGCCGAGCGACTTCTGGCTGCGCCGATCCCGGCCTTGCTGTTTGCCGGAACATTTCACGGGCGCAAGGATCTTGGCGTGCCTTTGCATGTGGCGGATCTGGATCAGACGCAGAGCGTTGCAGTGTTGCTCCTGGCGGAGCAGGGCAGCCAGGTGTTCGCCTCGGCCGCCGACTTTGTCTGGTATACGCCGCCCCAGCCGGACAAGGATTACTGCGCGCAACTCAGACCTTGATTGCAGTACTTTTTCGCGGGCAAAAAAAGACCCGGCAAGAGCCGGGTCAAATAACCGTGATTAGCCTGATGAGGAGATAATCTGAGAGTCCGAACCACTGGTCTTCCAGGTTATCGACTGATCTCGCGACCAGTTGTGATAATCATAACGATTCTCATTTCGAAGTCAACAAAGCTTTTTCAGTTTTCGCATATTTCTCCGAACGCTTGTTTGGATCACCGGTAAACCAGCCTTTATTCCGGGGTGTTCAAGGCCATGAGCCGGGTGACTTCCTTGTTCAGCAGATCGATGCGCCGGGCCATGCTTTCGATCAGGCTGTGGGCGATCCGCGGATTGCTCTGGGTCAGGCTGAGAAACTGCTCCTTGGGAATCAGCATGACTGTACTCGGCTCACTGGCGATCACGCTGGCGCTGCGTTTCTCTCCGGTAAAGATGGCCATGGCGCCGAAAATTTCGTCTTTGGGTACATCCCCGACCTTGTGACCGTCGACAAAGGCTTGTGCATGGCCTTCGAGTATCACAAACACGTGATCAGCTTCATCGCCCTGGGCAATCAGCAGTTCGCCCGTCTCCACGCGTTTGAAGCCGTTGTTGCTACGTAATTGCGGAGGTTTCAAGCGGGCGATTGCATCGGAGAGCAGGGCGGTCTGGCCGATCAGGTACTGCAGAAACAGTTCCGAGCGTTGCTCGTCAGCGTAGACATGCCGAAATACTTCAGCCCTCAGGTAGGGGATCAGACGCAATGGCGTATCGCAATTCAAATGCCATTGTGGGTGTTCGATACCGCGACGCAGCCCGACCAGATCGCCTTCATGCAGGTAGAACAAAGGCCGTTCTTCGACACTGGCCTGGATCACGCCACTTTCCAGCAGGAACAACTGATGGTCTGGCAATACGCTGGACAGATCCTCCATGGGCTCAAGCTCCAGCACTGGGGCACTGGGCGAGAGACCTTCCAGCAATTGAGTCGGGATGCTTTGCAGCCGATTGATCAGGGCGTCGGCATAATCCGGTTGTTCTCCCAATAGATACATGAGGATCTGCCAGTCAGTTTTTATGACGAGTGGAAATGGCATCCAACTGTCTGTTCAACGCCTCTTTGCGCTCGATGGGGAGATCGTTCCAATGCATGTCCATCAGCGCGCCCTCGATGGCGTAGAGGAGGACTTTCGACGCGCGAAAACCGCGGGTACGCACCGCTCGGTAGGCGTCCACCGCGCCCAGGCGACGCAAGTCGGAAGCACTATGGATACCCACTGCATGCAGCCATTGTGCGGATGTCTTGCCAAGGTTTTTCAGGTGTTGCAGTTCATCATTCATTAAGCCTCCTGGCGATGGCCGAATGGTGTGTGGGTAGCCTCACAGGAGTGTAGCGCTCAGCAGAAAACGCGCTGTTCTTTGGTCGGGTTTGGCGCAAATGCTTCTAAGGCCGATGAATCAAGGCTCGACAACAAGACGTGCCCAGGCCTTGCAGAGGTGGGGAAAGGCGAGAGAGGAGGGCTATAGTCCGGCCTGAACAGTGCGCCGGACATAGAGGGGCAGGAAGCTCAGCGGGTGTTGTAGCGCAGGCGGGTGCCGAAATTGACCGACATGAGAATCTCATCGGCAGTCAGTTCGACCGGGAAGTAGGCGCCGGAAATCTGCGCATGGGCGAGGCTGGCGCCTTCCATGGAGGCGTTTCGCAGGTCCAGGCCACGCAGATCCGCCGAGCGGAAGTAGGCGTCAGTGAAATCGATGCCCTGGGCGTTCAGTTCGCGCAGATCAAGGCCACGGAAGTCGCCGCCGCGCATGTCTACGGGGTGATCCTTCGGACGTTCGCGGTTGAAACCGACGATGTCGTCTTTATGCAGCAGGGCGTAGAGCGGAGTGTCGAGAAGTTTCGGTTGGCTCATGGTGACATCACCGGTGTTGGATTTATGACGCCAGTATAGTGCCACTATTTTTCAGCCGTGAAGTCTTTGCCACTTCACGGCTGAAATAATCGCTTACAGGCCCGGGAGACGCTGACGAATGTTGGCAACCAGGGCATCCAGGCTGCCACTTTCGTTGGTTTCGATGCGTTTGCTACGCAGCAGTTCTTCGTCTGTCAGGGCTTCGCGAGTGGCTTGTTGATTGGCGATCACTTCCAAGGTGGCGTCGGAAGGGTCGTTCTGATCGGCCTGGCGTTGCGCCAACCAGCTGGCAACCACCGCCTCAGGAGCATTGCAGTCGATGATCAGGCAAGGCGTGCCAGTGGCTTCGGCAACCTTGGCAGCAGCATCCCGTTGGGCGCGCTTGAGGTAGGTGGCATCGATCACCACCGGGAAGCCGGCGCGCAGGATGGTTTCGGCGATTTCATGCAGGCGTGCGTAGGTAGTACTGCTGGCTTCGCTGCTGTAGATGCCAGCGTGCGGGTCGTTCGCTACTTGCTGTTCGCCGAACAGGCGCTTGCGTTCCACGTCGGAGCGCAGGCGAATGGCGCCGAGAGCTTCAACCAGGCGCATGGCAACGCGACTTTTGCCGACCGCCGAAATACCTGAGGTGATAGCCAGGAAGCGCGATGGAATGGTGCTGTAGCTTTCTGCCAGGTTGGCGTAGTTGCGGTATTGACGCAGGGTGGTGGCGCGCTGCACCGGGGTGGCGTCGGCGGGCATGCTGAACAGGCTGACCTTGGCGCGTACCAGGGCGCGATAGGCTTTATAGAAGTTGAGCAGCTCCAGGCCTTGATAGTCACCGGTCAGTTCCAGGTACTGGCTGATGAAGCGCCGAGCAAGGCTTTTCAGGCCGCGGTCTTCCAGGTCCATGGCGAGGAAACCGGTGTCGGCATACACGTCGGTGAACCGAAAAGGTTCGTTGAATTCAATGCAGTCGAAAATCACCACTTTGCCATCGATGATCGTGGCGTTGCCCAGATGGATATCGCCGTGGCACTCACGGATGAAACCTTCGCTCTTGCGCTGGGCCAGCAATGGCTTGAGACGTTCGAAGCTGGCCTCTGCCCAGGCTTCCAGGGCTTCGAGTTGCTGCAGGTCGGCCTTGTCGCTGAGAAACGGACGGATCTGTTCGAAGTTCTGGCGCACCGGCGCCATTACGCTGTCTGGAGTGCCAGCCTCGTGGGCGGCGGGAACCTTGGGAGCGTTTAGGTGAAATTGAGCGATCTGTTGGGCCATCTCGTCGATGTGTGCGGTGGTCAGTTCGCTGTTGGCCTGCAGGGTGCTGAGTAACTGGCTTTGAGGAAACTGGCGCATTTTCAACGCGTATTCGATGACCGGGCTGCTGCCGCCCAGTTCAGGGGCCTCAATGCTGCCGGTGATCGGCAGCACTTCCAGGTAAAGATCATCGGTCAGGCGCTGGTTCAATCGCAGCTCTTCACCGCAGAAATGTTCGCGAGCATCCAGGCTGGTGAAATCGAGGAAACCGAAGTTGACCGGCTTCTTCACTTTATAAGCAAAGGGGCCGGTGAGCAGAACCCAGGAGATGTGGGTTTCGATGACCTGAAACCCGTCTACGGGATGAGGATACAAAGCAGGGTTTTGCAGGGCGGCGATCAGTGACTGGCTCACAGGCGATCCTTCAGCGTCGGGAAAATCGAGGGCGTCATTATGGCTGCTGAGAGCGCTAAGGCAAACCTCGGGCGGCACATGTTGAGGATGAATAAAGTGCGTATAATCCGCCGCCATGACTCGTACCCGATCCCCTCGTTCCGCTAAAAAAACTTCGTCTGGTGGCCTGCGCCCCTGGCTGGGCTGGGCGCTCAAGCTCAGTCTGGTTGGTTTGGTGGTGCTCGCCGGCTTTGCGATTTACCTTGATGCTGTGGTCCAGGAGAAGTTCTCCGGCAAGCGCTGGACCATTCCGGCCAAGGTCTATGCACGTCCGCTGGAGCT
Source organism: Pseudomonas sp. Fl5BN2 (assembly GCF_009908205.1). Lineage (NCBI taxonomy): Bacteria > Pseudomonadati > Pseudomonadota > Gammaproteobacteria > Pseudomonadales > Pseudomonadaceae > Pseudomonas > Pseudomonas sp. Fl5BN2. The sequence goes on along the minus strand of NZ_JAAARL010000026.1, from coordinate 10,096 downwards.
GTTCGTCGGACAGAAGCTCAGCAAAGACGACTTCCTGACGGAACTCGATGCCCTGGGCTATCGCCGCGAAAGTGTCGCCAACGGCCCCGGCGCTGCGGCGGTCAGCGGCAATACCGTTGACCTGAATACCCGCGGTTTCCAGTTCTATGAAGGGCTGGAGCAGGCGCAGCCCGTGCGTGTGCGTTTCTCCGGCGACTATGTGGCTGAACTCTCCGGCAGCAAGGGCGCGAAACTGGCGGTGGTGCGTCTGGAGCCGCTGTTGATCGGTGGTCTGTACCCTAAGAATCTTGAAGACCGGATTCTGATCAAGATCGATCAGGTCCCTCCATATCTGCTGGAAACCCTGGTGGCGGTGGAAGACCGTGACTTTTATTCGCACTTCGGGGTGTCGCCGAAGTCGATCGCTCGAGCGATCTGGGTCAACACGTCGTCGGGCCAGATGCGCCAGGGCGGCAGTACCCTGACCCAACAGTTGGTGAAGAACTTCTTCCTGACCAACGAGCGCAGCCTGTCACGCAAGCTCAATGAAGCGATGATGGCGTTGCTGTTGGAGTTGCATTACGACAAGCGCGAAATCCTTGAGGCTTACCTCAACGAAGTTTTCGTCGGTCAAGATGGCCAGCGTGCAGTGCATGGCTTCGGTCTGGCCAGTCAGTTCTTTTTCAGTCAGCCGCTGTCCGAACTCAAGTTGCACCAGGTGGCGCTCTTGGTGGGGATGGTCAAGGGCCCCTCGTATTACAACCCGCGGCGTTACCCTGAGCGTGCACTGGAGCGGCGTAACCTGGTGCTTGATTTGCTTGAACAGCAGGGCGTGGCCACGGCGGAGCAGGTTGCCGCAGCGAAGAGCATGCCCTTGGGCGTGACCAAACGTGGCAGTCTGGCGGACAGCTCGTTCCCGGGTTTCCTCGACCTGGTGAAGCGCCAGTTGCGGCAGGACTACCGCGACGAAGACTTGACCGAAGAAGGCCTGCGCATTTTCACCAGTTTCGATCCGATCTTGCAGATGAAGGCGGAAGCCTCGGTCAACGATACCTTCAAGCGCCTGTCTGGTCGCAAGGGCTCGGAAGACGTCGAGGCGGCGATGGTCGTGACCAATCCGGAAACCGGTGAAGTCCAAGCCATGATCGGTAGTCGCCAGGCCAGTTTCGCCGGATTCAACCGAGCGCTGGATGCGGTGCGCCCGATCGGCTCGTTGATCAAGCCGGCGGTCTACCTGACCGCTCTGGAAAAGCCCAGTCAGTACACCTTGACCAGTTGGCTCTCGGATGAGGCGTTCTCGGTAAAAGGTGCGGATGGCCAAGTCTGGAAGCCGCAGAACTATGATCGGCGCTCCCACGGTACGGTTTTCCTCTATCAGGGGCTGGCCCACTCCTACAACCTGTCCACTGCGCGGCTCGGTCTGGAAGTGGGCGTACCCAATGTGTTGAAGACCCTTGGGCGCTTGGGGGTTACCCGGGAGTTCCCGGCATTTCCTTCGATGTTGCTGGGCGCGGGGGGCATGAGTCCGATCGAAGTGGCGACCATGTACCAGACGCTGGCCAATGGCGGTTTCAATACGCCAATGCGCGGGATTCGCAGCGTGCTGACCGCCGAAGGCGAGCCGCTCAAGCGCTATCCGTTCCAGATTCAACAGCGATTCGATGCTGGGTCGATCTACCTGATCCAGAGTGCGATGCAGCGGGTGATGCGTGAAGGCACGGGCAGCTCGGTGTACAACGTATTGCCCAAGACCTTGGCGCTTGCCGGCAAGACCGGTACTAGTAACGACTCCCGTGACAGTTGGTTCGCCGGTTTCAGCCAGGACTTGCTGGCCGTGGTCTGGTTGGGGCGCGACGATAACGGCAAGACACCGTTTACCGGTGCCACCGGTGCCTTGCAGGTCTGGACCAGTTTCATGCGCAAGGCTGACCCATTGCCACTGGACATGCCGCAGCCGGACAACGTGGTCCAGGCCTGGATCGATTCGCGTACGGGGCAGGGCTCCGACGCCAACTGTCCGGGCGCGGTGCAGATGCCGTATATTCGCGGCAGCGAACCGCCTCCCGGCGCCTCTTGCGGTGGTGAAACCCCGGCAGGTGGTGATTCGGTGATGGATTGGGTCAAAGGCTGGATGAACTAAGCGATGAGGGTTTGACGTGAACAAATGGTGGGTTCCAGCTATTACAGCGCTGGCGTTGCTCAACGGTTGCGCCAGTGTGCAGCGCGGTTCCATTCCCGTCGTGGACTCTGGGACCGCCGTGTCCAACAGTGAGCGAATTTCCGCCTCTGGAGGTTTTCGTCAGACGACTATCAAGCGTCCGGCGCAAGCTCAGGCTCAGGCGATTCCGGCAGACTCCGGAGTCGTGGTGATGGTCCCTGGCGGCGGTGCAACGGCCTCGGCGCCGATCAGCAGTTCGCCGATTACTCCGGGTCCTGTCACTTCTGGCCCTATTACACCGGGACCGGTGGATGGTTCGAGTTATCAGTCGGCTCCGATCAACCAGGGCACCTACAATATGCCTTCGACGCCGAGTGGCATTCCTTCGGCCCGTGCGGGTGGCTTGTCGGCCGATGAACAGCTGGACGGCCCGGTATTGGCGTTGCTGACCACTGCTCAGCAACAGCAGTCCAGTGGTGATCTGAACGGCGCGTCCTCCAGTCTCGAACGCGCTCAGCGTGTGGCGCCGCGCGAGCCGCAGGTGTTGTACCGTCTGGCTCAGGTGAGAATGGCCCAGGGCGATGCTCCTCAAGCAGAGCAGTTTGCCCGTCGCGGTCTGAGCTTCTCTGGCGGTCGTCCCGATCTTCAGGCGAGCTTGTGGGAGTTGATCGCTCAAGCCCGTGAAAAGCAGGGCGACGCCGCTGGTGCGGCCCAGGCCCGTCAGAAAGCCCGGGTTTCGCTGTGATGGATATGCGTTTTCCGAGAATCGCCGAGCACCTGCTGTTGATCGAGCGCGAACTGCGATTGCAGGGCTTGTGGGGTGACGTTGCGCCCAGTGCCGAATCTTTGGCCAGTACCCAGCCTTTTGCCGTGGATACGCTGGAGTTCGAGCAATGGCTGCAGTGGATCTTCCTGCCTCGCATGAAGATGATCCTGGAGCAGGATCTGCCGCTGCCCAATGCTTCCGGTATCCAGGAAATGGCCGAGATGGTGTTCTCTACCCGTCCCATGCAGGGGCGCGACCAGCAGTTGCGTGCTCTGCTCAAAGAGTTTGATCAGCTCATCGTAGCTACTCGCTGACGCTGGACTGCCAGGTTCACCTGGCAGTCGTTCCCTATAGCCCTGTGTGTTCTCGTCTGGCGCTACCGCGGGGCTTTCTCCTTATGCATCAGGTTCAGGACCTGGGCCGTTCAATAGGTCTGTGAATAAAGTCAAGGTTCGCAATTCTGATTTGCTTGTTGGAGATTGCGCAATTGAAGCGCAGAGAGTTGTTGTTTTGAGGTTTTTTCTTGCGTTCTCATGCGCTTAGTTCGAATTAGCTACATAGACGACTTGACTTGAAGAGGACGAAACAGAAGAATCCAAAGTCCGCTGTAGAGGGACTGCCAGAAGCAGACCCACTCAGCAGATCATGAGGCGCACACCCGCGCCGAAGTGCTACACCCGCAACGCGTTACCTCGCGCTGGGTGGGAAAACCCCGCAACACTTTGGGGGGCTCCCAATACTTGCTCAGTCAGTGCTGACGTAGTCGGCGACTACCGTCGCTCATGCTCTGCTGAGAAGTAAACCTATTAAGACCCGCTCCCTTTTGAGGGCGGTATTCTGGCGTTTTAGAGGTGAACAACGTGGAGCTTTTATCTGGCGGTGAGATGCTCGTCCGCTTTTTGCGTGACGAAGGCGTCAAATATATCTACGGGTACCCGGGTGGTGCTCTCCTGCATGTTTACGATGCCCTGTTCAAAGAACCGGAAGTGACTCACATCCTGGTTCGCCATGAACAAGCGGCAACCCATATGGCTGACGGCTATGCCCGTGCCACCGGTAAAGCCGGTGTGGTACTGGTGACTTCCGGCCCGGGTGCGACCAATGCCATTACCGGTATTGCCACCGCCTATATGGACTCGATTCCAATGGTGATCATTTCCGGTCAGGTGCCTAGCACCATGGTCGGCACCGATGCGTTCCAGGAAACCGACATGATCGGTATCTCCCGGCCGATCGTGAAGCACAGCTTCATGATCAAGCACGCTTCGGAAATCCCGGAAGTCATGAAGAAGGCGTTCTATCTGGCGCAATCCGGTCGTCCTGGCCCGGTGGTGGTCGATATCCCCAAGGACATGACCAACCCGGCTGAAAAGTTCGAATACGTTTTTCCCAAGAAAGCCAAGCTGCGCTCCTATAGCCCGGCTGTGCGCGGTCACTCCGGGCAAATCCGCAAGGCAGCAGAAATGCTCCTGGCGGCCAAGCGTCCTGTGCTTTATGCAGGTGGCGGAGTGATCCTCGGTGGCGGTTCCGCACCGCTGACCGAACTGGCCAAGATGCTCAATCTGCCAGTGACCAACACCCTGATGGGCCTGGGCGCATACCCCGGTACCGACCGGCAGTTCGTCGGCATGCTCGGCATGCACGGCAGCTACACCGCCAACCTGACGATGCACCATGCTGACGTAATCCTGGCAGTCGGCGCGCGTTTCGATGACCGGGTTATCAACGGCCCGGCGAAGTTCTGCCCGAACGCCAAGATCATCCATGTCGATATCGACCCGGCGTCCATCTCCAAGACCATCAAGGCCGATGTACCTATCGTGGGCCCGGTGGAGAGCGTCATGACCGAAATGGTTGCGGCCCTCAAGGAAATCGGCGAGACCCCGAACAAGGATACGGTCGCGAGCTGGTGGAAGCAGATCGATGAGTGGCGCGGTGATCGCGGCCTGTTCCCTTACGATAAGGGCGATGGCAGCATCATCAAGCCACAGACTGTGATCGAAACCCTGTGCGAAGTGACCAAGGGCGATGCCTTTGTGACCTCCGACGTGGGTCAGCACCAAATGTTCGCCGCGCAGTACTACAAGTTCAACAAGCCGAACCGCTGGATCAACTCCGGTGGCCTGGGCACCATGGGCTTCGGTTTCCCGGCTGCCATGGGCATCAAGTTGAGCTTCCCGGATGCCGACGTTGCTTGTGTAACGGGGGAGGGCAGTATCCAGATGAATATTCAGGAACTGTCTACCTGCCTGCAGTACGGGTTGCCGGTAAAAATCGTCATCCTGAACAACGGTGTTCTGGGTATGGTTCGCCAGTGGCAAGACATGAGTTATGGCAGCCGTCATTCGCACTCCTATATGGAGTCGCTGCCTGATTTCGTCAAGCTGGCAGAAGCCTATGGTCACGTCGGCGTGCGCATCACCGAGTCGAAAGACTTGAAGTCGAAGATGGAAGAGGCGTTCGCCATGAAAGATCGCCTGGTGGTGATTGATATTTCGGTCGACACCAGCGAGCACGTCTACCCGATGCAGATCAAAGACGGCTCCATGCGCGATATGTGGCTGAGCAAGACGGAGCGTACTTAATCATGCGGCACATTATTTCCTTGCTTCTGGAAAACGAACCGGGTGCTCTGTCTCGTGTAGTTGGCCTGTTCTCGCAGCGCAACTACAACATCGAAAGCCTGACTGTGGCGCCTACAGAAGACCCGACTCTGTCGCGTCTGACGTTGACTACTGTCGGCCATGATGAGGTCATCGAGCAGATCACCAAGAACCTGAACAAGTTGATCGAAGTGGTCAAATTGGTTGACCTGTCGGAAAGTGCTCACATCGAGCGCGAACTGATGCTGGTCAAGATCAAGGCCACTGGTGCCCAGCGCGCCGAGGTTAAGCGCACTACCGATATTTACCGTGGGCAGATCGTTGATGTCAGCGCTAGCGTGTATACCGTTCAATTGACCGGTACCAGCGATAAGCTCGACAGCTTCATTCAGTCCGTCGGCACCGCCTCGATTCTGGAGACCGTCCGTAGCGGCGTAACCGGTATCGCCCGCGGCGACAAAGTACTCAGCATCTAAACCAAATTAGCGAATGGCCGGAACGGCCTGATATAGGGGAAATTCATGAAAGTTTTCTACGATAAAGACTGCGACCTGTCGATCATCCAGGGCAAGAAAGTCGCCATCATCGGTTACGGCTCCCAAGGCCACGCTCAAGCGTGCAACCTGAAAGACTCCGGCGTTGACGTGACTGTTGGCCTGCGTAAAGGTTCGGCTACCGTTGCCAAGGCTGAAGCCCATGGCCTGAAAGTGACCGACGTTGCCAGCGCTGTTGCTGCTGCCGACCTGGTCATGATCCTGACTCCGGACGAGTTCCAGTCTTCCCTGTACAAGAATGAAATCGAGCCGAACATCAAGAAGGGCGCCACCCTGGCCTTCTCCCATGGCTTCGCGATCCACTACAACCAGGTTGTGCCGCGTGCCGACCTCGACGTGATCATGATCGCGCCGAAAGCACCGGGTCACACCGTGCGTTCCGAGTTCGTCAAGGGCGGCGGCATCCCTGACCTGATCGCCATCTACCAGGACGCTTCCGGCAACGCCAAGAACGTTGCTCTGTCTTACGCTGCTGGCGTAGGCGGCGGCCGTACCGGCATCATCGAAACCACCTTCAAGGACGAGACTGAAACCGACCTGTTCGGCGAACAGGCTGTTCTGTGTGGCGGTACCGTCGAGCTGGTCAAAGCCGGTTTTGAAACCCTGGTTGAAGCTGGCTACGCGCCGGAAATGGCCTACTTCGAGTGCCTGCACGAACTGAAGCTGATCGTTGACCTCATGTACGAAGGCGGTATCGCCAACATGAACTACTCGATCTCCAACAACGCCGAGTACGGCGAGTACGTGACTGGCCCTGAAGTCATTAACGCTGAATCCCGTCAGGCCATGCGCAACGCTCTGAAGCGCATCCAGGATGGCGAGTACGCGAAGATGTTCATCAGCGAAGGCGCTACCGGCTACCCATCGATGACCGCCAAGCGCCGTAACAACGCTGCTCACGGTATCGAAATCATCGGTGAGCAACTGCGCTCGATGATGCCGTGGATCGGTGCTAACAAAATCGTCGATAAAGCCAAGAACTAAGTTCGAGTTTTGTCAGGAAAGACGCGGCCTAGGCCGCGTTTTTTCGTTTGGGCGGGTAGGTTCTGGTATAAAGCTGGATCCTTTGTGGCCGAATCGCGGTCCTGGGTATCTGTCGAAACTATTCACACCGTTGCAAGGTATTGTCCATGAGCGAACGTCCCGAAGAGCCAAACCAGGCCTCTGACGCCGAAAGCCTGCTACCGATCGATGAGCATGTCGAAGAAGGGCATGACGCTGAAGGCCGTAAAGTCCGGCATCGTGGTATCTATCTTCTGCCGAATCTGTTCACCACTGCGAATCTGTTCGCGGGGTTCTATTCCATCATCAGTTCGATGAGTGCCCAGAGTGCATTGAGCGCCGGTGATACGGCAGGGGCGAGCAAGTACTTCGCCTTTGCCGCCATCGCGATTTTTGTCGCCATGGTGCTCGACGGCCTGGATGGGCGAGTCGCCCGTATGACCAACACCCAGAGCGCCTTCGGCGCCGAGTACGACTCTTTGTCGGACATGGTCGCGTTTGGCGTTGCGCCGGCGTTGCTGGCCTTCGGTTGGGCCCTGGGTGATATGGGCAAGGTCGGCTGGATGGTTGCCTTTATCTATGTTGCTGGCGCTGCGTTGCGCCTGGCGCGTTTCAATACTCAGGTGGGGACCGCTGACAAGCGTTACTTCATCGGTCTGGCCAGCCCTGCGGCGGCGGGCGTGGTGGCCGGTATTGTGTGGGCCTTCAGTGACTACGGTATCCAAGGTTCGAAGATGTCGTTCCTGGTTGCACTGATGGTCGCGGCAGCAGGCATGCTGATGGTCAGCAACATCAAATACAACAGCTTCAAGGATCTGGATCTGAAAGGGCGCGTGCCTTTTGTAGCGATCCTGGCGGTGGTGCTGGTCTTTGCCGTGGTGTTCAGCGATCCGCCACGTATTCTGCTCCTTGTCTTCCTTGCCTATGCAGCTTCGGGCCCGGTTCAGTACTTGTTGCATCTGCGTCGGCGCAAAAGCACCGAGTGATGTAATTTCCCCCATACTCCGCAGTCTATTGGTACATCTGTTCTCCAATACTGCGGAGTTGTCATGCTGATCCAAGTCCCCAAGTCGTCTGACTGCAAAGAGTCGGACGTCACGCCTGAATCCCTGTATTTCTCTCGTCGCAGCCTGTTGGGTGGTGCCATTGTTGGCCTGGCGGCTAGCAGCTTGCCCAGTTGGGGCTGTGCCGAAGAGGCGAGTCGCTACCCCGATGTTGAGCCCGGCAAGCTGCCGTCATGGTTTGCTCAAAAACTCCCGGCGACCCATTGGCAGGCCGTCACCGCCAAGAATGAGGCGATCACGCCGTTCAAGGATGCGACGCACTACAACAACTTCTATGAGTTCGGTACGGATAAGGGCGACCCTGCTGCGAATGCCGGTGCGCTGAAAACCGAGCCTTGGACTGTCGTTGTGGATGGGGAGGTTGGAAAGCCAGGACGCTACGCGCTGGAGGACTTCATGAAGCCCTATCAGTTGGAAGAGCGAATCTACCGTCTTAGGTGTGTAGAAGCCTGGTCGATGGTTATTCCGTGGATAGGCTTTCCGATCTCTGAGCTTCTTAAGCAGGTTGAGCCGACTTCCCAAGCCAAATTTATTCGTTTTGAAACCCTTCAGGACCCCAAGAGTATGCCAGGCCAGCGCTCGGGTTTTGCTTTGATTGATTGGCCTTATGTCGAGGGGTTGCGTCTGGATGAGGCGATGAATCCTTTGGCGATTCTTGCCGTGGGCATGTATGGCCGCGAGTTGCCTAATCAGAATGGCGCGCCCCTGCGTTTGGTGGTGCCATGGAAATATGGCTTCAAGAGCATCAAGTCGATTGTGCGTATCAGTCTGGTGGAAGAGCAGCCGAAGACGACCTGGCAGAGTATTGCTTCCGATGAGTATGGTTTCTACGCCAACGTGAACCCCACGGTTGATCATCCGCGTTGGACTCAGGCGCGGGAGCGACGCTTGCCGAGTGGTCTGTTCAGTCCGAACGTCCGCGAGACGCAGATGTTCAACGGCTACTCGGACGAGGTTGCTTCTTTATATAGCGGCCTGGATCTGCGGAAGAATTACTGATGCGTTATCCCATCTGGCGTATTGGTGTTTTTGTCATGATCTCCATCTGGCCTTTGCTCTGGTTGTACCAGGCCTGGAGCTTGGCGCTGGGGCCGGACCCTGGAAAGGTACTGGTTGATCGTTTGGGATTGGGTACCTTGATACTGTTGCTGGTCACTCTGGGCATGACACCGTTGCAGAAGCTAACCGGCTGGGCAGGGTGGATTATGGTTCGCAGGCAACTTGGCTTGTGGTGCTTTGCTTATGTAGTGCTGCATCTAAGTGCCTATGCAGTGTTTATTCTTGGTCTGGATTGGTCGCAGCTGGGGGTTGAGCTGCGTAAGCGGCCGTACATTATTGTCGGGAGCCTGGGGTTTCTCGGACTGTTGATGCTTGCGGTTACCTCCAATAGATATAGCCAGCGTCTGTTGGGGCGTCGATGGAAGGCGCTGCATCGGTTGGTTTACGTCATTCTTGGCTTGGGTTTGCTGCACATGCTATGGATTGTGCGGGCGGATCTTAAAGAGTGGGCTGTGTATGCCTTTATAGGCGCTCTTTTGTTGGGGCTGCGAATCCCGGTGGTAATGTGCAGAATCCCGCGTTTATTGGCTAAGCGGCCTGCTTCTGCAACAAAAGTGTAATTAGGGGTTGACGGCAGATTCTACACGTCTATAATTCGCCCCACTTCCGGCGCAGTCGAAACGGAAAACTCCTTGAAATTCAACGAGTTACGCAGTTTTCGGCAGCGGTTACGCTTAAGTTCATCGAAGCCAGAAGGAGTTGGTAAGGCAGTGAGTTTTAGCCTTATTAACGATTCGATCCTCTCGGTCGAAAGCGGTGAAAAAGAGGTGTTGACAGCAGCGTATAACGCTGTAGAGTTCGCCTCCCGCTAACGAGAGATCGGAAGCGCAAGTGGTTGAAGTTACAAAGGAAACTTTGAAAACTTCTGAAAATAATCACTTGACAGCAAATGAGGCTGCTGTAGAATGCGC